>DBDN01000089.1 GCA_002293615.1 Betaproteobacteria bacterium UBA931 | reverse complement strand
CGGCAAAGAAAAAGAAAGAGACGACGACCGGGAAAGAAACTATTTCCCAGATTATTGCGGTGCCGCAGCCGGTGCTGACCGATGAAGAGCGCAGAACGCGCGAAGAGGAAGAACGGCGCTCGAAAGAGTTGATTGCCCGTCAGCAGGAAGACTTGCGGCGTAAACAGGAGCTTGCCGAGGCACGGCGCTTAAAGAAAGTACGCGAAGCCGAAGAAAAAACNNCGGCGGAAAAGCTTGCGCAGGCGAAAGAAAAAGAGAAGAAAGAGAAAAAGAGCATTAAAGGCACATTGCATCGTCCGGAAGGAAAAAAGGACAGCAAAGACAGCAAGAAGGACGGCAAGAAAGACAAGAAAAGTAACGTGCGCGAACTTGTCATGGATCGTGAAAGCGAGCGGCGCAATGTGGGTTTGCGCCCGCGCGGCGGTAGCGCGGCAACTTGGCGTGGTGGTGCCAAAGGCGGCAAACGTCGCGGCGATAAGGAAGAAAGTGTATTGATCGAAACACCGGTAATGCCGATGGTACGCGATGTGGTGGTGCCGGAAACGATTACCGTTGCTGATCTTTCGCACAAAATGTCGGTAAAGGCGGCGGAAGTAATTAAAGGATTGATGAAAATGGGCATGATGGTGACGATCAACCAGATGCTCGATCAGGAAACAGCGATGATTATCGTCGAGGAAATGGGGCATAAAGCAATCGCCGCTCAGCCTGACGATCCGGATGCGTTGCTGATGGCGGATGAGGCACAGAGCGCGCATGATGCCGAATTGCTGCCGCGCCCGCCGGTGGTTACGGTAATGGGGCACGTTGACCATGGCAAAACGTCGCTGCTCGATTACATTCGTCGTTCGCGGGTTGCCAGCGGTGAAGCAGGCGGCATTACCCAACATATCGGCGCGTATCATGTTGAAACCTCGAAAGGTACGATTACTTTTCTGGATACGCCTGGGCACGAAGCGTTTACCGCAATGCGGGCGCGTGGCGCACAAGTAACCGATATCGTGATTCTGGTTGTTGCCGCTGATGATGGTGTGATGCCGCAAACCAAAGAAGCAATTGCCCATGCGCGCGCCGGCCATGTGCCGATCGTGGTTGCGGTCAATAAAATCGATAAGCCCGAGGCAAATCCCGAGCGCGTCAAGCAGGAATTGGTTGTGGAAAATGTGATTCCCGAAGAATATGGCGGCGATGTGCAGTTTATCGAAGTGTCCGCCAAAACGGGGCAAGGCATTGATGCGCTGCTGGATGCCGTATTGCTGCAAGCGGAGGTGCTTGAACTGAAAGCGCCGCGTGATGCGCCAGCAAAGGGAATTGTGATCGAATCGCGTCTTGACAAAGGGCGCGGCGCGGTGGCCAGCGTGCTTGTTCAATCGGGTACTTTGAAACGCGGCGATGTGGTGTTGATCGGCGCGGCGTTTGGGCGCGTGCGTGCGATGCTTGATGAAAACGGCAAGCCCACCGACGAAGCCGGTCCGGCAATCCCTGTTGAAATTCAAGGCTTGTCGGATGTGCCGATGGCCGGCGAGGACTTACTGGTGTTGAGTGATGAACGTCGCGCTCGTGAAGTAGCGCTGTTCCGCCAGGGCAAATTCCGCGATGTGCGTTTGGCGAAGCAACAGGCGGCGAAGCTTGAAAGCATGTTTGAAAATGCCGGCGAAAACGAGATCAAGCGCTTGCCGCTTATCATCAAGGCCGATGTTCAGGGCAGCTACGAGGCGTTGCAACAGACTTTACTCAAGCTTTCAACCGATGAAGTCAAAATCGAAATCGTCCACGCGGCGGTGGGCGGCATCACCGAATCCGATATTAACTTGGCCATTGCCTCCAAAGCAGTGGTGATCGGTTTTAACACTCGCGCCGATGCTTCGGCGAGAAAGCTGGCCGAACTAAGCGATATCGAGATCCGTTATTACAATATTATCTATGAGGCGGCTGACGATGTTAAAGCCGCGCTTTCCGGGCTGCTGTCTCCGGAAAAGCGCGAGCAACAACTGGGTCTTGTCGATGTTCGCGAAGTGTTCCGGGTGCCGAAAGTAGGGGCGGTTGCCGGTTGCTATGTGCTTGAGGGCGTGGTGCAGCGCGGTGCGCATGTACGTGTTTTACGCGATAACGTTGTGGTTCACGATGGTGAGCTCGATTCATTGAAACGCTTCAAGGACGATGTCAAAGAAGTCAAAGCAGGCTTTGAATGCGGCTTATCGGTGAAGAATTTCAACGATATCCAGCAGGGCGATCAGATTGAGGTATATCAGGTGGTCGAGGTGGCGAGGACGCTTTAATATTGCGCTTTGAAAATATTTGTTTTATCGGCTATCGGGAATTTTGAGCAATCATTTTTCAGAGAGTAGGTAGGCGCGGATAAAGAGTTATTGTTCATGAAGAGAAATACAGCCCGCATTCGCCGCATCGGTGATCAGATTCAACGTGAGTTGAGTGAGATTTTACGCGAACAGGTGAAAGACCCGCGTATTGGTTTTGTGACGATCACCGGTGTTGACGTTACCAACGATCTTGCGCATGCCAAAGTATATTTTACGCATATGGCTGGAATGGATAGCGCGGAAGAGGCAGAGCAGTCATTGGCACGGATGGCTGGTTTTTTTCGTTCGGAAATTGCGCGTTGTTTGAACAGCTACACCGTGCCGCAATTGCATTTTATCTACGATAAATCGATTGAGCGGGGTATGGCGATGTCGCGGCTGATTGACGAAGCGGTTGCGCTTGAGAATCCGGACAATCGGGAAGAAAGCGAAACACAAAAATAATAATGAAACAAAGGCGCTCATGGCGACGCGTTGACGGTGTTTTGTTGCTCGACAAAACCGAGGGTATCAGTTCCAATCAGGCATTGCAAAAAGTAAGACGTCTTTTTCAGGCGGAAAAAGCGGGGCACTTGGGCACACTCGACCCATTTGCTTCAGGATTATTGCCGATCGCGTTCGGCGAGGCGACCAAACTGTCTCGTTTTTCTTTGGATGCGGATAAAGCTTATCGTGCCACGATACAACTCGGCATTGCGACGACGACGGGTGACGCCGAAGGCGAGATCGTTTCACGTTGCGATGATCAGGCGTTGGCATGCATCGGCAGAGAAAAGATTGAAGAGGTCTTGCGCCAATTTACCGGCAAGCAAGCGCAAATCCCCCCAAAATTCGCCGCGCTTAAATATCGAGGCAAAGCGTATTACGATTATGCCCGTGCCGGTATTGATATTCCACGCGAGGCAAGAGCGATAGAAGTCTTTTCTTTAGGACTTGTCGATTTTTCGTTGCCGGTACTGGTATTGGATGCCCAAGTCAGCAAAGGTACTTATATCAGGGCGCTTGCCGAAGATATCGGTAACGCGCTGGGTTGCGGCGCATATTTAACAGGCTTGCGTCGAACACAGAGCGGTACATTTACGCTGGCGCAGGCGCATACACTCGAAGCATTGTTTTTGCTTGATGAAAAGGAACGCGACGCAGCGTTATTGCCGATGGATTCGTTGGTGACCGGACAGCCCCGTATCGAAATTGGGCAAGAGTTGGCGCAGCGTTTTTTGTGCGGGCAGCGTATTAATTTGCGTGAAACCGGTTTGCCGTTGAGTACGGTGCTTCCCGTTTGTGCGGTATATCACATGCAAACATTGATCGGTATCGCTTCGGCGAGCGATGGGGTTTTGCGGCCGATGCGGTTGGTGCGATGAGTCATCCCGAAGACAGCATTTATACTGTCCTCGGGATTTATCACGGTCATTAAATCAGACCTTCTTCTTTTAGTGCTTTTTGTACCGAAGGCCTGATGTTCATGCGTTTCACGAATGCCTGCAAATCGGGCCAAGCGTCGGTCGAACGTTTGAGCCTGTCTGCCCACGTGAGTACTACATAAAGATAACAATCAGCAACGGTAAACGATCCAAGCAGGTACTCACGATTACCGAGTTCATGATTGATATATTCAAAGCGCTGTGAAAGCACTGCCCATGCCGCGTCTTTCTTTTCGGCGCTGGCAGTGGGTATCCATAGCGGTTTATAAGCTTTGTGAACTTCGGAAGAAATAAACGACAGCCACGCCATCATACGGTAACGTTTAAGTGTACCTGCCGCAGGTGCAATCTGTTTTTCCGGCACCTGGTCGGCAATGTATTGAAGGAGCACTTGCCCTTCGGTGAGAATTTCGCCATTGTCGAGTAGCAAGGCGGGAACGTAGCCTTTAGGATTTATCGTTGTATAAACGACGCCGCCGGCTGTTGTGTGCGGGTTCTCGCGCAGGTTGACGGCCTCGGCTTCGTAGGGAAGCCCCGATTCCGCCAGGGCAATATGAACCGCCAGCGCGCAGGATCCGGGGGAGAAATATAATTTCATGTCAACAACTCCTTTCTGTATATAAAAAAGCGCTACAATATTATCGAAAACAATTTTCTTTTAACCATATCATTTGTTGATGCTTTAAGCATTTCTTGGCGATCATGTATTACGGAGAGCGTTTTAACGCTATTAGTCATCTCGTCGGTGCGGTGTTTGCAGTGTGCGGAACCGCGTTGCTTATCACGTTTGCCAGCCTCGAGGGTACGGTTCGGCAGATTGTTGCCGCCAGTGTTTACGGTAGCACATTGATTACGCTCTACGTTATTTCAACGCTTTACCATTCTTTTCGCGGGCGGCTGAAAAGTATTTTTCAGCGCTTTGACCACTGTGCCATTTATTTTTTGATCGCGGGAAGTTACACGCCGTTTACGTTGGTCACGTTACACGGTGCGTGGGGCTGGACGATTTTCGGTATCAACTGGGGGCTTGCTGTTTTGGGGATTGCACAGGAATGGTTGCTTGGTAAGAAAACGCGCGTATTGTCTTTGCCGATTTATGTGATCATGGGCTGGTTGATTGTGATCGCCATGAAACCGTTGATCGGTGCGTTGCCGCTATTCGGTCTTGTCTGGCTGGTACTCGGTGGCTTCTTCTACACAAGTGGAATCATTTTCTACATCTTTGATGAAAAGATTCGCCACGGTCACGGTATTTGGCATCTTTTTGTGCTTGCTGGAAGTGTCGCGCATTTTATTTGTATTCTTTTTTATGTGATTTAATCCGGCATAGTCGATATCAACGGCTGTTGTCGGGTGTTTTTTCTCATTTTCATCATGGAAACAATTTAGGGTCATGAAAAAAAACGGGAACAATAAAATTCTGTTTGGTTTTCATGCGCTCATGGTGCGATTGCGGCAACAACCCGAGAGTATTCAGACAATTTTTTTTGACGAAGCGCGTCAGGACGCGCGTTTACATGATTTGCTTTCTCGTGCCGAGCTTGCCGGATGCGCGGTGCAGGCGACGAATTATCGACGGCTCGATCAGCTGGCAAAACAGGCGAATCATCAAGGTGTGGTTGCATTTGCCCGCGACGAACCGCCGCGTGCCGATCTTGACGAAATTCTGGAGGTTCGCGATAAACCGTTATTGTTGGTGCTTGATGGCGTCACCGATCCGCACAACTTGGGCGCGTGTTTGCGCTGCGCCGACGCTTTTGGCGTGGATGCGTTGATTTTGCCGAAAGACCGTTCGGCATGTATGAATGCGACGGTTGCGAAAGTGGCGTGCGGCGCTGCGGATACGGTGCCGATTATTACCGTGACCAATCTTGTGCGGACATTGGAGCAACTCAAAAAACACGATGTTTGGTGCTTGGCGGCGGATGTTGGCGGCGAAAATTTATACGATGCGGAGCTGACCGGTGCGGCAGCATGGGTGTTGGGCGCGGAAGGGCATGGGTTGCGTCGTTTAACACGCGAGCACTGCGATCGTACGATCAGCATCCCCATGCAAGGGATGGTGGAAAGCCTGAACGTTTCGGTGGCGGCAGGTATTTGTTTGGCTACTACGCAGTCGGCACGTCATCATATACATAAAATCTGATCAATCATGAAAGCGCAAAAACGGATAAACCAGATTAAGGAGTGGCATCAGGCATATACCGATTTTCGCCGCGATCTGCATGCGTATCCGGAAATCGGTTTTGATCTTTCCCGAACGAGGGAAAAAATCAAGGCGTTGCTTGCCGGGCTAAAAATCGATTTGCACGATGATGTTGGCGGCGGTATAGTCGCGGTGATCTCCGGCAACGATCCGATGATGCGTGGTATTGCATTGCGCGCGGACATGGATGCATTGCCGATGCAAGAAGCCAATACGTTTACCCATGCCTCGAAGATTCCCGGTTGCATGCATGGTTGCGGCCATGATGGGCACGTCGCCATGTTGATGGCGTGTGCGCATTATCTCCAGAAAAACCGCGATTTTTCCGGAACCGCGTATTTAATTTTTCAGCCTGCCGAAGAAGGTAAGGGCGGCGCGATGGCGATGATTAAAGCCGGCTTGTTTGAACGATTTGCAATCGACCGTATTTTTGCTCTGCATAATTGGCCGACACTTCCGTTTGGAAAAATTGCGATACAACCCGGCCGGGTGATGGCCGCATGCGACAGAATCAATATTGAGATTGGCGGGCGCGGCGGTCACGCGGCATACCCGCATCTTGCAATTGATCCGATACTGGTGGCAAGCCACTTGGTTACAGGCATACAATCCATTGTGGCGCGTAATATTGACCCTTATCAGGAAGCGGTAGTCAGTATTTGCGGCATTGAAGCGGGCAACATGGATGCGATGAATGTGATCCCGGATAAGGCGCGCATGATCGGTACGGCGCGTACATTTCTGCCGCAGGTACAAGATGCGGTTGAAAAACGTTTGCGGGAAATGATCCCCGCTGTTGCGGCAGGCTTTGGCGCTGAGGCGAAGCTTGATTATGAGCGTATTGATCCGGCGACGGTAAATGATGCCTGCCAAGCGGCATTTGCCGAAAAAGTTGCCGCCGAGCTTTTCGGCACGGAAAATGTGGTGCGCGATTTGCAGCCATCCATGGGTGCGGAAGATTTTTCTTATATGCTTTTGCAAAAACCGGGGGCTTATTTACGCATCGGGCAGCAGAATGACCGGACGCGATGTAATGCTTTTCTGCACAATGATTTGTATGATTTCAATGACGATCTGATCCCCTATGGCGCCGCGATGCTGGCGGGCTTAGTCGAAGCCAACAGCGCTTAAAAGCGTACTTTTTTCTTGACGAAATCAGTAACTCTTCTCAAAATACTGCTCTGACTCGGGGTGCCTGATATAGGCTGAGAGTAAACCCGTAACACCTGATCTGGGTTGTGCCAGCGTAGGGAAGTCGCGAAAACAGTCTATCGCTGTATTTTCGGTTCCTCCGTCGGCATGGCTTCTTAATCGAAGAAGTAGGAGGAACATGGAACCTTTCCCATTATTCAAAATCGCCGAGCGTCTGGCGCAGTTGCGTGTCAGGCCGCCGCTGGTGCATTGTTTGACCAATGAAGTCGTGCAGGAGATTACCGCAAACGTCGTGCTGGCCATTGGCGCGTCGCCGGCGATGGTGGTTGCCGAGCAGGAGGTGTCAGAATTTTCCCCGATTGCGGACGCGCTGCTGATTAACGTCGGCACGCTTTATCCGGAACGCGCGCGCGCGATGCGCACAGCAGTTGTCGCCGCAAATCAATCGGGAGTTCCCTGGGTGCTTGATCCGGTTGCGGTCGGCGCGCTCGGTTATCGACGCCAGTTTGTGCAGGAATTGCTGTCGTTGAGCCCTGCCGCTGTTCGCGGCAATGCCTCCGAAATTCTCGCGTTGACCGGATATGATACCTTGGGACGGGGTGCCGATTCAACGGACAGTTCCGAGGCGGCGCTGGAGGCGGCGCGGCAGTTGGCGAAGAAAAATCAAACCATTGTTGCGGTGACGGGTAAAACCGATTATGTGACCGATGGCACGAAAACATGGTCACTGGCTTACGGCGATGTTTTGATGACGCGTGTGGTGGGGACGGGTTGTGCGTTGTCGGCCGTTGTCGCCGCTTTTTGTGCGCAGAAGGAGCACATGCTCGATGCCGTGGCTTCGGCTTGTGCTATCGTCGCTTTGTCAGGGGGCGTTGCAGCCAAAAGCGCAGCCGGGCCGGGTTCGTTTGTGCCATATTTCATTGATGCGCTTTATAAAATCAATCCGGATAATCTCAAGGAGTACGAAGATGCAGGGTATAGGAACACAGAATGCGAAAATGAGCACGCTTGATTTAAGCCTATATTTGGTTTTGGATCCCGTGCTGTGCGGCGGCCGGAAGGGCATGGTGGCTACCGCCGTGGCGGCAGCGGAAAATGGCGTCACGATGATTCAGTTGCGCGCCGAAGCGATGGAAAAACGCGAGTGGTACGAAGCGGGGCTGGTGTTGAAAGAAGCGTTAACATCTTATTGTATACCGTTGATTGTCAACGATCATGTTGATGTGGCGCTGGCGATTGACGCAGATGGCGTGCATATCGGGCAAAATGATTTACCCGCTGAGTCGGTGCGCGCCATGATTGGAACGAAAAAATGGCTGGGCTTGTCGGTATCCAACGTCGGGCAGATGAAGACTGTGCCGGATGTCGTTGATTATCTCGGCGTCGGCCCGGTTTATCCGACACAATCCAAACGCAACGCGCCGCCTGCGTTGGGTTTGGGAAAGCTCGCTGATCTTGTCAGCCGGAAGTGTTTGCCGGCGGTTGCCATTGGCGGTATTACGGCCGAAACGGTCGGCGACGTATTGCGATGTGGTGTGGAAGGGATCGCTGTGGTGTCGGCCATTTGCGGGCAACAAAACCCTGCGCAAGCCACACGCGCGTTGCGTGAGAAAGTGGATGGTGCGTGATGATCGTGAATGCGTTGACTATTGCCGGCTCCGATTCCGGCGGCGGCGCCGGGATTCAGGCGGATATCAAAACATTTTCGGCGCTCGGCGCTTACGGCGCATCGGTAATTACGGCACTGACCGCGCAAAACACGCAGGGCGTGCGCGGTGTGCTTGCCATTGCGCCGGATTTTGTCCGGGCGCAATGCGAAGCGGTGTTTGACGATATTCGTATTGACAGCGTGAAATGCGGCATGCTTGCCAACACTGATGTTATCGAGACTGTTGCCCGGTGCATCGAACATTATCGCCCGCCGGTGTTTGTGCTCGACACCGTGATGGTTGCCAAAGGCGGCGATGTTTTGCTTGGCGGAGATGCCATTGGTGCCATGCGCGAGCGTTTAATGCCGTTAGCAGATTTAATCACGCCCAACCTTCCCGAAGCCGCTGCGTTGTTGCAAACGGAAGTTGCGCATGACGAAGAAACGATTTGCGCGCAAGGCAAAGCGTTAATCAACGCGGGCGCGCGTGCTGTGCTGATGAAAGGCGGCCATTTGCAGAATGAGGAAAGCCCGGACTGGCTGATCACGCCCGATGGTGAAAAGCGTTTTATTTCACCGCGTATTATGGGGAAAAATACGCATGGGACAGGATGTACGCTGTCGGCGGCGCTGGCGGCATTGCGGCCACGTTGCGATAACTGGCCGGAAGCCATCCACAAAGCCAAAATTTGGCTGACCGGCGCGCTGGAAAACGCGCATAAGTTGGAGGTCGGCAGCGGCATCGGGCCGCTGCATCATTTTTATCAATGGTGGTGATTGAGGTGAAATGGGAGAGATTGCCGCGGTGCGGCAACGGGCGCTTTTAAGGCAAAGGCAACAATCTTTATGGCCGTCAATCTTTCCCAAACACTTCGTTTAACTGCTGTGAGACACGTACGAACGTTGTGCGTTTGGAAAATTCGCGCAGGCGCCGGGCGCCGACATAAGTACATGCGGAGCGAACACCGCCCATAATATCGAGCATAGTATGTTCGACTGCCCCGCGGTGGGGGACGAGCGTTTCCTTGCCTTCGGCGGCGCGGTAGGGCGCGACTCCGCCCGAATATTGATCCATCGCGGTTTTGCTGCTCATACCATAAAAGCGCTTGAACAGTTTGCCATCTTTTTCGATGGTTTCGCCGCCGCATTCGTCGTGACCGGCGAACATGCCGCCGAGCATGACAAAATCCGCACCGCCGCCGAACGCCTTGGCAATATCGCCGACCGCCGTGCAGCCGCCGTCGGCACAAATGTGTCCTGCTAATCCGTGCGCGGCATCGGCGCACTCAATGATGGCGGAAAGCTGCGGATAGCCGATACCGGTCATTTTGCGTGTTGTACATACCGAACCGGGGCCAATACCCACTTTAACGATATCGGCGCCGGAAAGGATGAGTTCTTCGGTCATTTCGCCGGTAACGACATTGCCTGCCATCAGCACGATATGCGGGTACTTCTGGCGGATTTTATGGACGAAGTTGACGAATTTTTCAGTATAACCATTTGCGACATCAATACAGACATAACGTAATTTTTTATCGAGGTCGCCCATGACTTTTTCCAGTTTGGCCTCATCATGTTCGGTGATTCCGAGCGAGTAGAATACTGCGGTATTTTCGGGTAACGTTCGGAAAAAGGCGATGTATTCTTCGGCGTCGTAATGTTTATGCAGCGCTGTGGCAAAGTTGCGACCGGCAAGCGCTTTGGCCATTTCGAACGTACCAATGGTGTCCATATTGGCGGCAATGATAGGAAACCCATGATAAGGATAGTCGACGTGACGAAAGGTAAATTCTCTCAAAGTGTCAACGATTGAGCGCGTATGCATTGTCGAACGTTTCGGACGGATCAGTACATCCTTGAAGTCGAGCTTGATTTCGTTTTCGATGCGCATCCTTTTTTCCTTCCAAGAAAAAAACACTTGCTGACGTTTCCTCAGTCAGTTCATGGTAATTATAAGATAAAAAAATAAGAGCCCTGAAAAATGGTGTTACTTTGGGCAACGTAATGAAATGTTTTTAATGCGCTATTGCTGCCAACATTGGGGGAAAACGGTAGAATAAGAAGATTAAATTTGAGAAATTTCTATGCATCCCATTCTTACGATTGCTGTAAAAGCCGCGCGTCGCGCCGGCGATATTATTATTCGCGGTTCACGCGATATCGAGCGGTTAGCGGTTCAGAGCAAAGGGCACAACGATTTTGTCAGCGAAATCGACAAAATGGCGGAGGAAGCGATTATCGATATTTTGCACAGCGCTTACCCGCAGCACGGTTTTCTTGCCGAAGAAGGAACAGCGTCTGGAGTCAATCCGCAGGCCGAGCAGAAATGGATTATCGATCCGCTCGACGGCACCGCCAATTTTCTGCACGGGTTTCCACAGTATTGCGTTTCCATCGCACTGGCAACGCAGCATCAAGTACAGCACGCAGTGGTTTTTGATCCGGTTCGAAATGATCTTTTTACGGCGTCGCGTGGTAGCGGCGCTTTCTTGAACGATCGCCGGATTCGCGTTTCCCGCCGGATATATTTGCGCGATACGCTCATTGGAACCGGCTTTCCATTTCGTGAAAGCACTACGGTCAACACTTATCTGGAAATGATGGGGGCGCTTTTCCGCAGTACGGCGGGCTTACGTCGTCCGGGTGCTGCGGCATTGGATTTGGCGTATGTCGCTGCCGGTTATTACGACGGTTTTTTTGAACTGGGGCTGCACCCATGGGATGTTGCGGCGGGTAGCTTACTGGTGCAAGAAGCCGGCGGGTTGATCAACGATTTCCATGACAAAGAAGATTTTTTATTCGGCGGCGAAGTCATTGCGGCAAATCCGAAAATTTTTGCGCAATTGTTGAGCCTGCTGTCACCGTACTTGAAAAAATAAAAAACAATTCCGGTTTGTTGGGCAAAAAAAAGGGCTATGCGATAAACACATAGCCCTTGGTTCTATTTTGGTGGGCGATACTGGGATCGAACCAGTGGCCCCTGCCGTGTGAAGGCAATGCTCTACCGCTGAGCTAACCGCCCAAGCGAACCCAGACAGGAACTCGAATTCTAACCGCAGTGCGCTGGTTAGAGCAATGCGAAAGCGGTGATCGGCTTCTCGACAAAGTCTCTAAAAGAAATTTAATTACTTGAAAATAAAGAAAAAATAAAAATCGTCAAAAAATTTTTTGGTGTCGTAAATTACGTAAAATGACAACGGATTTTCTTGAGAAAAATGAATATGTTAAAAGCAATATTCTGAATTTGGTAGATTTTTCGGCCGATAAATTCAGTCGGGTAATTGAGTATTCAAAATATCGCTGGTTTGCTTGTTACGAAAGTCGGCCAACGCAGTTGCCAATTTTTGATCATGCAATGCGAGCAGTGATACGGCAAAAAGCGCGGCGTTGGCAGCGCCGGCAGCGCCGATCGCAAAAGTGGCCACAGGAACGCCTTTGGGCATTTGCACGATGGAGAGCAGTGAATCCAGCCCGGACAACGCTTTTGATTGTACGGGTACGCCAAGCACGGGTACGGTTGTCTTCGAGGCGAGCATACCCGGTAAATGTGCGGCGCCGCCGGCACCGGCGATGATGGCGCATAGCC
>DBDN01000035.1 GCA_002293615.1 Betaproteobacteria bacterium UBA931 | reverse complement strand
GGGAAACGACAAGGCGGATAACGCTTCGCTCATCCGCCCTACATGCCACGCCTTACGATTCGTGCACCAAGATAAATAATTGCTTGGCCGAATGCGGCGGTGGATGACGTTACGCTTATTCGCTCGATATTCCTGTTTATTTATGGAATTGTGGGGTTTTAAAGAATGCTTTTGATGTCATGGCGAATGTGTACGGGCGTTGTTAAACTATTCTTAAAGCATTATTCGTGTCGCCAAGTTGTTGTATTTTTGATCATATTCCGTCAAAAAAAGCAAACGGAAGAAAATAGTACAAAAAATTTATACCAATATGGCGAAAAGTGTTTCGTAATATGACGTCAATAGAAACATTTTTAAATAACCTGTTGCAATCGGCTTGTATTTCTACCCTTTTTGGATTGTTTTTGTTTTTTTTGATGTTTTTTTGCGACATGTATATCGCAACACTATGATTTTATTTTGTTTTTTTTGTTTGTAAAACAGGTTGACGAGCGTTGCCGCAAAGGTAGATAATCGCGCCGAAAAGTGCTTTGGGATAAGTTTGTGTTTTTGCATCGCTTTAAACAACTGGCTGTGTTTTGTGCATTGTTTAAAGTTTTATGAGTTTTAAGAGACGGAGCGTCCGATGGGGAACCCGTCCAACCGAAGAGTCTATGAAAACAAAATGTTGCCCCGGCCGTATGGCGCGGAAAGTGAAAGTCCTTAGGGAGTTCGTCATGAAATCGCAGATAAATCAAATTTTTTCCGGTGTTTTTTTTCGGGATCAGGAAAAGCGGCGGGCCGATGAGCATCGGCCGGAAGAAAGGCTGTGCCGCCGCGCGATCGCGGCGGATGCTGCGGTGCATGCCGATGATTTTTCAGGAGCAAAAATAATGTTGGGAATGAAGAAATTTTTCCATGGGGCAACCGCATTGGCGATGGCGGGGCTTTTTGCGTTGGGTTTTTCCCAGGCGCTGCATGCGCAAGCCGTGGACTTTGAGCCCGGAGAGAACTCGAACTGGAATTGCGATACGCTTTACGGGGGAACAGATACGGGATATCAGTCTGTTTATAGGTTCCTCGATCCAGCGGTAAACAGTGATCGCCAGCGAGTATTCCAAGAAGGATCCGGTGTTCTTGAATTTTATCAAGATACCTTGGCCCTTGGCCCTTGGCCCGGTGACGATGCTAATAAAGGGAAGCTCGTCATGTATATGTGGCGATTTGATGGCAGTAACAGGAAGGTTTTTGGCCTGTTTGAAGGCGAATCGGTGCCTCAGGAAATCATGACCACGCCATTCACCGGTGGATACCCTCAAGCAGCCGGCGGTGAAGTCAATCAACTGACGGGTGAGATTTATTTTACAGGCATAGAGGGTGCTCGTGTTGCCAATGTAGAAGGCACTTTAATGAAGAATTTCCAACTGAGGCTTTGCAATCCGGTGACCGGAACGTGCCGAAGTAGTTCGGAGGTTCGGCCTGTTGCCGGCACGTTGTCGGATGATGTATACACAGATGCACAACGCTTTGTTTCTTCCGATATGGCGATCGACGCCGAGGGTAATGCCTATCTTCTGATTGGCAACGCACTTGACAATAAAAAGCTGATCAGGGTTGTGCCCGGCGCCGATGGCGCGGTTTGGTATTACAACATAGTCAAGACCTTCCCTACTTTTGGCACCACTGCCGCTGGTAATATGTGGGGAATGGGTTTTCTCAACGGAAGCTTGCTTCTTCTTGGTAGTGGAGGAGCCTCATTAAAGCAGGTGAACCCATTAAGCGGCGCTGTGACGGATAGAGGAAGTATTAGTCCTATACTGCTTGATTTAACGACATGCCAGGTGGCGCCGGTGCTGCGCGGCAAAATCTATAACGACGCGAATGGTGACGGCGTTATTTCCTCCGCGGAAGAAGCCGCGAACGGCGTTCCCAACGTTTTGGTTGAAATCTGGGAAGACAACGGCTCCGGCAATGTGGTTTGGCAGGGAGAGCAAAGGACATCGCCTTTGGGTGAATACAGCTTTATTGTCGGCTCGACCTCGGCAACTTATTACGTCAAGCTGAAGCAGCCGAAGATCGGTGGCGTGAACGGCGTGAACGCCTACCAAACCTGGGCGTCCGCGAACGCCGGCGATGCGAATGTGCAAAATAAAGTGACGGCGTATTGCACAAACGGCACGACGAGCGCCGGATCGGCGAACGATTCCGCGGTGACCGCCTCCGCGCAATGTAAAGGCGGCGCGCATTTCCGCGGCTCCGATGCGGGGACTTTGGACCCAAGCGGGACGACATCGTTATCCGACTTCATGGCGCGCTCCAACTTCTTCAGCAAAGTGGTCATGTCCACGGATAAAGAAGTGGCCATTGCCGACTTTGCCTTGACCGGCCGGGCAAACCATAACGACGCCCCGCAAACTTACGGGGACGCTCTCCATGTGACGCCGGCCCCCGCCAATTATTGGCTGGGCGACACGGTAACGACGCAGGATGGCGCGGAATATCCCAATGACGATTCCGCGGCGGCGATTGTTTCGCACGATGGTATTGAAGTGAATATTCCGGAAGGCAGCTCGCGCTGGGTTCCCCTGCAGGGCGCTTCGCTGACGTCGGGCGTGACATACGGCCTGCGCGCCAAAGCGTACCAGCCGAGCGGCGAGCCGGGATACTTCAGCGCCTGGGTCAATACGGGTACGAGCTCTTCTTTCACTAGTACGGGCGCGGTTCAGGTCAGCACCGACCAGCAGCTTCTTGACGGGACAACAAGCGGAGAGATTGAGTCCGGATATATAGGGTTTAATTACACGCCGACCGGGATTTCCGGCGCGCCGGTGTGGACTTTTGCCCGGGCGCGTTTCAGTTCCACCGATGGCGTGCCCGCAACGGGTGGGCAGGTGGTAGAGACAACCAATTCGGTTAAGCCCTGGGCGCTGGAAGGCGAAGTCGAGGACTACAGGTTTTACGCGGTGAAAGGGCAATTGATCCTGGCAACGGAGTCTTCCGAGCCTGCGACGTTTACGTACGCCATGAGCAATATTGCCAATACGGCGCCTTCTTTCGCAGAGGATAGCCTGACGACAACGGCGGCGAATACGGTGGTTTACCAGAACAGCAGCATGCTGCACGCGTTTGATACCCTAGGTACCGATATCGAGATTTATCAAACGCCGCCCAATAGCGATTGGGGCGCGCCGTCGGGCATTTCTTGTACCGACAACACCGGCGCCGGCGTGATGGTTTCCCTAGCGGGCAATCAGGCGGTAATCCCGGGCTTCCAGGTCCAGCAAAATAGGACGATCACTTGCGTATTCCTCAATACGAAAGGCGCCGATCCGGAGAATTCCTCAATCGAGATTTCTCCGGCGGGCCCGTTGGCGGCGGACGGCGTTCAGGCTTATACGGTAAAAGCGATATTGAGAAATAACACCAATCAGCCGGTGCCCAATACGGCGGTCCTCTTCGATGCCAGTAACGGGGATATTACGCCTTCGACGGCGACATGCACGACGGACAGCAGCGGGGAATGTACGGTTTCGTGGAGCAGCACGGTTGACGGGACTTTCACGATTACCGCTGTGGCTGCCGCGTCCCCTTTCGGTAACGAGACGCGGACATTTGTCAAATATACGGTAAGCGCGGGCGGCACGACGATCACGGCGAACCCAACCTCGATCAGCATCAGCGGCGGAACGGCAACGGATACCACATCCACGATCACCGTTCAGTTGAAGAACAGCGCCGGCATTAATGTGCCGCAGCCGGGTGTTGTCATCGATCTCGGTTTTGACGGGAATGATCGCGGCGCGTCGCTGAGCGCGACGCAATGCACCACCAATGCGGTCGGCAACTGCACGGTCACGCTGACCAGCGGCACAACCCTCGGCAATGTGACGATCAAAGGCAGCATTGGCGGAAGCGATATTGCGAGCCAGGCGGTGGTGGAAATCACTTCGGGCGGGATCAGCCACGATCGGTATGGCACGAGCCTGCGCGTGACCCCCGAAAAAGTATATGTGGGCGGCGGGGCGCAATCCGCCACGATCAACGTGACCCTGCGCGATCATTTGGGGCATACTGTGGCGGCGCCTGCGGGCGGGGCTGTTGTTAATTTGAGTAATGTTTCCGGTTGCGGAGCGTTTAACAGCCCTGCGAGCGGAAGCATTGCGGAAGGAAGCACAAGCTTCACAACGACGATATCGAGCAGCGCGCCGTGCGTTGCGTCCGTCACCGCGACGGTTGACGGCCAGCCGATAGAAAACTACGGCGAAGACGACCAAGGTGCGGCGAAAACGGCCGGTGTCGTGACTTTCTACAGCAGTGTGATCGATTTTACCCGGAGCGATTTGACCGTATGGCCGGGCAAGGTTGCCGCCGACGGCGTATCGTACGCGATAGCGACGGTTCAATTGCGCGACGCTTCCGGGGTGGCGGTGGGGCGCTCCGGGGTGGCGGTGCGTATCGAAAACAGCGGCGCTGTCGGGGTGTTCCCCGGCAATACTGCCGCGATCGACGGCCTGACCGACGCATCCGGCAAGTTTGAAGCGCGGATCACAAGCACAACGGCGNNAAAAGTATCGGGGCAATCGGTGGGCGCTTCTGTTGGGGTGGTTTTTGTCGGCGCTAATATATCAGCGGACAGCGCGACGTTGTCCGCATATCCGACGGTAAATGTCGAGCCGGTTTCGGGCTATTCGCTGGTGACCGTTCAGCTTATGTTGGACGGCGTTCCTTACGCGAAAAATAATGTTTCGATTGGTGTCGGTGCAAGCGGAGGGTTCACATTCAGTTTTACCGATAACGGCTTCGGCGTCACCAATGGGACGGGTACGTACACCACCCAGCTGACGAGCACGGCGGACGGAACGGCCACTGTGACAGCGCAAGGTACGGGCTTTTCAACGACGTATCCGACCTCCGTACAGGTTACTTTCGCGGGAAGCCCGCAGCCGCCGGTGGATCGGTCGCTTGCGGGAACGACCGTTACGGCAAATCCGGTCGCCACTTTGGTGGGAACGCAATCCACGGTAACCGTTCAGTTGCGTAACGCGGGCGGGCAGGCCATGGCGCAGCCGGGCGTGGTAGTAGCGCTATCGACGCTATCGTCCGGAGCCAGTGTGGTGGGAAGCAACACGCAAAGCACGGATCAGTATGGCCGCGCGGTGTTCCAGGTGACCAGCAGTACCGCCGGCTTGGCGACGTTCTCGGCAGATGTCGATGGGACGGCTGCCGAAAACAGCGCGTCGGTGCTCTTTTATCAACCGACTGTTAATTGGACGGCATCCACCATCGCGGCGGATCCGGCGAGCCTTGGCGTGGGCGAGAATTCCACGGTGACGGTAACGCTGCGCGACAGCCAGGGGCTGGAAGTTCTGGCGGGCAGCGCGACGGGCGTGTCATTTAGCAAGGAAAATAGCGGAGATATCGGCGATTTTGTGGGCGCTCCAAGCTGCACCATTGCGGTGGGCGCTTCATCCTGCTCCGTGACGTACAGCAGCACCGCATCGGGAAGCGTTGATGTTCATGCGATGGTAGGCACGGAACGTGTGGGCGGCGCGACCGGAGCGGCGACGATAACATTCGGTGCGGGCGGGGTAGACTTCGGCGCGAACGGCACGAAGATCGAGGCAAGTCCGACGAGCCTGTCGGTAGGCGGCAATTCGACCATCACACTGACGCTGCAGGACCAATACGGCAA
>DBDN01000052.1 GCA_002293615.1 Betaproteobacteria bacterium UBA931 | reverse complement strand
GACCGCGCACCTGTTGGCATATGCGGTCAAGGAATTATTTCCCGACGCACAAGTGACCATCGGCCCGGTGATTGGAGACGGCTTTTACTATGATTTTTCCTATAAGCGGCCGTTTACGCCGGAAGACTTGGAAAATATCGAAGCAAAAATGCACGAGTTGGCAAAAAAAGACGAGCCGGTCGAGCGAACCGTGATGCCGCGCGATGATGCGGTAGCATTTTTTAAAAATATGGGCGAAAACTACAAGGCGGAAATCATTGCGTCGATTCCCGCCAACGAGGATATTTCGTTGTACCGCGAAGGCAAGTTCATCGACTTATGCCGTGGCCCGCATGTACCGTCGACGGGAAAGCTCAAAGTATTCAAGCTGATGAAGCTTGCCGGCGCTTACTGGCGCGGCGATTCCAAAAACGAAATGCTGCAGCGCATCTACGGGACAGCATGGGCGAAAAAGGAAGATCTCGACGCGTATCTGTATCGCATTGAAGAAGCGGAAAAACGCGATCATCGCCGTTTGGGCAGGCAGCTGGATCTCTTTCATTTGCAAGACGAAGCGCCGGGCATGGTTTTCTGGCACCCGAAAGGCTGGTCGATTTGGCAAGAGGTCGAGCAGTATATGCGCGGCGTTTATCGCGATAACGGCTATCAGGAAGTGCGTTGTCCGCAGATTCTTGATCGTAGTTTGTGGGAAAAATCCGGGCACTGGGAAAATTATCAGGAAAACATGTTTATCACCAAATCGGAAGAGCGCGTATTTGCGATCAAACCGATGAATTGTCCGGGGCATGTGCTGATTTTCAATTCGGATTTGCGCAGCTATCGCGATCTGCCGCTGCGCTATGGGGAATTCGGTTCGTGCCACCGCAACGAACCGTCCGGCGCGTTGCACGGCATCATGCGCGTACGCGGCTTCACTCAGGACGACGGCCATATTTTCTGTACGGAAGCGCAGATTCGTTCGGAAGTGGTCGCGTTTCACCAGCTGGCGTTGAAAGTGTACGATGATTTCGGCTTTAAAAACATTGAGGTCAAAATTGCGCTGCGTCCGAAGCACCGGATCGGTGGCGATGAGGCATGGGACTTGGCGGAAACGGCGTTACGCGACGGGTTGCGCGCCTGTGGTACCGCGTGGGAAGAGCTGCCGGACGAAGGGGCGTTCTACGGGCCGAAAATCGAATACCACATGAAAGACTCGATCGGCCGCTCATGGCAGTGCGGTACCGTACAGGTTGACTTTTTCATGCCCGGCCGTTTGGGCGCGGAATATGTCGACGAAGACAACAGCCGGAAAACGCCGGTCATGTTGCACCGGGCGATTGTCGGCTCATTGGAGCGGTTTATCGGCATTCTGATCGAAAACCATGCCGGCGCTATGCCGCTGTGGTTGTCGCCGCTTCAGGCGGTCGTTTTAAGCATTACGGATCGCCAGACCGCTTACGCGCAGGAAATCCAACAATTTCTGAAAAAACACGGTTTCAGGGTGGCTGCGGATTTGCGTAATGAAAAGATTACTTATAAAATCCGCGAACACAGCCTGCAAAAGCTGCCGTATCAATTGATTGTCGGCGATAAGGAAATGCAGGCGCGTACAGTGGCCGTGCGAACCCGTAGCGGCGAGGATCTGGGTGTAATGACACTGGATGCCTTGCTTGGCCGTCTCGAAGAAGAGCGGCTGGCGCGTCGATGATCTGACGCGGCGAATGGGAAGCATGGCTTTTTATATGTATTTAAGGAGATAAGCGATCGCTCTGGAAAAAAATCAGCGGACAAATCAGGAGATTACCGCACCCGAAGTGAGATTGATCGGTACCAACGGAGAACAGGTTGGCGTCGTACCTTTAGTAAAGGCTTTGGCTGACGCAGAAGCGGCGGAGCTTGATTTGGTTGAGATTGCGCCTTTGGCAAAACCGCCGGTATGCCGGATCATGGATTACGGCAAATTCAAATACCACGAGGCGAAAAAGCTGCATGAAGCCAAACTGAAGCAAAAGCAGATTCAGATCAAGGAAATCAAATTTCGCCCCGGTACGGACGAGGGCGATTACAAGATCAAAATGCGTAATCTGGCGCGTTTTCTTGGCGATGGCGATAAAGTTAAAGTCACTTTACGTTTTCGCGGGCGCGAGATGGCATATCAGGAATTCGGTATTCGTCTGCTTGAGCGGATCAAAACCGAAACCGAGGAAATTGCGGTGGTTGAGCAGTTTCCCAAGTTAGAAGGCCGGCAGATGGTGATGATGCTGGCGCCGAAGAAAGTAGTTCCGGTGAAGAAACAACGTCGCCCCAACAAGCCCGAAGACGGTAAACAAGTGCCGCAGAAAGAAGTGGCCACCGCAGACGGTCAATAAACCAGAAACAGGAATATTTTATGCCAAAAATGAAAACCAAATCGGGCGCGAAAAAGCGCTTCCGCGTACGTGGAAGCGGTTCGATCAAGCGTTCGTTTGCATTTAAAAGCCACATTCTGACCAAGAAGTCCACCAAGACCAAGCGTCAGCTTCGTGGCGTTACCGACATTCATGAAACCAACATCGCTTCCGTGAAAGCGATGATGCCCTACGCGTAAGGAGATCGAACATGCCTCGAGTAAAACGTGGTGTGACCGCGCGTGCGCGGCACAAAAAAGTTCTGGATCAGGCCAAAGGTTTTCGCGGCCGCCGGAAGAATGTCTATCGGATTGCCAAAGAAGCGGTGATGAAAGCGGGGCAGTATGCCTATCGCGACCGTCGCCAGAGAAAACGCCAGTTCCGTGTCCTATGGATTGCCCGGATCAACGCCGCCGCGCGTGAACTGGGGATGACATACAGCAGCTTTATGAACGGGCTGAAAAAAGCATCGATCGAGATCGATCGCAAAGTGCTCGCCGATGTTGCCGTATACGACAAAGCGGCGTTCGGTAAAATCGCCGAGCAGGCCAAGGCCGCGCTGGCGTAAGGCATTAACGCTTTTTTAAAAAGGGAGGCTTGCCTCCCTTTTTTGTCTGTATTTTATCTGCGCTGTCTCGCTTTATCGCCTTTTCTGTGTTATTGAATACAACCTAACTTTTGATGCAATGCCCCAACTATCCATGAATGACGAACTTTCCTCTTTAGTAAGTGAAGCGCAGCGGGCGTTTGCCGAAGCCGCAGATGCCGCTTCGCTCGAAAATGCCAAGGCGCGTTTTCTCGGTAAAAGCGGCGCGGTTACCGAGCGTCTGAAAATGCTGGGCAAAACGCCGCCCGAACAGCGCGCCGCCGTTGGCGCGGAAATCAATCAGGCCAAGCAAGCGATTGAAACAGCGTTGGATACACGCCGCGCGGCGATTGCCGAGGCGCGGATGCAGGCGCAACTCGACGCGGAGGCAATCGACGTTTCATTGCCGGGGCGTAGCCAGGGTACCGGCGGGTTGCACCCGATCACACGTACGCGAAACCGCATTGAGGCGTTGTTGCGTACTCAAGGTTTTGCCGTGGTTGACGGCCCGGAAATCGAGGACGATTTCCACAATTTTGCCGCGCTCAATATGCCGGAAAATCATCCGGCGCGCTCAATGCACGATACCTTTTATATTGGCGACGATTTGGTATTGCGCACACATACGTCGCCAGTGCAGGTACGATGGATGGAGGGTCATCCGCCACCGGTCAAAATCATTGCGCCGGGCAGGACATTCCGCGTTGATTCTGATGCCACGCATTCGCCGATGTTTCACCAGGTCGAAGGCTTGTGGGTTGACCGCAATGTCAGTTTTGCTGATTTAAAGCAGGTGCTTTCCGAATTCCTGCGGCTGTTTTTTGAACGTGACGATATTCGTGTCCGTTTTCGCCCATCGTTTTTCCCGTTTACCGAGCCATCTGCTGAAATTGACATGGCGTTCGGTGCGGGCAAATGGCTGGAAATTGCCGGGGCCGGGCAAGTGCATCCGAACGTATTGCGCGCGGTCAAGCTTGACCCCGATCAATGGCAGGGTTTTGCGTTCGGTATGGGCATTGAGCGGTTGGCGATGTTGCGTTACGGCGTGACGGATTTGCGCTTGTTTTATGAAAATGATTTGCGTTTCTTGCGGCAATTTTCTTGAAAAACGCCAAGCTGATATTAAGGGATGATTGACCATGAGATTTTCTGAATGCTGGTTACGCACGATAGTTAATCCGTCGATGGATACGGGAGCGTTGTGCGACTGTTTGACCATGGCTGGGCTTGAGGTTGAAGAGACCGTACCGGCTGCGCCGTTTTTTTCCGGCGTCGTGGTGGCACGGATTATCGATGCCGCGCCGCATCCCGATGCGGATCGTTTGCGGGTGTGTACGGTCGATGTCGGCGCAGAAAAAAAATTGCAGATTGTCTGCGGCGCGCCGAATGCTGCTGCCGGGCTGGTCGTGCCGTGCGCGCTGGAGGGCGCGGTATTGCCNNCGCAGCATTGCCGGGCGGACTCAAGATCAAGCGCGCCAAAATGCGCGGTGTCGAGTCGCAGGGGATGCTGTGTGCCGCGCGCGAACTGGGGATCAGCGATGATCACAGCGGCCTACTGTCATTACCCGGGAACTGGAAACCGGGGGAATCGATTCGCGATGCGCTTGGCCTTGACGACACTTTTATCACGCTGAAGCTGACGCCTAACCGGGCTGACTGCTTGTCATTGCTCGGCGTAGCGCGGGAGGTGGCGGCGCTGACCGGCGCCGTGCTGAAAACACCCGCGGCAAAAGCGATCAACGTGGCGTCAAACGTTTCGCCATCGATTCGTGTTGATGCGCCGGAAGGGTGTCCGCGTTTTGCGTCGCGTATTATCGAAAACATCAATCCGGCGGCGGTTACGCCGTTATGGATGGCGGAACGTTTGCGCAGTGCCGGGATTCGCTCGATTTCACCGCTGGTTGATATTACCAATTACGTCATGCTTGAACTTGGGCAACCGATGCATGCCTATGATTGTGCGCGTTTGGAGGGTGGCGTGGTGGTGCGTTTTGCGCAGGTCGGCGAAAAGCTATTACTGCTTAATGAGCAGGAGCTTGATTTGTCGCCTGATTTATTGATGGTGTGCGACGAGAAAAAGCCGCTCGGGTTGGCGGGCATTATGGGTGGCGAATATTCCGGCATCGGCTGCGACACGAGCAGCGTGCTTCTGGAAGCGGCGTTCTGGTCACCTGACGTGATTCAAGGGCGGATGCGTCGTTTGGGTTTTGTCTCGGACGCAGGGTATCGTTTTGAGCGTGGCGTTGATTTTGAATTACCGCCTTTGGCGATTGAGCGGGCGACCGAACTCATTCTTGAAATTTGCGGTGGCATGCCCGGGCCGCTGGTTGACGTGCAGAGCCGGTTGCCGGAGCGCCCACTGGTGAAGGTGCGTACCGAACGCGTTGGTCGTTTGTTGGGCTGGGCATTCACGGCAGCGGAAATCTGCACCATTTTTGATCGTCTTGGTTTTGTGTACGCGCGGCACGGAGAAGATTTTGTTGTGACGCCGCCTTCGTATCGTTTCGATTTAACCTGTGAAGAGGATTTTGTCGAAGAGATTGCGCGCATATACGGCTATGACCGTATTCCGTTGCCGCAGAAAAATCATGGTCATCATATGCTGGCGTTACCGGAAGAAAAGTTGCCGGTCGATACATTGAAGGCGCGGTTTGCTGATCTGGGCTGGCAGGAAATCATCACTTTCAGCTTTGTTGCCTCTGAAAACGAAAAATGGATCCATGGCGAAAATTATGAAGCGCCGGTGCGTGTGAATAACCCGATTGCCGCGCAATATGATGTGATGCGGGTGTCGCTGATTTCCGGGTTACTGGAGACCTTGAAAAGCAACTTGAGCCGTAAAGAGCCGTATTTGCGCCTTTTTGAGGTCGGCCGGGTTTTTTATGCGCCGGTTGCCGATGATGTCAGCCAGCCGTATCGTGTCGGCGGCTTGGCTTATGGTTCGGCACAACCGGAGCAATGGGGTATTTCTGCGAGACCGGTGGATTTTTTTGACGTGAAAGGCGCGCTGGAAAGCTTGGTTGCGCCGCGCAAGCTCATGACCCAAGCGCTTGAAAGCGGCAATTTGCCCAATTTCTTGCATCCACGTCGCGCTGCCTGTGTGTTGGTCGATAATATGATGTTGGGTATTCTCGGTGAATTGCATCCGCGCTTGGTCAAGCAACTGGAATTGCCGCAAGCGCCGATTGTTTTTGAACTGGATCGCGAAGTGTTGTTAAAAAGCAACATTCCGCAAGCAGCGAAAGTTTCTCGGCAGCCGATGGCGCGCCGTGATCTTGCGGTGATCGTGGACAGAGACGTTCCGGCACAAAAACTGCTTGAATCAATGGAAAAAGTCCGGCCAGGATATGTTGNNAGGGGCAGGGTATTCCCGAAGGTAAAAAAAGCGTTGCGATTCTTATGCTTATGCGCGATACTGAAAAAACTTTGACGGAGGACGATATCGACGGTACCGTCAAACAGTTTTTTGCCGCTTTGAAAAATGATCATGCGGCGGCGCTGCGAAATTAGGAATAATAGCCAATGTCGACGTTTACAAAAGCG
Organism: Betaproteobacteria bacterium UBA931; assembly: GCA_002293615.1. Classification (GTDB taxonomy): domain Bacteria; phylum Pseudomonadota; class Gammaproteobacteria; order Burkholderiales; family Casimicrobiaceae; genus UBA931. The sequence goes on along the minus strand of DBDN01000052.1, from coordinate 16,245 downwards.
GAACTGACCGAGATTCTTTTTGAGCAACTGGGGTTGAATAAGCGCGAGGCCAAAGATATGGTCGAAGGCTTTTTTGAGGAGATTCGCTTGTCGTTGGAAGAAGGGGAAACGATCAAGCTTTCCGGTTTCGGCAATTTTCAACTGCGCGAGAAAGCGCAACGTCCGGGGCGTAACCCCAAAACCGGGATCGACATTCCAATTTCAGCGCGTCGGGTAGTGACGTTTCACGCCAGCCAGAAATTGAAGCAAAAAGTTGATGAGGCAGCCCGTGCCCGAGAAACAACGACTGAATTCTGAGCTTCCGCCGATTCCGGCAAAGCGTTATTTCACAATTGGCGAGGTGAGTGAGCTTTGCGCGGTCAAACCGCATGTGTTGCGGTATTGGGAACAGGAATTTACGCAGCTTAATCCGATCAAACGGCGCGGCAACCGGCGCTATTATCAGCACCATGAAGTTTTATTGATTCGCCGTATCCGCAGTTTGCTTTACGAAGAGGGATTCACGATCAGCGGCGCACGTTTACGCCTGGAGGAGCTGACGCAGCAGAATCAGAAAGGCGTGACGCCAAAAGAAAAAGCGGAAAAGGCGTCGCAACCGGTATTGACCATCCTGCCGTCTATTGCCAGAAGTGAATTGACGCTGTCGTTGCAGGAAGTGCACGGCGAATTGCTGAAAATCCTGAATACGCTCAAGAAACGCTAAGCGCTTCTGAAAAAGCGCAAACCGTTGAGAGACGGAATGCTTGGGCTGCTTTCTTCAGTACAGCGGGGAAAATCACATGTTTGCCAGGTACAGGCGCAAACAAAAAAGGCATCATGAGTAAAGAAACTTATCCGGTAACGCCGGCGGTTCGCGTATTACGTCAGGCGCGAGTGGCGTTTACGCCGCACCTTTATGTGTATGAAGCACACGGCGGCACAGCAGTGTCAGCACAAGCGTTGGGCATCGATGAACATATGGTCGTCAAAACATTGATCATGGAGGATGACGGCAAAAAGCCGTTAATCGTATTGATGCACGGCGATTGCGAAGTATCGACCAAGCAGCTTGCCCGTTTTCTTCATGTCAAAACCGTTCAGCCATGCGCGCCGGAAACCGCCGATAAACACTCCGGTTATCAAGTCGGCGGCACCAGCCCATTCGGGACGCGCAAAAAGATGCCGGTATATATGGAGCGCTCGATTACCGATTTGCCGGAAGTGTATATCAACGGCGGCAAGCGCGGATTTCTGGTGTCGTTAGCGTCGGCGGAATTGGTGCGGGTGTTGCAGCCGGTGCCGGTCAATGTGGCGACCGGAGATCGGGTCGCAGGAATCAGTCAATATTAGATCGTACTTCGCGTTTGCCACGATAAATCGGTGCTGAATCCTGCAACCCTGATTTCGGATTACATTTTGCTGATCATTGCCTGACCAAAGCCCGAGCAGGATACTTCTGTTGCGCCATCCATCAAGCGGGCGAAGTCATAGGTGACGGTTTTTTCCTGAATCGCGTCTGCGGTCGCTTTGATAATGACATCCGCGGCTTCCGTCCAACCGATATGGCGCAACATCATTTCCGCAGACAGGATTTCCGACCCCGGATTGACTTTATCCATACCGGCGTACCGTGGGGCTGTGCCGTGTGTCGCTTCAAACATCGCCACAGTGTCGGCGAGATTTGCACCCGGCGCAATACCGATGCCGCCAACCTGTGCCGCTAAGGCGTCGGACAGATAGTCGCCGTTGAGATTCAAGGTGGCAATCACGTCGTAATCCTGGGGGCGCAACAAGATCTGCTGAAGGAAGGCGTCGGCAATGCTGTCTTTGATGATGATCTCTTTGCCGTTCTTCGGGTTCTTGAACGAACACCATGGCCCGCCGTCAATTTCCTTGGCGCCAAACTCTCTTTTTGCCAGCGCATAACCCCAATCGCGGAACGCGCCTTCGGTGAATTTCATGATATTGCCTTTGTGTACCAGCGAGACCGATTTACGGTCATTATCAATGGCGTACTGGATCGCGCGCCGGACAAGGCGTTCGGTACCTTCGCGCGATACCGGTTTGATACCGATGCCGGAGGTTTGCGGGAAACGAATCTTGGTGACTTTCATTTCGTTGATCAGAAAATCGATGATTTTTTTCGCTTCCGGCGTTTCGGCCTGCCACTCAATGCCGGCGTAAATATCCTCGGCGTTTTCGCGGAAAATGACCATATCGACTTTCTCCGGCGCTTTTACCGGGCTGGGTACGCCCGAGAAATAGCGCACCGGGCGCAGGCAGACATACAGGTCGAGCATCTGGCGCAGCGCAACATTCAATGAGCGGATGCCGCCGCCGACCGGGGTTGTCAACGGTCCCTTGATGGAAATCAGGTATTCCTTCAAAGCGTCGAGCGTTTCATCGGGCAGCCAGACATTTTCGCCGTATACACGGGTGGATTTTTCGCCGGCGTAAACTTCCATCCAGTGAATCTGGCGTTTGCCGCCATAGGCTTTTTTCACTGCGGCATCGACGACCTTAATCATCACCGGCGTAATATCTGCGCCAATGCCGTCTCCTTCGATAAAGGGAATGATCGGTTGATCCGGGACGTTAAGAGTGAAATCGGCATTGACGGTGATTTTTTCTCCGTTTTGCGGTACCTTGATATGTTGGTAGCTGGACATAAAAACTCCTGAAAATGTTGTGTAGAGAATATGTGAGGCTTGTTTGAAAAACAACGCGTTTTACGCTCAATCCTTACGCTTGTGTGGCTGCCTTTTGTGCCGCGCTATTTTAACGACTTTTGAAGTGACATTACACCATGCCGTTATTATTGTTGTTCCATAAGCCGTTTGGCGTCATCAGCCAATTCACTACAGGCAGTAATGGCAATCATCGAACCCTCGCGGATTATATTGATGTTCCCGGTGTTTATCCGGCAGGGCGCCTTGACGCGGACAGCGAAGGATTGCTTGTGCTGACGGATCATGGCCCTTGGCAAGCACATATTACCCATCCGCACCATGGTTGGATGAAAACGTATTGGGTGCAGGTGGAAGGGATTCCCGGCGAAAAAGCGCTGAACCAATTACGTGACGGCGTAGTATTGAACGACGGCAAGACACGTCCGGCGCAAGCGCAGCAGATGGAGGAGCCGCCTCATTTATGGGCACGGGAGCCGCCAATTCGCTATCGCGCCGCCATACCGACCTCATGGTTATCGATCAGCATCAGCGAAGGACGTAACCGGCAAGTGAGAAGGATGACGGCAGCGGTGGGTTTGCCGACGCTGCGGCTGATCCGCTTCGCCGTCGGAGGCTGGACGCTTGACGGCCTGTCACCGGGTGAATACCGTATTGCCGACAGCGCCATGCTATCATCGCTGCCGACTTCGTCGGCCGTGCCGGCAAAGCGCAAGCGGCCCAGCAGTACGCTTGCCCGGCGCGGCAAATATTGAATGAAAAACGTTTAGCATAATGATCCGTGCCTTGATTGCCCGTATTCTGCCCAAAAAGCGGGTGCGAAAACCGCGTATTTACCCTGCTGATCAGCACAAAATTCGCGCCGAACAAATCGATCCGGCGGCGTTGAGTGTTATTTGCCGTTTGCACGACGCCGGCTTCCAGGCGTTTATTGTCGGCGGCGCGGTGCGCGATTTGCTGTTGGCGCGCCGTCCCAAGGACTTTGATATTGCCACCAACGCGACCCCCGAAGAGGTCAAGCCGTTGTTTCGACGCGCTTTTATCATCGGACGCCGTTTCAGGCTGGTACACGTGCATATCGGGCGCGAGGTGATCGAAGTATCCACCTTTCGTACCGCGCAAACCGATGAGGAGGCGACCGACGAACACGGGCGGTTGCTCAATGACAATGTTTACGGTACACAGGCGGAAGACGCCCTGCGCCGCGATTTTACGGTCAATGCATTGTACTACGATCCGGACAGCGAAGAAATCTGGGATTACACGGGCGGCGTCAACGATATCCATGCCCGCCAGCTCAAACTGATCGGTGCGCCGACCGTGCGTTATCGCGAAGACCCGGTGCGGATGTTGCGCGCCGTGCGTCTTTCCGGAAAACTCGATTTGACCATTGCGCCGACCACGGAAAAGCCGCTTACCAAGCTTGCCGGATTAATGTGCCATATTCCGCAGGCGCGCATTTTTGAAGAGACGCAAAAGCTATTACTGTCCGGAAGCGCGCAAAAAAATATTGTCGAAGTGCGTCGTTACCGGTTATTGCCGGCATTCGATGCTTTGTTGACGGACGAAAAATCAGAGCGCTTTGCCGCGCTGGCATTGCGGCATACCGATGATCGTTTGCGCATCGGTAAAACAGTGTCGCCGGCGTATCTTTTTGGCGCGTTGTTGTGGCCGGCGGTGACTCGGGAAAATGAAGCACTGGTGGCGTCGGGCGCGAAAGTGATGCCGGCGCTTACGCAAGCGGCAGAAACCGTGCTCGAAACTTACGCGCACCAACTGGCAATTCCGCGCCGCTTGCAAGGCATGATGCGTGAAATCTGGTTGCTTCAGCCGCGCTTTGAGCAGCGCTTCGGACAGCGCCCGTTTCGCCTGCTCGAACAGCCGCGTTTTCGTGCCGCCTACGATTTCATGCTGATGCGCGGTGAAAATGAGGAAGTGCCGAAAGAGTTGGGCGAATGGTGGACGGAGTTTCAAAGTACGGATCACGAAGAGCGCAAAAAATTGGTCGCGGCCATAGAAAAAAATTCCAAGGGCGTTGCCAGACCACGCCGCCGCCGTAAGCGAACACCCAGGAAAAACGAAGAAGCCGCGGCGTCATGAGAAAAAGCGTGACGGCGTTTGTCGGGTTGGGCAGCAATCTCGGCGACGCGCGCCAACATGTTGAGCAGGCTTTTTCCGATCTTGCGCGAATAAAAGAAACAAAGTTGCTGGCGCGATCTTCGCTTTACCGCACAGCGCCGTATGGTGTGACGCGCCGCCAGCCGCCGTACATCAACGCCGTCGCGCAAGTGGCGACATTTTTATCCGCGGAAGCATTGTTTACCGAAATGAGGCGCATTGAAAAAAAACACCGGCGGGCACGCCCGTATCGTTTCGCACCGCGCTCGCTGGATTTGGATTTGCTGCTTTACGGCAATCATATCAGCCGCAGCCGTTATTTGACCTTGCCGCACCCGCGTTTGCACGAGCGTGCTTTTGTGTTGATTCCGCTTCTGGAGATCGCGCCAATGGTTTATATTTTGGGGCGGGGTTTAGCGTCGGCGTTTTCATATAGGCTAAGAGGGGACAAACATGAGCAAAGCTGTCTGACAAACATCGCTTCAATGATTGACGCTCTTTCTACTCGAAACGGATCGTATGTACGGTATCAAAATCAACAATGACGGTTGCCTCGTTGATTTGGATTTCAAATACGTCCAAGCATTCTCCGATAGCGGTAATTGTTTCATCGTAGCCAGGTATCTTGGAAATAAATAACTCTTGCACTTCTGACAGCGTTTTATGGCTTTTGCGGGCGATTGCCCGATTGCTCCGAACGTGCGGCACGGACGCACCGCCAACCGGAATAGTCGTAAAAGCAATATGGGGGTTATCGCCCAGTTCTTTGACTTTCTGGTTTTCTCGGTCAGAAGCAAAATAAAGAATTCCCGATCTGTTTTTATCGTAGCAAAAATTAACGACGCGAACATTGGGGATGTTATCGGCAGACGTCGCCAGCGCGATAGCATTGGTTTTGTCGAGCGCATCGTACAAAATTTTCATATTCATTTTAGAGTCTCCGTTTTGTCGTTTCACTTCAACGTTGCTGACGCACAATCCGCGCCACCAGCGTCATTGCATCTGTTTCGCCAATCGCGGCGCGTACGATATGGCCGTCGCCCGGGGCAGTCGTGATGGATTGGCCTTCTTGAGTTTGTATTGCGCCAAGCGTTAACATGCGGTTACCGTGCGGCGTGATCACGCACAAGGTATCGCCGCTTTCAAAACGGTTTTTTACGGCCAGCGTGGATAAGCCGGTTGCGGCATCGTAATCAAGCGCTTCGGCGACGAATTGCTGCGTATAGTTGGCGGATGCGCCATTTTCGTAGTTTTGCGTTTCCTGCGGCGCGTGACGATTGAAGAAGCCTTCGGTGTAGCCGCGATTGGCGAGCGCGTCGAGTTCGGTGAGCAGCGAGCCATCAAATGCGCGCCCGGCCAGCGCGTCGTCGATGGCGCGCCGATAAGTTTGCGCGGTGCGTGCGGCGTAGTAATGCGATTTGGTGCGTCCTTCGATTTTGAAGCAGTCGATACCAATTTTTATTAAACGATCAATATGCGCAATTGCGCGCAGGTCGCGCGAATTCATGATGTATGTGCCGTGCTCGTCTTCGGAAATTTCCATCCATTCATTTGCGCGCCGCGCCGTTTCCTCAATAAGGAAAGGCGGGCTTTCGTGAGGGAGATCGCCTTCTTTTAAACGATAGCGCCAGCGGCAGGCGTTGGTGCAAGTGCCCTGATTGGCGTCGCGATGGTTGAAATAACCGGACAGCAGGCAGCGCCCGGAGTAAGCGACGCACAGCGCGCCGTGCACGAATACCTCCAGCTCAATATCCGGGCATTGTTGGCGGATTTCGGCAATTTCGTCGAGCGACAATTCACGCGAAAGAATGATGCGGGCGATACCAAGTCGTTGCCAGAAATGTACCGATGCATAGTTTACGGTGTTGGCCTGCACGGAGAGATGAATCGGCATGCCCGGCCATTTTTCGCGCACCATCGCGATCAAGCCGGGGTCGGACATAATCAGCGCGTCGGGCGCCAAAGCGATCACCGCTTCCAGATCACGGATAAACGTGTGTATTTTGTGATTATGGGGCATGATATTGACGGCGAGCAGGAATTTTTTTTGCGCCGCATGTGCCGTGTCAATGCCCTCCGCGAGTGTCTCGGTGTTTCGAAACGAGTTGTTGCGGACGCGCAGGCTGTAACGCGGCAGGCCGGCGTATACCGCATCGGCGCCATAAGCGATTGCGTAACGCAGGCTTTTCAACGAGCCTGTCGGCGAGAGCAATTCGGGGCGTTTGTTGTTGAGTTTGTTATTCATTATTACATCGGGAAAAAGATTGTCAGAAAACCAAGTTCAAGGCATCATGGCGCAAGCCGTGGTTTGATTTTCTTATCAAGACAGATAGCCGATTATCGTCGGTCTGGCAAGCGGAACGGATAAAAATAGGGCACAGCCTTTGAGGCGGTTAAAAAAACGCGACGGATAAGCAAGACGGGTAAAGCAACATATGCCGACAAGTGAATTATTCCCTTATGGAGAAACGGTTGACGTTGTGATGGAGCATCGCGGCGATGCCGACGACGCGCATCTCGGCATGAACATTGATGCGATTCTGGCGAAAAAGGTTGAAAAGAAAGGAATAAGCGCCTTAACCCAGGAAGAGCGTTATGTTTATTTGGTTCAGGCGATGAACCGGGAAGTGAATCATGGCGGTTTCGAACTGTTTTTTTACAGTGCGGCGGGTGCGTTGGCGCCAGAGCTGGTTTTAGCGCTGGAGGCGTTGGATTTACCTATAAACCAGGCTATTGCCGGCCAAGCCTTATCGTGTTTTGGCACGCCTCCTTCATGGGGCGATGAAGATCGCCGCCGTCATCTTGATCGGANNCGCAAGGCGGCGCCAATCTTTGGCAGCAGCTCGATGAAGCGTTTTATGAATTTCCTGAGATGATCGAAGAAAAAGTTCTCGATTACATTGCGGCACATGCGGATCGGTTCAAATAATGCGGGTATTGGGTATTGAAACTTCTTGTGATGAAACAGGCATTGCGCTGTACGACAGCGAACGGGGTTTGCTGGCGCATGCGTTGCATTCGCAGATTGCATTGCATGCCGAATATGGCGGCGTAGTGCCTGAATTGGCGTCGCGCGATCATGTGCGCCGGATAACGCCCTTGATTGAGGAGGCGATTAAAAAGGCGGACATCCGTCTGGCGGATATTGACGGTATCGCTTATACGCAAGGGCCGGGGCTGGCGGGCGCATTGCTGGTCGGCGCCAGCATGGCCAGCGCCTTGGCGATGGCGCTTGATAAACCATTGCTGGGTGTTCATCATCTTGAGGGGCATTTGCTTTCGGCGTTGCTTTCGGAAAAACTGGCCTTTCCGTTTGTTGCGCTGCTGGTTTCCGGTGGGCATACACAGCTTTTCTCCGTGCGCGATGTCGGCGAATACCAATTATTGGGCGATACGCTTGACGATGCCGCCGGTGAGGCTTTTGATAAGACCGCGCAATTATTGGGACTATCGTATCCCGGTGGTGCGGCGTTGGCGCGCTTGGCGCAGCTTGGCAATCGAGAGCGTTTCCATTTGCCGCGACCGCTCATAGACGCGCCGCATCTCGACTTCAGTTTTTCCGGCTTGAAAACGGCGGTATTGGTTTTAATAAAACAGCTTGAAGCGAAAAAACAATTTGACGATCAGGCGCGCGCCGATATCGCCGGAGCTTTTGAAAATGCCGTCGTTGATGTCTTGGTATCAAAATCGTTGCGGGCGTTGAAAAAAACAGGGCACACGCAATTGGTGATTGCCGGCGGTGTTGGCGCGAATTTGACATTGCGGCAACGGTTAAACGAACGGGTTGCAGGCACGGGAATGCGCGTGGTGTTTCCCGATATGCAGTTTTGTACGGATAATGGCGCGATGATCGCGCTGGTGGGCGCTTTGCGCATGGCGAAACAAGGACAACGCGATTATGCGTTTACCGTACGTCCCCGCTGGCCGCTTACCGATTTGTGCCGCGCGGATCAGGAAAGTGAAAAACAATCATGCAAATCGCTGTCGCACAATTGAATCTTACTGTCGGTGCGTTGGCGCAGAACGCGCAGCGCTTGCTTGAAGTGTGGCATGTCGCGCAACGCGCCGGCGCGCGGATAACGTTATCGCCGGAATTGTCGTTGTGCGGTTATGTGCCGCAGGATTTGTTGTTGCGTCGGTCTTTTTGTGACGACTGCGCCGATACGCTTAAAGCGCTTGCCGAAGAAGTGAACAGCGGAACGCTGATTGTCGGTTTCCCGGAATGGGACGGCGGCGGGCGCTACAACGCTTTGGCGTTGATACGTAAAAGAAAAGTACGGCAAATTTATCGCAAACAGATTTTGCGCGCCGAAGAGAAACGCTACTTCAACAAAGGAAGAGGCAATATTGTTTTTGAAGAGGGCGGCACTTGCTTTACGCTTTTATGCGGTGAAGATGTATCGCATGCGGCGTCTGTGCGCATGGCAGTGGAAGAAAATGCGCAGTGTGCGTTGGTTGCCGGGGTCCATGCATACCAGATGGGCGATGAAATCGCCCAATGGCAATGGTACGCTGATCGGGCACAGAAAATTCGGTTGCCGATATTGGCAGCGCTTGCTGTCGGCGGGCAGGACGACAAAGTTTATATGGGCGCGTCGCCTGTGGTCGATGACCAAGGCCGGTTGATTCAAGTGTTACCGGCCTGGAACGAATCGGTGGCGCTGGTGCGTATGCGGCAGGGAAAGCCCGAAGCCAGAAGCAATTTCAGTGAAGCGCCGCCGGAATTTCATGTTTATCAGGCGCTGGTATTGGCGTTGCGCGACTATGTCCGTAAAAACAAGTTTCCGGGTGTTGTGCTTGGGTTATCGGGCGGTATTGATTCGGCGTTAGTATTGGCGCTGGCCGTGGACGCCATTGGCGCGGATCGTGTCCATGCCTATCGGCTGCCGTCACCATACACCCGAAAAATGAGCCTGAAAGATGCTGAGAAAATAGCGGAATTGACAGGCGTTTCGCTGGAAACAATTGCGTTAAAGCCGCTGATGAAAGCAATGGATCGCGCGTTGTTGCCGGTATTTGAGGTGCCGCCGAATGACTTGACCGCACAGAATATCCAGGCGCGCTTACGGGCAATGTTGTTGATGGCGCTGTCGAACCAGAATCATTGGCTGTTGTTAACGACGGGCAACAAGTCGGAATCCGCTGTCGGATACTCGACGTTATACGGCGATATGGCAGGCGGCTTTGCGCCGCTCAAGGATTTGACCAAAGGTTGGGTATATCGTTTGGCCCATTACCGCAATTCGCTCGGTAAAGTTATTCCTGAGCGGGTGCTGACGCGCGCGCCGAGCGCTGAACTTAAGCCAGATCAGACCGACCAGGATTCGTTACCGCCTTATGAAATATTGGACGCGATTATCGAAGCTTATGCCGAGCGCGGAGAAGACGCTGATGATTTGCTTGAGTACGGTTTTACCGTCAAAGATATCAATAAAACGTTGGACATGCTTGGGAGCAGTGAATATAAACGATCTCAATCGGTGATTGGGCCATGCGTGACCGCGCGTGCTTTTGATGGTGACTGGCGATACCCGCTGACGTCTTTTTGGCGGGATCATATAAAAAACGAAGAACGAAACCAAGGAGAATAAAATGAGCGGATTTTTTAAAGAGTTTAAAGAATTTATCGCCAAAGGCAATGCCATGGATCTTGCTATTGGCGTCATCATCGGTGCGGCATTCGGAAAGATCGTTGATTCGTTGGTTAAGGATATTTTCATGCCGGTGATCAGCCGTGTTGTCGGCGGCCTGGATTTTTCCAATTGGTTTATCGCGTTGGGCGACGTTCCCGCCGGCTATAACGGACCGATGACGTATGAAGCATTGACCAAAGCGGGCGTGCCGCTTTTTGCATACGGCAATTTTGTTACAGTCGCAATTAATTTTCTTATTTTGGCATTGATTATTTTTTTGATGGTCAGGCAAATTAACCGGCTCAAAAACGAAGCGGACAAGCCGGCGGAACCGCCGACACCGGAAGAGGTCGTATTGTTGCGTGAAATCCGCGATTCGCTGAAAACCGGTCGTTCTTGATTGTAATTATGAGAGCATTGGGCCTTTTTTGTGATGAAAACCCGAATTGATCAAGAGAAAAGCAAGGAGAAAACATGAAAATACCGGATATTACGTTTCATGATGGGCGCGCCATGCCGCAGCTTGGTTTCGGGGTATGGGAAATTCCGAACGGGCAAACCAGGCAAGTGGTTGAGCAGGCATTGGCAACAGGCTATCGCTCCATTGATACGGCGGCTATTTATGGCAATGAGTCGGGTGTCGGTGAAGCGTTGGCCGCATCGGTCATCCCGCGTTCGGAAATGTTTATCACCACCAAATTGTGGAACGACCAGCATCATGATGCCGAAAAGGCTTTCATGGAAAGCCTGAAGAAGCTGAGGTTGGATTACGTTGATCTCTACCTGATTCACTGGCCGGCGCCCCAGCAGAATTTATTCGTTCAGGCATGGAAGGCGTTGATTAAACTGCAAGCGCAAGGATTGATTCGCTCAATAGGCGTTTCCAATTTTACGGAAAGCCACCTGCAACGCTTAATGGATGAAACCGGCGTGAAACCGGTGCTCAACCAGATTGAGTTGCATCCGCAGTTTCAGCAAAGCCGGATGCGTGCTTTTCATCATCAGCACCAGATTGTCACGGAGTCGTGGAGCCCTTTGGGCAAAGGTGCGGCCATGAACCAAGCCGTTATGGTAAAACTCGCCGCGCATCATCGGAAAACACCGGCGCAGATCGTGCTGCGCTGGCATATGGCGCTTGGGCTGGTGGCGATTCCCAAATCGGTAACGCCGTCGCGTATTCGGGAAAACATGGATATTTTTGATTTTTCGTTAAGTAAAGAAGAGCTGGCCATGATCGCAACGCTGGATATGCCCAACCGTATCGGCTTTGATCCTGAACATTTCGGTTGAGAGGCGCATGTCGGAAAACACTGTTATCGGAAATAACCCGGTAAAAGCGGCGGAAGCGATACTGCTGGCGCCCAATGATATTACCCAGGCGGCGTTGTTTGAAACGCTCGCCGACATTCATAACGGGCGCGATTTAACGTTTGCGGATCTTTATTTGCAACACGAATGTTCGGAAAGTTGGTCGCTTGAGGAAGGGATTGTCAAAAGCGGCGAATTCAATGTCGCATGCGGCGTTGGCGTGCGCGCGGTCAATGTTGACAAGCAGGCGTTTTCTTACGCGGACGAGATTACATTGCCCGCGTTGCGCCAGGCGGCGCAGGTTGTGCGCGCCATCGGGCGGCAAGGGCAATCGCGATCAGCGGGGCTCATTTTTGCCGGTCTTAAGCATGACCTTTATCGGCCGTTGAATCCGCTTGACAGTTTGACCGATGATGAAAAGGTGCGGTTATTGGAGCGTATTGAGCAACGCGCCCGTGCGCAAGATGCGCGGGTGGTCCAGGTGATCGCTTCGCTGGCGGGCAGTTTCGAAACCATTATGGTTGCGCGCAGCGATGGTCGCCTGGCGGCGGAGCAACGTCCTTTGACGCGCTTGTCGCTGACGGTGATTGTTGAAGAAAACGGCAGGCGCGAACAAGGTCACGCAGGTGGCGGCGGGCGCTTTGGCTACGAGTACTTTAGCGATGATGTGCTTGATGCTTACGTACGGCAAGCGGTTACTCAGGCAACGCTGAATCTTGATGCACGTCCGGCGCCCGCCGGATTGACAACGGTGGTGCTTGGCCCGGGGTGGCCGGGTATTTTGTTACACGAAGCCATCGGGCACGGTTTGGAGGGCGATTTTAACCGCAAGGGCACCAGCGCATTCTCGGGCAGAATCGGCGAACAGGTTGCGGCGCCGGGTATAACCGTGGTTGACGACGGTACGATTCCGTTGCGCCGGGGTTCGCTCAACATGGACGATGAGGGCGAGCCGACCAAACGTACCGTACTGATTGAAGACGGTATTTTGCGCGGCTATCTTTTTGACGAAATGAACGCGCGCTTGATGAATGCGATTTCTACGGGCAATGCGCGTCGAGAATCGTTTGCGCATCTGCCGATGCCGCGCATGACCAACACCATGATGGAAAACGGCGGGTACGATTCGCAGGAAATTATCGCGTCGGTAGAAGACGGTTTGTATGCGGCAAATTTCGGCGGCGGTCAGGTGGACATCACCAGCGGACAGTTTGTTTTCTCGACGGCAGAGGCGTGGAAAATCGAAAAAGGCAAGCTCTCCTATCCGGTCAAAGGCGCGACGCTGATCGGGCACGGGCCGGAAGTGTTGAAACGGGTTTCGATGATCGGTAACGATCTCGCGCTTGACGGCGGTATTGGCACATGCGGTAAAGACGGGCAGAGCGTGCCGGTCGGCGTCGGCCAGCCGACGCTTAAGATTGATGAGCTGGTTGTTGGCGGGACAGACCAATAAATCATGGCGGAGACGATGATCACACCGTCGCATTGGCACGAAGCGCGGGTTGTCGAGCGCCGACAGTGGACGGACAGCCTATTCACGCTGAAAATCGATGCACCGATAATTCGTTTTTCCGCCGGGCAATTTGCCTCGATTGCGTTACCCGCTTTACCCGAAGACCAGGGAAAAGAAGCAATGACGGCACGGCCATATTCCTTTCTCAACGCGCCGGGTTCGGCGCCGCATGAATTTCTGATAACCCGAGTCGTCGGCGGTAAATTGACCCCGCGTCTTGCCGGGCTTAATGCCGGCGATTTGATCTGGATTGGGCAGGCTTANNTACGGTTTTTTTGGTTGCCACGATTTGCCCGATGCGCGCAATCTCTGGATGCTGGCAACAGGGACGGGTGTCGCGCCATTTCTGTCGATTTTGCGCACCGAGCAACCGTGGCAGAAATTTGCGCGGATTATCTTGGCGCACGGGGTATGCTATCAGAGTGAGCTTGTTTATCGGGATGTGGTTGCGTCTGTCAAGGCGCAATTTCCGGAACGTTTCATTTATTTGCCTTTTGTCACCCGTGAAAATGTTGCCGATGGCGTTACGCCGATGATGCCCGGCCGTATCACCGCAGCGCTGGAAAACAGTGTATTGGAAAACAAAGCGGGAGAAAGGATCGACAGTCAGAACAGCCAGGTAATGCTATGCGGCAATCCGTCAATGATCGAAGATGTACAGTGTTTGTTGAAAGCGCGGGGGCTGCGCCGCCATCGCCTGAGAAAACCCGGGCAAATAACTGTCGAAAGCTATTGGTGAACGCGGTTGGACAATTTTATTCGTAGGTTGAAAATAAAATATGTGCCAGCAATGCCCGCCGGCATGGTTGTCCGGGGCGGCAATACGGGGTATGGGTGAGTTTTCCCTAAACCGCCAATGCAAGGTAAACTCACTTCGTTTTAACTTTGGCGGCTGGTTTTCTTTTAGATATGAAAAACATCATCATTTACGATACAACATTGCGTGACGGCAATCAGGCCGAGGATGTCAATTTTTCGCTTGAGGACAAAATCCGGGTCGCGCTCAAGCTGGATGAACTGGGGGTTGCTTACATAGAGGGCGGCTGGCCGGGCGCCAGCCCGGTGGAGACGGCGTTTTTTGAGCAGATCGTAACGCGTAAGCTTAAGCATGCGACGATCGTCGCTTTTGGTTCGACCTTTCATCCGGGCGCAACGGCGGAAACCGATAAAAACCTTGAAGCGTTGCTTGCGGCGAATACGAAAACCGTAACCATCGTCGGTAAGAGCTGGGAAGTGCATGTGCACGAAGCACTGCGCGTGACGCCTGAACGTTATTTGCAGGTGGCTGCCGAATCGGTGGCATATCTTAAGGCACGGCAACGTGAAGTGTTTTTTGATGCCGAGCATTTCTTTGACGGCATGGCGGACAATCCGGCATTCACCATGGCGGTGATAAGAAGGGTGCTGGAAGCGGGCGCCGACGGCGTAACGTTGTGCGATACCAATGGCGGTACTCTGCCGCGCAAAATCATGGAAGCGGTGCGGCATGTGCATCAAGAGATGCCTGATGCGCAGATCGGCATTCATACGCATAACGATTGCGATCTTGCGGTGGCGGCTTCCGTTGCTGCGGTTGAGGCGGGCGCGACGCTGGTGCAAGGGACGATCAATGGCGTTGGCGAACGTACCGGTAACGCCAATCTATGCTCGATCATTCCGATTCTGGAGCTGAAAGAAGAAAAGGCGTATCGTTGTTTGCCGGAAGGGCATTTGTCGATGATGCGCGATGTTTCCGCATATGTTGCCGAGGTTGCCAATCTGGCACCGTTCACCCGCCAACCGTTTGTTGGGCGTTCGGCGTTTGCGCATAAGGGCGGCATTCACGTCAGCGCGGTGAATCGCAATTCCAGATTGTACGAGCACATCAATCCCGCCGATGTCGGAAATGAGCAACGGGTGCTTTTAACAGAGATGTCCGGGCGCAGCAATATCGTGTATATGGCGCGGCGCATGGGTTTTCATCTGGGCAACGACGATTCGGTCGTGAAAGGCATTTTGGAGGAACTGAAAGAAAAAGCCAGCCTCGGTTACGATTATGCGGCGGCGGAAGCGTCTGTGGAATTGTTGATTTTGCGCAAATTGGGCAAAGATCGCCTGCGCGATTTTTTTCGTCTGATGCAATTCAATGTGCTTGAATCAAAACGCATGACTGATGGCGTTGCGCAAATGGATGCGGTAATGCAATCGGAGGCCACGGTGACGCTTGAAGTCGAAGGCACGATGGAGCATACGGCGGCGTTTGGCGAAGGGCCGGTCAATGCGCTTGATAACGCGTTGCGTAAGGCGTTGTATGGTTTTTACCCGCGCCTGAAAGAAATGCGCCTAGTGGATTTCAAGGTACGGGTCTTGGCGCCAACCAAAGAGCACAAGGGGACAGGATCGCTGGTGCGTGTCTTGATCGAATCCGCCGACCAGCATCATAAATGGGTAACGGTCGGTGTATCGTTCAATATTATCGAGGCAAGCTTGCAAGCATTGGTTGATTCAGTGACTTATAAACTTTATAAGGACGAAAATAACGGGCAATCGACGGATTGAGAAAAACGGTGCGTAAGAGCGGCGCGTTATTTTTCCGGTCCCAATTATGGATTCTTCCCTTGATCTGTTGTTTTCCGAATTTCTCCAATTTGGCGCGGCGCATGTTGGCGGATAATCCAGCCGGCCAGTTCGTCGATGGCGTCTTGCCGTTCCGACAGCGCGGGCTGGTGTTGATCGCCCATCGTCGACCATTCGGGATGCGCGCGCGCTTTTTCAATCGGTTCGGGTAGCGCGGTATCAGGCCATGGCGTCTTTTGGTCGGGAGACGCCATGATGATTTTATTGAACGCCGCATGGCCGCGCGTTTCCAACGATCGCATCAGCCAAAGCTGGCGCGAAACCAGTAAACGCAAAATATTATCGTCAACGGTCAATTCACGCTGGCCGGTTATTTTACCGCGCAACCGCTCGCCGTAATGGCGTATGGTTTGCGTACCGCCGCCGATAAGCGCGCCGAGCAACGCCGCCG
>DBDN01000036.1 GCA_002293615.1 Betaproteobacteria bacterium UBA931 | reverse complement strand
CATCCAGAATACCGCGCCCGGCCCACCCAGAAGAATAGCCGTGGCCACGCCGACGATATTGCCGGTGCCGATCGTCGCGGCAAGCGACGTCATTAGAGCGCGAAACGGCGTTAACTCGCCTTCATGGCCGGGTTTGCGATGCCTCCCTCGCCACATCACGACAAAAGCGTGCGGCAGCTTTCGCCAAGGCATGAACCGAAGCCCGACAGTAAGCACAACCCCGACAATCAGCAGCAGGGGGATCAGCACATAAGGCCCCCAAACCAGACTACTAAGCGTATCGATAAGTTTGATCAGTGTTTCCAACACAATAAACCTCCCTTTTGTTCACTCATGACAACTGTTTTCCNNCAAGCAAAAAGTATAGTTTCGAATTGATACAGGCTAGGTTTTGCCTGCGAATCAGTCAGTGTTGATGCCGGTGATCCAACCATATCGCCGGCAACGCGTCTGCGCTAACAGGGGCAATTATCACTCGGCCTTGATGTACAGCCAATGAATCGCCTGAATAGCTTTTCATATACAAATTTCTATGATCCGCCTCCGGCTTTTAGCCGTTAAAAGGCGTTTCAATATAGCACACATCCCCAATGTGTTTATTAAAATAATTTCAGCAATTAAGTCGTTTGAATAACCAAAAAGACTCATTAAAACAGTTGGTTTTTTTAAGCTGTTGCGTCAAAAATAATGCTTCACTTTAAACAATCGACAACCCGGATTACTGACGGATCTTTAAGGAACACATGCGATACGCAACGTTTTTTAAAGCCTATCCGCTGATAGCGTATTGCTACGCACGCCGATATTGGTTGATATATTTTGCCCACGTATCAGCTGCTGGCATCAGCGGAAAATCAGAAAAAGATATTGGCGTGATGCTTCTGTTTGCATTGTTCCTCATTGTTTATCACCGCATTCATCATGGCCATTTTCCCGGGCAAAAACCAAAAAAAAACAATATAATCCCAGCCTCTTCTTTCGGCTGTTGCCGTTGGCGCTCCAAGACATTGATATCGCGTTATCATGAGTCACTACGATTTGCATCTTTTCTTTTGCTGCAACCGCCGCTCAGATACGGGCGGTAATTGGAGTTGCGCGGCATCAGGTGCAGAAGCGCTTTATCTTTATGCCAAAGACCGCTTAAAAGCCCTTGATCCACATAAATCAAAACGTATTCGCATCAACAGCTCCGGCTGCCTGGGACATTGCGACGATGGGCCGTCGCTCGTCATTTATCCCGAAGGTGTCTGGTATCGCTATCACAATGAACAGGATATTGACGACATTATTGCGCAGCATATCCTCTCCGGAAAAATTGTGGAAAGGTTGTTGATGTGACGCCTAAAACGCTTGAGCGCCGCACCATTGCCGGGCCTGCCGGCGCGCTGGAAATCGCGGTCAATACGCCGGACAAAATACGAGGCCTTGCGTTAATCGCGCATCCGAATCCACTCGAAGGCGGCACGCTCGATAACAAAATCGTTTACACGCTGGCAAAAACATTTTTCAATTTTGGCTTTGTCGCCGTGCGTTTTAATTATCGCGGCGTTGGGCTGTCCGAAGGAGTGTGGGGAAACGGCGACGGCGAGGTGGAAGACGCGCTATGCGCTTTGGAATACGCAAGGAGCCGCTACCCGCAAGCGCGACACTTGCCCTTGGCGCTCGCCGGTTTTTCTTTCGGTACCTGCGTACAAGCGCGTGTCGCGCAACAAGAAACACCCGCGATCATGGTACTAATCGGCGCGGCGGCAAAACGCTTCGCGCTGGAAAATGTACCGCAGCACGCTTTCATCGTTCACGGCGAAAACGATGAAGTGATTCCGCTTCCCGATGTGCTGGATTGGGCGCGTCCGCAACATCTGCCGGTATTGGTGGTTCCCGATTGCGAGCATTTTTTTCATCGTCGGCTGATACAACTGCAAGATATTGTCGCGCAACATATTGCGGGACGATTGGCAGCGCTATAACGTTTTTCTTCGTTATCGTTCCGCCGACATGTTCAGATTTGTCCGGTGACAAAAAACACCGCTGCCTATCAACAATCTGTACGAAAACACGTAGAATGGAATCTTCCATATTTGCCGACAGGTGGGCCATCATGAAAACATCGCATCTTTTTTGCTCGTTGCTTTTGCTGCCATTGATCGCGATGCCGCTGACAGCTGCGGAAATGTATAAATGCGAAGGCGAAGGCGGCGTTCCGCTTTATCAGAACTTTCCCTGCGAAGAAGGAAAAGAAATTCGCAACATGAGCAAGGATGAATCGACTGTTTCCGTCATCCCGATGAAGCCGCAACCGTCAAAACTAACGCCGATAACACCGCCGCCCGAACCCTTACCTTCGGTCATGCCAGCCCAGCCTGCCGCCCCGGCTATTCCGCCATCCAACGTATCCGGCACTATGCCCACTCCAGTATCAACCCCAGAGCCGCCGCAAATGCCAGTGATCGATTTGACAAAGACGCCTGTCGTTAACGTTCCTGAAAATCCGCAAGCAGTACCATCACAGAATTTTGGTATGCCCGTTTCCCCTGCAGATCTGGCCGCGCCGGCGCTTGAACCTGGCGCAGTTGCACCCGCCAATACCAGCATGCCGACCACGCCGACGGATCCTGCAGCTATGCCCGCCCCACTCGGCATTGTCGGGCAGGCACGCACGGCGATCAAAACCGGAATGACTGAAACCGATATCGAAACAAAACTCGGCCCGCCGCCCATGACTGCCGGCGACCCGTCGGCACCCGAGCAGCCGAAACGCTGGTTTTATCTTCCGACGGAAGGCGATCCCGACACCATCACCACCATCCACCTGCACCATGGCAAAGTAACCCAGGTGGAGCGCAAACCGGTCAAACGCTGACGATGCGGGCGTTACTGCAACGCGTATGCAACGCGGACGTTTCCGTGAACGGAAACGTTGTCGGCGCGATTGATCACGGCATTCTTGTTTTCACCGGCATCAGCGACAGCGACAACGACGAAGATATTCAGTGGTTATGCAAAAAAATTGTACAGATGCGTATTTTTAACGATGAAAACGGCGTGATGAATCTCTCCGTGCGCGACGTTGACGCGCAAGTGCTCGCGGTAAGCCAGTTCACTTTATATGCATCCACTCAAAAGGGTAACCGCCCCTCATATAGTGCGGCGGCACGCCCCGAGTTTGCCGAGCCTTTTTTCGCACGCTTTGTCGAACAACTGTCGCAAACGCTGGGGAAACCCATTCCCACCGGAGTATTCGGCGCCAACATGAAGGTGCGCCTGTGCAATGATGGCCCGGTGACACTATGGCTTGATTCGAAAATAAGAGCGTGAGCCTTGAGTTAAAAACAGGTCGGCTTTTAACCTAACGCCGCGCTTCTGACAAAGACCTTTGCTTTTTCGTTTTACCCGACCTTGTTTTCGGCTTTACCAAATCGTAGCTTCGCCCGATCATCCGTCGCAACTCCTGGTTCGACACATCACCGCCAAGCGTAACGGTGTTCCAATGCATCTTGTTCATATGGTAAGCGGGCGTTACGTCCACAAATAACTGCCGCAGAAAATCTGCTTCGAGCGGATCACACTTGAGGTTGATGCACAGCTTACCGTTCCGCTTGTAAATATGAGCGAAACCTTTTTTGTTCGCGCGATGACGCATCACCGTCCAAGCGCCAGCATCTACGATATCGTCAAACGGATAGTCCTCGTAAGCGCTTGGGAACGTCAGGCAAAAATTGATGAGCTCTTGTTTTGTCACAGTCCGCACCTCCCGTATTCTTCACCGAGCAGATATTTATTGCGGGGCAGCCTCTTTCGGTAAAGCTTCTTTAATCCAGGTTCCGTATAGTGTTGTCAATCAGCTTTGTTCTTGAACCAGGTATTTTGGCAGCTGTCCGGCGCCAAAAGCACTCCTGTTATTCTTTTTTCTTTTATCAAAAACAGCAATTTAATCCGGCGGATAACTGGCGGAGAGAGCGGGATTCGAACCCGCGTTAGGGTATTACCCTAAACACGCTTTCCAGGCGTGCGACTTAAACCACTCATCCATCTCTCCGCGACAAGGGTTGGCATTGTACCGCAGCCCGCCTGTCATTTCCAACGAACAACGGGAATTTTCGCAAATTTCCGTATTCCCCACTCTTCCATGGCAACTTTCCAGAAGCTTTCGCTCTTAAAACACTTGGAAATGGTGCGCGCTTTGCTTTATAGTGTTGCCTTTCCCGTCATAACATTCCGTTCGTTTTTTGTAAAGAAGGTTATTGCATGACTCCCTCAACAATGCAGATTATCGCCACAACTATTTTTGGTTTGGCCGTAATTCATACATTCGCGTCCAGTTTTATTGCGCATCTTGGGCATCGTTTCCCAACGCACGCGGGGATGTGGCATTTATTGGGTGAAGTCGAAGTCGTTTTCGGCCTTTGGGCGGGCATCATGATGGTGGTGATGTTTATCCATTTCGGTAACGAAAAAGCGCTTGAATATATTGAGGGGCGCAATTTTACCGAGCCTTTATTCGTGTTTGCGATTATGGTGGTTGCGGCAAGCCGCCCGATCACAACCTCCGTGCGCGATGTGGTGCGCTGGTTGGCGCGAAAGTTATCAAAGCCGCTACCGCTGGAGGAGTCGCTGATCCTCTATTTTTTGACGCTGGCAATTATCCCTTTATTCGGTTCATTCATCACCGAGCCTGCGGCGATGACCTTGGCCGCTTTGATGCTGCGCGATACGTTTTTGGCGCAGGCCATGCCGTCGCGCGTGAAATATCTTACCGTCGGCGTGTTGTTTGTAAATGTTTCCATTGGCGGCGCGCTCACGCCTTATGCCGCACCGCCTATTCTGATGGTCGCCGGTCAATGGAATTGGGATTTAACGTTCATGCTGACCACCTTCGGCTGGCGCTCATTTATCGCAGTCGTGTTAAACGCATTGATCGCCAGTTATATTTGCCGGAAAGACATCCCAAGGCACGCAACGGTAATTATCTCCAACGATATACAGATTCCCCGAATCATTGTTTTGATTCACTTTGTCTTTCTCGCGGCAATTGTTATCTTTGCCCACCACCCGGTAATCTTTTTACCGCTACTGCTTTTCTTTTTGGGACTTGCTGCTGCTTACCCGCAATTTCAAAACCGAATGATGATGCTGCGCGAGAGCATGCTTGTTGCTTTCTTTCTTGGCGGCTTGGTGGTGCTCGGCGGCATGCAAGCATGGTGGCTTCAGGATATCCTTGGCGGCATGTCACCGCAAGCGTTGTTCTGGGGTGCGACCGCGTTGACCGCAATTACCGATAACGCCGCCTTGACTTATCTCGGTTCGCTGGTCGAGGGTACCGATGCCGCATTTAAATATTCTTTGGTCTCCGGCGCGATTGTCGGCGGCGGGCTGACCGTCATCGCAAATGCGCCGAATCCAGCCGGGATTGCCATCTTGAAAAATCGTTTTCAAGACGACAGCGTCAACCCGCTCAAACTTTTTCTTGCCGCTCTCGGGCCAACCATACTGGCTGCGGTAATGTTCCTTCTTCCGTTTGGTCGGTAAACTTTTTTAAACTCGAATAATAGATATGTCCACCGAAAACATTCGCGACGCCGCCCTTTTCTATCACCGTAAATCTCCCGCCGGAAAAATCGAAGTGGTTCCCAGCAAAGCGCTGGTAACACAACGCGATCTGGCATTGGCTTACACGCCCGGCGTCGCCGCCGCTTGCGAGGAAATCGTCCGCTCTCCGGATGAGGCCCGCACCCTTACCGCGCGCGGCAACCTGATTGCGGTAATTACCAACGGTACAGCGGTACTCGGCTTGGGCAATATCGGTCCGCTCGCAGGAAAACCGGTCATGGAAGGCAAGGCGGTTTTGTTCAAGAATTTCGCCGGTGTTGACTGTTTTGACCTTGAATTAAACGAAACCGATCCGAAAAAGCTGGTCGATATGATCTGCGCGATGGAGCCGACTTTTGGCGGCATCAATCTGGAAGACATCAAAGCGCCGGAATGCTTCTACATCGAAGAACAATGCCGCCAGCGCATGAATATTCCCGTTTTTCACGACGATCAACACGGCACGGCAATCATCGTAGCCGCCGCGATTATCAACGGCCTGCGTGTGGTTGAAAAAGATATTAAGGATATCCATATCGTTTGTTCCGGCGCGGGAGCAGCCGGTTTGGCGTGCTTGAAAATGCTCGAATTGCTGGGCGCTAAAAAAGAAAATATCTGGCTGTGTGATATTCATGGTGTTGTGTACGAGGGACGCACCGTCGACATGAACCCGTTGCGCGAGTATTACGCGCAAAAAACCGATAAGCGTGCTTTGCGGGAAGCGTTGGACGGCGCCGATGTTTTCCTCGGTTTATCTGCGGCACGAGTCGTTCAAAAAGAATGGCTTGCTGCAATGACAGAAAAACCGCTGGTGTTCGCGCTCGCCAATCCCGAGCCGGAAATCCTGCCCGAACTTATCAAAGAAGTGCGCCCCGATGCCGTTATTGCCACCGGACGTTCCGACTACCCCAATCAAGTCAACAACGTTTTGTGCTTTCCTTTCATCTTCCGGGGAGCGCTTGATGTCGGTGCCACGCAAATCAATGATGAAATGAAAACCGCGGCAGTATATGCGATTGCCGATTTGGCCATGGCCGAACAATCCGATATTGTCGAAGCCGCTTATAACATTGAAGATCTCAATTTCGGCCCGGAATATCTGATTCCCAAACCGTTCGACCCGCGCCTGATCCTGCAAATCGCGCCGGCGGTTGCCAAAGCGGCCATGGATACCGGTGTGGCCACGCATCCGATTGAAAATTTTGACGCTTATCAGGAAAGACTGCGTTCTTTCGTTTATCACTCGGGCTTTATCATGAAGCCGGTGTTCAATGCGGCAAAAGTAACGTGTCGTCGTATCGTGCTTGCCGAGGGTGAGGAAGAGCGTGTGCTGCGCGCCGCACAGATTATCCGTGACGATAAAGTGTGCGATATTACGCTGGTCGGCCGCCCCGAGGTGATCGAGCGCCGGATTAAGCGGCTCGGTTTGCGTATTCGTCCCGGCAGGGATTTTGAAATCATCGACATTGAAAAAGACAAACGGTTCGATGAAATCTGCGAAGAGTACTATTCATTGACGCAACGCAAAGGCGTCACACCCGCTTACGCCAAGCTGGAAGTACGCCGCCGCCCAACCTTGATCGGCGCCATGACGATTCGTCGTGGCGAGGCCGACGGCATGGTGTGCGGTCTGGTCACGGAATACATGCGTCACTTACGCTATATCGACCAAATCATCGGTGTAAAACCCGGCGTAAAAACTTATGCGGCGATGAACGCTTTGATGCTGCAAAACCAAACCCTGTTCATCACCGACACATATATCAATCGTGAACCCAGTGCCGAGGAGTTGGCCGAAATCACGCTGATGGCGGCAAAAGAAGTACGCAGTTTCGGTATTGAGCCGAAAGTCGCGTTGCTCTCGCATTCAAGCTTCGGCACCAGCGATTGGCCGACCGCGAAAAAAATGCGCGACACGCTGACATTGGTGCAAACGCTGGCGCCGGATATTGAGATCGAAGGCGAAATTCAAGGCGATGCCGCATTGAGCGAAGAAGTACGCACGCGCGTTTTTCCCAATGCGCGTTTTGCCGGTCCGGCCAACCTTTTGGTAATGCCTGGTATTGATTCGGCCAATATTTCGTTTAACCTTTTGAAAATTACCGGCAGCAGCAACGTGACCATCGGCCCGATATTGCTGGGCGTCAACCGCCCCATCCATATTCTGACGCCATCGGCAACGGTACGTCGCATTGTTAACATGGCGGCATTGGCGGCGGCGCAAGCCAATCTCCATGCCGGATCAACTTAAAAACATATGACGCGCGCCCCTGTCGTCCAATGTACACATTCACAAAGACACCGTGACTGTTACAGCAAATCACAAAACCCGCTTTCATTGTGTGGCGTATTGCCGCAGAATGATACGTAGCCTGTAAGAGACAGTATTTCCATTCGGATATTGTGTATTGGTTTAGTTTTTATAAACATGACTTCTTTTGCATTTTATCTTTTTATTGTTATCGCGGCGCTAATGATTATTACGGCGCTGGCCTGGATTGGCCCACGCCTTTTTTCTGCGTCAAAGCTTGAGCCCGACGTGGATGAAAAAACCTCCAACCTGCTCATCTATCAAGATGAATCAGCACGGCTTGCCGACGAATTTTCCGATGGCCGTATTTCCGAAGAAGAATTTGAAAAAGCGCAAGCTGAGCTTCGCCGGCGCATGCTTTCGGAAATCGATGAGGAAAGCAACGGTCCGAAATGTTATCCATTATCGCATTGCCTTTCTGCGCCCACACGAAAAGCAGGAATGATTGTGATGGGTTTGATACCGGTACTCGCGATCGGCCTTTATCTACACATCGGCAATATCCAGATGTTCGCTGTGATGAATAATGAATCGGACGACCAACAGTCCGCCAGCCAGCACCTGCGCGCGCACCTTGCCGCAAATCCGAACGATGCCCGCGCCTGGGTATTTCTTGGCCGCTCCGAAATGGAAGCCAACCGTTTTCACGAAGCCGCAATCGCTTTTGAAAAAGCCATTAACACGTCCGGTAAAGTGGCCAACGACGCGACTGTTCTTTGCGAATTGGCGGAAGCAATCGGCATGGGGCAAGGCGGAACGTTCCGCGGTCGCCCGAACGAACTTGTCAAACAAGCTCTGGAATTGGCGCCGGGCAATCCGGTGGCGTTGGAGATGGGCGGCAGCGCCGCTTATGAAATACACGACTATGAAACTGCCGCGCGGTACTGGCGAACATTACGTGAAATGCTCAACCCCGAATCGCGCGCTTACCAAGAGCTAAGCATTGCCATTGCCCGCGCTGAAGCTGAACCGGGAGCACAAACCAGCGCAGCTGTCGTAGAATCGACACCCTGACGTGCTGCTGCCATCTCATTCTCTCCCCCCTTTGCTCATCAAAACAGGAAAGATCACGTGGAAACCGCTACACCCAAAAAAGTCATTGTTATCGGCGCCGGGCTTTCCGGTTTAACTGCCGCTTATCGTTTATACAAACAAGGCTTTGACGTTACCGTACTCGAAAAAGAATCGCATACCGGCGGCGCCATCGGTTCGGGAAGAAAAGACGGTTTTCTCTGGGAGTCCGGCCCCAATAACGGGCTGGATACTTCGCCGCTGATCAATGAATTGCTCGACGATCTTGGCATCCGCCAGCAACGTATCGGCGCCAATAAAATTGCCGATCGTCGTTTTATCGTTCGCGATGGGCAATTGATTCCGTTGCCGATGTCGCCCGCTTCTTTTTTAACCACCCCACTCTTTTCGCACAAAACCAAATTGGGCTTGCTGCGCGAACCATTCATCAAAGCTTCCACGCCGGAGGTAGAAGAAAGTGTGGCCGGTTTTGTCCGCCGTCGCTTAGGCGAGGAATTTCTGCATTTTGCAATCGATCCTTTCGTTTCCGGTATTTATGCGGGCGATCCTGAAATCCTTTCGGTCCANNAAAAATCCTTTCGGTACAGGCCGCATTTCCCCGGCTTTTCGCTCTGGAGCAGCGCTATCACAGCCTGATTCGCGGCGCGATCATGGGCGCGCGCGAGCGCAAGCGAAGTGCGGAAAAAGCCAAGAACGAAGCCCGAAGCTTCTCGTTTAAAGACGGCATGCAAACATTCACCGACGCGCTGACGGCGAAACTTCCCGACATCCAGACAAATATCATCGTTGAAAGTATTCGGCGCGACGGTTCGGGCACATGGCATATCCAAGGTATCCGTTACGGGGAACAACGAAGCTGGCAAACGGCGGCAGTCGTTCTTGCCGCGCCCGCCGATGCTGTTTCCTCCTGGTTGGCGCCTTTTGCCGAAGACGCGGCGGCGGCGCTCAAATCCATTCCCTATGCGCCGGTCGCGACATTGGTCAGCGTCTGGAAACGCGAAGACATCGCCCACCAGCTTGACGGTTTTGGTTTTCTGGCTCCGCGTCTGGAAAATCTGGAGATTCTCGGCACCTTATTTTCCAGCTCGATGTTTGATTTCCGCACCGACAGCGACCACGCGGTACTGACCACATTCATCGGCGGCATGCGCCATCCCGGCCTGCCTTATAAAAGCGACGAGGCCTTGCTGGATATCATGACCAGCGATTTATCGAAGTTAATCCATGTAAAAAAACCGCCGTTGTGGACCAAAATCAACCGCCACCCGCGCGCCATTCCGCAATACACTTTCGGCCATCTCAAACGCATTGAGCGCATTGACGCTATCAAACAGTCATTTCCCGGCATCTTTTTCTGCGCCAATTGGAAAGGCGGCATCGCTTTAGGCGATTGCGTGAAAAACGGCCATGCCGTTGCCAAAGAAACAAGCGCGTTCCTAGATAATATTTGATTCGTTCTTGACCTTAACCGCTTGGCAATTTGTCCGTCTTGAGGTACCGTTTCCCGGGTTTACCATCGTGCTTTTGCGCATCTATGCGTTTCTTCGGGGAAAAATATGGAAACAGGACATTATGGACAACTGCGGCGCGCGCTTAAAAACCGCCACATTCAATTAATTGCATTGGGCGGCGCCGTCGGCACCGGACTTTTTCTCGGTTCCGCCGGCGTCATGAAAACCGCCGGGCCTTCGATGATCCTTGGCTACGCCATCGGCGGTCTCATCGCTTTTCTTATCATGCGCCAGCTCGGCGAAATGATCGTGCAAGAACCCGTCGCCGGATCATTCAGCTACTTTGCCTATAAATACTGGGGTGATTTTGCCGGCTTTCTTTCCGGCTGGAATTACTGGATTCTTTATGTTCTGGTCAGCATGGCCGAATTAACCGCCGTTGGCGTTTACGTGCAATTCTGGTGGCCGCATATTCCCGTCTGGGTTTCCGTGATCGCCTTCTTCCTGCTGATTAACGCGATCAATTTGGCCAACGTTCGCCTTTACGGCGAAATGGAATTCTGGTTTGCCATCATCAAAGTCGCCGCCATCATCGGTATGATTCTCCTCGGCGCTTATCTTTTACTCACCCAGACCGGCGGCGAACAAGCCGCCGTCAGCAATCTCTGGGCGCATGGCGGTTTCTTTCCGATGGGCGTGACCGGCATGCTGATGGCGATGGCGATCATCATGTTCTCATTCGGTGGGCTTGAGCTGGTCGGCATTACCGCCGCCGAAGCCAGCGATCCGGAAAGGACGATTCCGCGCGCCATCAACCAGGTGATCTACCGAATATTGATTTTTTATATCGGCGCGCTGACCGTTTTGCTCGCACTGTATCCGTGGAACCAATTGGTTGAAATCATCGGCCAAGGCGGCCATGATTACAGCAACAGCCCGTTTGTACTGATCTTTTCGCAAATCGGTATTCCCAGCGCCGCCCATATCCTGAATTTCGTCATCCTTACCGCCGCGCTTTCCGTGTACAACAGCGGCGTGTATTGCAACAGCCGGATGTTGTACGGCTTGGCCATGCAAGGCAATGGCCCGAAATTTCTGATGAAGGTGGATCGCCGCGGCGTTCCCGTGTTTGCGATTGCGTTATCGTCGCTGGCCACGCTGATTTGCGTAGCGATTAATTACACCATCCCAAAAGATGCGTTAGCCCTTTTGATGTCGCTGGTCGTTGCCGCGCTCGTCATCAACTGGGCGATGATCAGCCTGGCGCATCTAAAATTCCGCGCCGCCAAAAATCGCGAAGGCGTCTTAACCAAATTCAAATCCATCGCCTATCCGTTCAGCAACTACCTGTGCATTGCCTTCATGCTTTTCATTCTGGTCATCCTGATGCTGATGCCCGGCACCGAACCATACGCCCTTATCGCTCAAGGCGAAATCGGCAAGGGAATCGGTATGTTGCTGAGCAGCATCAGTATTTCCGTCATCATCATGCCGTTCTGGATCCTGCTGCTGTGGATCAGTTACCGCATTAAAAATAAAAAATCGTAAACCGGATAACTATTGAAAAAGCGCCGAATGATTCGGCGCTTTTGTTTTGCCATTTTTTCAATATACCAACAATTTACAACGCGTTTTTTTCGGTATGAACAGCAAATGGATCGGCAAACAATTGCTGAAAACCCCGTACTCGATAAGAAACAGAATTGTTCACGCTGTATCCAGTCAAATATTTGATAAATTCTTAGAATACTCATATGTTTATTAATAGTTATCGGAAAACTGCTATCGATAATTTGATATGAATTGTTGCGAGATATAAAGAAAAGAAAAATGGAAAGTGCTACCATCGATTCGCGCGTTTGGGTATTTGCCCGAACGTTATTTAAAACAGAGGACAACATGAAAGACAACGCGACCGTTGAAAAACTGCAAGAAAAGCTAACGAAACATATTGATCAGGCGGAACAGGCCAACCAAAAAGTAAATCAACTGCTTAATGTCATTACCGATCTGGTTGATTCATTATCTTTTGACAACTCCATTACTGATCGCCAGTATCATCGGATTAAAACAGAACTACGCCAAATTGAAAAATCGTTCAACTGAATAAAATAGCCGACAGGAGCAGATTAAGCCTGTCGGCTTATCAGCCTGCGTGCGCAGGCTTTACCGCAATCTTTTACCGCGCTGTCGAGCGCAAACTCTGGCGGAAGAGGTGGGATTCGAACCCACGGATAGTCGCCCATCGCCGGTTTTCAAGACCGGTGCATTCAACCGCTCTGCCACTCTTCCGTTTTTCAGGACGCGCATCGTAACATGTTTAAAGAAGAAGTTCTACGCGGCCGCTTTCGTGAAGCTACCCCGCGGCATCATGCGTTCGTCCGCTGATCTTGTTACAAAAAAAGAAGACTGAGGAATATTTTTAACCTGCTTCGCGGCTTTGGTTGATACAATGCGGCGCTAAAGTTTTTCTTATTTCAGGAGGTTGTTTATGGATCCCAGAATATCGTCATCTATTGCCGCGCAAGCGCCCGACGCACAACAACTGGCACAACAAAACCGAGTTTTGCGCAATACCTATACGCTGCTGGCGTTATCGTTGATTCCAACCATCATCGGCACCTTTGTAGCGTCGGCATTTAATTTTTCCGCCATTTTCATGAGCCATCCCATTGCCGCGCCGCTTGGCTTTTTCGCGCTGGCAATCGGTATGATGTTTGTCGTTACCGCATTGCGTAACAGCGCTTGGGGCATCGTCGCATTGTTCGCCTTTACTTTTATTTTCGGCTTCATGCTGACGCCGATCCTGACATACGCGGCGCACTTCAGCAACGGCGGGCAACTGATTGCCTTGGCGGCGGGAATGACTGCAACCATTTTCTTTGTGCTCGCCGGAATCGCCAGTTCCACCAAACGGGATTTTTCATTCCTGGGCAAATTCCTGTTTGTCGGGTTGATCACGATTATCCTCGCGTCCATCGCCAACCTGTTTCTCAAGATCCCGGCTTTGTCGTTGACGATCTCTTGCGTTGCGGTACTGATTTTCTCGGCGTACATCCTCTATGATGTGAACCGCATTGTGCGCGGTGGCGAAACCAATTACATCATGGCCACCATGGCGTTATTTCTGGATATTTATAATCTGTTTGTGTCGCTGCTTCATATTCTGCTGGCGTTTGCCGGACAGCGTGAATAGTACCTCGCCCCACAGCAAAAACAGGACGGTAAAACGTCCTGTTTTTTATTGCCTCCGGCTCTCGCCCAAGCCATAAACACATCGCTTGCGTCATCGCATAAAATACGATCAATTTTCCAATTTTCAATACCGCCATTCATGAATAATCCCCTTCTTGTTGCGTCAGGATTGCCTGATTTTTCCCGCATTATGCCCGAGCATGTATTGCTCGCATTGCAGCAGCGTCTTGGTGAGGCACGTGCCGTCATTGAACAAGTCGTTGCCGAACCCAATGCTCCTTGTTGGCAAAATCTCGCCCTGCCTTTATGCGATGCGCTGGATCGTCTCGAGCAGATGTGGGGTGTCGTCGCACATATGAATGCCGTGGTCAGCTCTACGGAATTGCGCCGGGCTTATAACGCCGGTTTGCCGCTGTTGACGGTATTTCACAGCGCGATGGCGCAAGACGAGCGCTTATATGCGCGT
The DNA here is from genome assembly GCA_002293615.1 of Betaproteobacteria bacterium UBA931. Taxonomy (GTDB): domain Bacteria; phylum Pseudomonadota; class Gammaproteobacteria; order Burkholderiales; family Casimicrobiaceae; genus UBA931. The sequence continues at coordinate 6,636 of DBDN01000036.1, read as the reverse complement.
TATCAGTCGCTGCGCAATAGCGATGTTTTTTCCGCACTTCCCGAAGCGCAACAAGTGGCTATCGACAAAACGTTACGTGATTTTCGCTTGGGTGGTGTGGCCTTGGCCGAACCGCAACGCGATCATTTCAAGAAGATTCAGGAAGAAATGGCGAAAACCTCGGCGATGTTTGACGATCATGTGATGGACGCCACACAAGATTATTCGCTATTGGTCGCCGATCCGAATGAACTTGCCGGTTTACCGCCCGATGTCATTGAAGAAGCGCGCGCGCAAGCCGAGAAAAAACATGAGCAAGGCTGGCGGCTAACGTTGTTGGCGCCCTGTTATCGACCGGTAATGCAATACGCCGAACATCGCCCGTTGCGTGCGGCGCTGCACAAAGCATACGCAACACGCGCCTCGGAGCTTGGCGTTCGCCCCGAGCGCGATAATACGGCCTTGATCGACCAGCTTTTGGCGTTGCGTGAAGAAGAAGCGCGTTTGCTCGATTTCCCGCACTTCGGTGCGTTGTCGCTGGTGCCGAAAATGGCGCAATCCGTCGAGGAAGTAATCGCGTTTCTACGCGACCTCGCGCAAAAAGCGCGCCCTTACGCCGAACGCGATTGGGAAAACCTCGCCGAATTTTCCAGGCAAACGTTGGGATTAGACGAATTAATGCCCTGGGATGTCGCATTTGCTTCGGAGAAACTAAAAGAACGGGATTACGCATTTTCCGATCAGGAAGTGCGCGCTTATTTTCCCGAACATAAAGTCTTAAGCGGGTTATTCGCCCTCATAAAGAAATTGTACGGTTTGGACATCGAAGAAGCGCCGTTACCGTCGTGGCACGCCGACGTCCGCCACTTTGAATTGCGCGACGAAGAAAACAACCGGCTAATCGGCCGTTTTTACCTCGACTTGTACGCGCGCGAAAAAAAGCAAGGAGGCGCCTGGATGAACGGCGCGTTGCCGCTACGCATGCATCGTGACGAAAAACAAAATCCGGTGGTGTATCTTACCTGCAATTTTTCCTCACCGATAAACGGCAAACCGGCAACTTTGACGCATGATGAAGTGTTAACGCTGTTCCATGAGTTTGGGCACGGTCTCCACCACCTCTTGACCCGCGAAGCTACGCCGGGTGTTTCCGGCATGGAAGGTTTCGAATGGGATGCGGTGGAATTGCCCAGCCAGCTGATGGAAAACTTCTGCTGGGAATGGGAAATCGTCCAATCGATGAGCGCTCATATTGATACCGGCTCACCTTTACCGCGCGCGCTGTTTGACCGCATGCTGGCGGCACGTAATTTCCAGTCCGGCATGTTTTTATTGCGACAAATCGAATTCGGCCTATTTGACATGCTGATCCACACACAAAACTGCACGCAAAAATCATCCGTTGACGTTCGCGCCACACTGCAACAGGTGCGCCGTGAAATTGCCGTTGTTCCCTATGCCGACTACGACCGCTTTCAGAACAGCTTCGGCCACATCTTTGCCGGCGGCTATGCCGCCGGTTATTACAGTTATCTATGGGCGGAAGTTTTGTCGTCAGATATATACGACGTATTTGAAGAGCGCGAACATTCGTTACGCGCCACAGGCCAGAAACTGTGCGATGAAATTCTGGCTCGTGGCAGCGTACGAAGCGCGCAAGCGTCTTTTATTGCTTTTCGCGGACGTCCGCCCCAAATCACGGCGTTTCTCAGGCATAATGGCCTTCTTGAAAGAACAGATTCCGCCAAGAGGTGAACCATGAAAACTTTTTCTACATTACCTATTGCATGCGCCGCTCTTTTACTGGTTAACGCCATCAATATCGACGCGCAAACGTTTTATCGCTACACAGACAGAAATGGACAAGTGGTATACGCGGATCGCCCACCTTTCCCGTCCGATAACGCCAAAGATATTCAGTTGAAACAGGCGGGCGGTAATTTCGTCGAAACAGACAAAATGTCGGCCGCTACCCGCCGGGCCGCGGCACGTTTCCCGGTCACGCTTTACGCTTTCTCATGTGGCGAGGCATGCGAATCCGGCGAGGCACTACTGCAAAAACGCGGCGTTCCCTACACCTATATCGATACCCAGACCGAAGACGGTGATCAAAAGTTGAAAGCGCTGACAGCCAAAACCACGGTTCCGGTACTTCGTGTGGGCGATAGTTTCCTCGTCGGCTTTAATGAAGAATCGTGGAACAGCAAGCTCAATGGCGGCGGTTATCCCCAGGACGCCGGTGTGCATACATCTGTCATGCACACCAAAACGCCGACAGCGCCCGAACCGCAAGCGCAAGCAAGCGGCGAACAGCCTCCTGAAACCGAGCCGCCTGCGCTGTAGGAGTCCCACCGCGTTGAACCATTTAACATAAGATAGCGATGACTTCATGTCCAAGCAATACCGACGCGGTAAAAATCGAGAAGCACATATAGATTTCGTTGTTTTTTCTTCGGTCGCCCTGCTATAATTTGCGATTTTCTGCATTAACCTTTTTTGAGGCATAAGACTATGGTCGTCATTCGACTGGCTCGTGGCGGCGCGAAAAAGCGCCCTTTTTATCATGTTGTCGTGGCTGATTCCCGTAATCGCCGCGATGGCCGTTTTATTGAACGCGTCGGCTTTTATAATCCGATTGCCGGCGATAACGAAGAAGGTATTCGTTTGGCGATGGATCGAATCACGCACTGGCAAGAGCGCGGCGCACAAATATCGGATACCGTCGCCATGTTGGTGAAGCGCGGCAACGGCAAACCGGCGCCGGCCAAAAAGGTAAAACCATCCAAAAAAGCGCTCGCCAAAGCTGCAGCCGCCGCCGAAGCCAGCAAAAAAGCTGCTTCTGAAGAAAGTACCGAAAGCCCGGCCTCCTAATTCTTGAATCCGGGGTGGCGGCAATGGGTTCCCGAAATGTTGTGATGGGTAAAATTGCCGCTTCTTATGGCGTTCGTGGCTGGTTAAAAGTACAGCCTTTTACCGCTGCGCCCGATAGCCTTCTGCGTTACCCGCAATGGACGCTGCGCAACGAACGCAACGGCAGGGAAATCGATTACCGACTTTTAGAGGGACGCGAACATGGCGGATTCTTGACTGTATTGCTCAGCAATATCGGCAGCAGGGAAGACGCCGCAGCGTTACGCGGTTGGCTAATCACCGTCCCGCGTGATGCTTTGCCTGACTCTGGTGAAAACAATGTTTATTTCACCGATCTGATCGGATTACGCGTTATCAACCGTGAAAACACCACATTAGGCATTATCGATGATGTCCGGGAGTACGGCGCGCAACCGGTATTGCATGTACGCCCGGAAACAGCCGCCGACGCGCGCAAAGAAATTTTGATCCCGTACGTGGATGCCTATATTGATAAAATTGCGCTTGATGACGGCATTTTATGCGTTGACTGGCAACCGGATTATTGACCATGCGCATCGATGTGATCACGCTTTTTCCCGAAATGGTGGCGCACGCATTGCGATTCGGCATCGTTGGCCGGGCGCTTGATAACGCCCTGTGGTCGTTACATATCTGGAACCCGCGAGATTTCGTTTCGGACACGCATCGCACTGTTGATGACCGTCCTTACGGCGGCGGTCCAGGTATGGTCATGCTGGCCGCTCCGTTGAAAGCAACACTCATCGCGGCGCGGACGGCGCAACAGGAAAATGGCTGCCAAGACAGCCATGTAATTTACCTGTCGCCCACCGGCGCGCCCACCACCCATACACGCATCGCCGCTTTGGCGCAAAAAGCCGCTCAGCATCAAACCGGGCTGATTTTCCTGGCGGGACGTTATGAAGGTATTGATGAACGCATTCTATTGCACGAAGTCGATGAGGAACTTGCCGTCGGCGATTTTGTGGTGTCGGGCGGCGAGCTGCCGGTATTGATGGTGATTGATGCGCTGGTGCGCCGCTTGCCGGGTGCATTAAATGATACCGAATCGGCGGAGCAGGATTCTTTTGTTGACGGCTTGCTCGACTGCCCGCATTACACGCGCCCGCCAAAATTCGACGGCATTGCCGTCCCCGACGTGCTGTTATCGGGCGATCATGCTAAAATCGCGCGCTGGCGTTTGGCGCAGTCGTTATTGCGCACCCAGGCGCGCCGTCCGGATTTGTTGGCGGCGCGCGGTCTCAGCGAGGAAGAAAAAAAGCTGATGGAAGAATTCCGTCAGCGGTAATGGAGTATTTTTTGCCGATCAGTTCGGCAAACAGGCGGATAATTTTATCCTACGTAAAAACCGCGCATATCAGGCAATGCCTGCGCTGTGCGCCACAGGCCGAAGGCCACCCGGAGAAAGTCACCATGAATCTGATTGCCCAACTCGAGCGTGAAGAAATTGAACGCCTCGGAAAAACCGTCCCCGAATTTCAAGCCGGCGACACTGTTGTTGTCCAAGTCAAAGTGAAAGAAGGCAACCGTGAACGCTTGCAAGCATTTGAAGGTGTTGTCATTGCCAAACGCAATCGCGGTTTGAACAGTTCTTTTATCGTCCGGAAGATTTCTTCCGGAGAAGGTGTCGAGCGTACCTTCCAAACCTATTCCCCGTTGATCGCCAGCATCGCGGTAAAGCGCCGCGGCGACGTGCGACGCGCCAAGCTGTATTACCTGCGTTCCCGCTCCGGAAAATCGGCGCGTATTAAAGAAAAGCTTGTGCTGCGCAAAGACAGGCTTGCCGCGGAAGCGGCATCATCCCAAGCAGAAACGCCTGTCGAAGAAACACCGGAAACCGCGAAAGAGTAAACTCTCGCTTTTTTTCCTGCATCGCCATATTTCTGCAGAAAGGCCTCCAAATCGGAGGCCTTTTTCTTTGCGTGCCATCTTTCCAATATAACCGCGCCCTGTATCATCGAATGAACGGATACAATGTTGGGATTACTTTCACTAAAAAAACATGCGCTGCGAAATCGTTGCCGTTGGTACTGAACTTTTATTGGGACAGGTTGTCGATACCAACTCAACCTGGCTTGCCGAGCAACTGGCGTTGCACGGTGTTGACTGCCATTTCCAGACTCGCGTCGGCGATAACCTGGCACGTATTGAAGAAGCTTTGCGCGCGGCGCTGGCGCGTTCCGAAATCGTGATTACTTGCGGCGGACTGGGACCGACACAGGACGATCTTACCCGCGAAGCCATCGCCCAAACGATGCGCGTTCCGCTCAAGCGTGATCCTTTGCTGATCAAACGTATCACCGCGGTTTTTGCCGAGCGCAATCGCCCTTTTCTCGATAATAATGCCCAGCAAGCCGATGTTCCCGATGGCGCTTTGCCGATGGCAACGCTGCCGGGAACGGCGCCCGGCTTGATCTGCCCATTCGGCGCCAAACGAATTTACGCACTGCCCGGCGTCCCCTGGGAAATGCAAACGATGTTTCTTGCCGAAGTGTTGCCCGACATCAAGCGCTTGGCCGATACGGCGTCCGTGATACAAAGCCACACTTTTTATTGCTGGGGGCAAGGGGAATCCGCCATCGCGTCACGGCTTGCCGACCGTTTCGACGCGCTTGACCGGAAACCGAACCCAACCATTGCCTTTCTCGCCGACGAGCGCCTTGGTATTCGTGTACGTCTCACAGCCAAAGCCGCTAACGCCACGCGCGCCCGCCTGACGGGAAAGCTGCGCGCCCAGCCCCGTCAAATGGGATTGTCGGTAACGAAGTTGCGCCAGTTCTACTTGAGTACGCCCCTCTGCGGAGCTTGCCCGCGCCGCGAAAATTTCTAGTATTACAAGTGTGCNNGAAAGCCGCTAACGCCACGCACGTCCGCTCATTACTCATCGATGAAGCGGATCGTATCCGGCCATTGCTCGGCGATATTGTTTACGCCGAAGCACAAGATGCCGCTGATTGCCCTTCGCCGGAAAAAACTGTATTGCAATTACTTCTCGCGCAAAATAAAACGCTGGCGGTTGCCGAATCGTTAACCGGCGGCCTGATCGGCGCACGCTTAACTTCCGTGCCTGGCGCCAGCCGCGTTTTCCGCGGCGCGCTGGTTTCCTACGCCAGCGATATCAAGTTTCGGCTTCTGGACGTTGCGCCAGGGCCGGTCATCAATGAAAAAACCGCGGCACAAATGGCAAAATCAGTCCGTCGATTATTGGCCGCCGATATCGGTATTGCCGCCACCGGCGTTGCCGGTCCCGACATGCAAGACAACCGACCGCCGGGCACGGTATGCCTTGCCGTCGCCGACCACGAGCAAATATTGACGCGTGCCGAATCTTTTGGAAATCGCGGACGCGATCATGTGCGTGCACTCTCGGCAAGTACGCTGTTCGATATGTTGCGCCGCCATTTACTGCAAATCACCCCATAAGATCGGCTTGCCTCTATCGTAATCGTCATAACACGACCGCCTTGTCTGAGCGCCATCGACACGCAACGGACGGCCCGATTGCTCATGTCTGTTGCGGGGAAATATCCCGTTACATTTATGTAAAAATACAGAAAAAATACTTGCACTTATTAAGGCAATATCGTAGTTTTGTATCCCTGATGCACAATCTCTCCCTGTAACAGGGGCGTTTAACTCTCTTCAAATATAAGGAAATCACGATGAAAAAAATATCTGTTCTTTTGATCAGTCTGCTGGCCGCGACCACCATATTAACCGCGTGTGAAAAGAAAGAAGCGACTCCGCCTGCGCCGCCTGCCGCGC
>DBDN01000014.1 GCA_002293615.1 Betaproteobacteria bacterium UBA931 | reverse complement strand
GGCGGCTGCGGCGCGCCGGCGATAACGATCTACACCGGCGCCGAAGTCGCGACCCCGCCGTCGTTATCGTACGCTTTTGCCGTCAGCGAATAGCTGCCTTCCGGCGGATTTGCCCAGACATGCCCATAAGGCGCGGCGGTGCTTGTTCCCAGGAGTGTTCCGTCGCGATAAAACTCGACCTTGACGACTTCGCCGTCGGCGTCTTCGGCAGCTGCCGATAAAGAAACCGTCGGCGGCAAGTGAAAACCTTGGCCGTTTTCCGGGCTGGTCAGCTGGACAGTGGGCAGAATATTGTCGCCGACGCGAATCCTGGCCGACTCAGAATCTTTGGCCACGCCGTATTGGTTGTACGCACGGGCATGGATATGATAAACATTGGCTTCGGGATTGGCCCAATGATAAATATAAGGCCCTGTCGCAACCGTGCCCAGCAGACCGCCGCCCGCGTAAAATTCAACCTTGTCGATCACGCCGTCGGGGTCGTTGGCGCTTGCTTCCATCGTTACCGTCGATTGCTCCGGGAAGATGCTGTTGTTTTGCGGCTGCAACAGCGCGACATTCGGCGCGCGCGCCACCGTCATCGTCAATAACGGAGAAAAGCCCATCGCGCCGCCTTCGTCTGTCGCGCGCGCTTTAAGCTGATAGGTTGCCGGATAAGTTTCCGACACCGGCGCCGTCCACGCCCATTGATAAGGCGGCGTGGTCAATATATCACCGGTTCTTTCCTCGCCTTGGAACAATTCGACTTGGGCAGGCATCGGCGCAACAGTCGCCAAAATGTTGGTCAACGCGCCGGGCGCCAACGCTGCTTCTTCCGCCGAAAGCGTGAACGACATCGGCTTTTGCACGACAACTTGCCGTACCGACGAATAACCTTTGAAGCCTTTGCTGTCCGTCGCCACCGCAACGAAACTGAAGATACCGTAAGTCGTGGCGCTCCAACCCAACGTGTAACGATCCTGCGCCGCGGCATCGGGCACGGCATTCCCAAGCAATTGCCCGCTGATGAGAAATTCAACCTTGGTAATATTGCCACGCTGCGGCGTTGCCCGCACATCAAGCGTGATCGTATCGTTGGGCACAATCAGCGCGCCCTGTTCCGGCGCAATCCAGGCAACAAGCGGCGCCGATTGCGCCAGGATCATTTCCAGGTCGTCGTCATCCTGCCAACGCTTATGGTTTTGCGCCGCGGCGCTTGTCAACAGCAGGCCGACGGCGGCCATCACAATCACGGAAATCAAATAACCGGCAAAGCGTTGAGGTAAGCACATGACTACTGTCCCTGTTTAAAAAAACAAAAAAATGATTGAGATGACTCAATATATTGTTAACAATGGAACCGTTTCATTGGTTGTGTGTCTTTTGATGAATCCCTGAATTTGTCCAGGCGGCGCTTCGTGAGCGATATGGATGTAACCTGAAACGCTGTATTGCAAGTCTCCCGATACAGGCAGAAAACCCGGACGGGTAGAATAGTTAATGAGTTTGCCGCAAGATCCTGGCTTTTTAGCAGGCATCGTCCCATTGGTAATATACGGCGAGGGATTAATCGGCGCCAGAACTGTCGGAAGCACAGTAAAAACAGGAGTGCACACAAATCTTGCCTGATCTTTACTATAGTTATTTAAGGAAATACTGTCCGATACAAGTGAACTAATCCCATCAGTGCCATGCCTTTTATGTAAAATTATGCTGAAAGATGGGGCAAAGAATGTCGTGTCCAAAATACGCATTTTCAGATAACCTGAAGCTGCACTGGGAAAAACCGTGGTCGCGCTGATTTCAACCGCTCTCGTTGTTTCGCCTTCCGACGCCGGTGAGATATAACATATTCTTGCCGGCGCGCCATCGGGATTGCTTACCGACAAAGTGCGATCGTAAGAAGTAAGCAACGCACTCCCGCCTTCATCCGAATAAATGTCGATCTGTGCAGGAAGATTTGTGGGCGACAAAGACCCTTGGGCAACTTCAACGCAATATGAATGCCCGCTTTCTTCTTTAAAAGTAAACCAGCGCTCCGCTTCGGAAACGTCAAAATATGAAGAGAGCCACCCTTGGCCAATTTCGTATTGAACAGCGCCGGAAACATCTGTGTTTGCAGCGAAAGAATTCGGCACCAACAGCAAAAGCAATAAAAACGCGAATAAAATTTTTTCTTTCATGATCTTCCTATCAAATTAATACACAGGGGTTACGGGATAAGTATTACTAGTTGACTCCGCATATGGACCGCTAGTAATTACACCAATGTAAGCATCTGAAAATATGTGAGGAGGGCCGTCATGCATAATATGAATAGCTCCTGAATAAGAACCAGTGGAGAGCAGTGGCGTAATATTTACATTTTGTGGACCATATGTAACACGGTTGATAATCACCTCTTTCGCAAAAATCCCATGTTTAACGGAAAAGAAACTGATCTTGACCGGCCTGAGAGAGTTATTAGTGAATCGAAAAGTAGAGTTCCCCGATGAAATATAATAAGGATAGGTAGTCTCACGTATGTAATAAGTATTAAAATGCTGCGCTATATATGTCGTCTCAACAATTCTCAAACGTACATAGCCGTTTTTTTCATCACCATATTCGGCAGGAACATTGATTTTGATCGGTCTCGCCGCTTTATCGTTTATATTTTGCAACGACGACGCATAGCAAATCCGGGTGTCTTTGCTGATCGGGGCGCTCCCCTCGGCATCATTATTGTTCGACAGCAAGGGTGTTGTTTCCGCTCCTGATGCGTATAAAGATAAGCTAATATTCAATGAATAATNNATTGCGCCGCCTCGATGCAATAAGACCTGCCCGCCTGCTCTTCAAAAACAAACCACCTCTCCTGCGCCGATTCGTCGAAATGATGGCTCACCCAGCCTTGCCCAACTTCATAAGGCACCGCGCCGGCAACCGTGGTATTGTCCACAGCCGCGTGGGACAACGATGCGTTCAGGAAAAAAACGGCGGCGACTAAAGAGAGCTGAGATATCGAGAAGATTTTCATAATGTTCCCAGAGGAATGGTTTTAGACAATACCGATAAAATCCATCGGCCCGGGACATCGCCGCGCTTGCCGATGGCAACGTCCAAAACCGAAACCATCGCCTGCCTGATGCCCTGTTTTTCATAAAAATGCATGAAACATTAGCTGGGTAACATTAATCTGGTTTGTTACCCCGCTATTTGATTTGCATCAAGCCTAAATGTTTTGCATGAATATCAATAACGCGATCAAGCCTTTTGTCATTAAAAATACAGAGGCAAACCAATTTTTGTTTTGATCGGCGTTGACAAAAGCATCAAGCCGTTCATCATGTTAAATTGTCAGATAGCGCCGCCAAAATATCGATCCCGGGACAAAGCCGGGGAACGCATCAACGAGTTCAGCGTTAACGCGCGAAAATAAATTCCCTTATGTCCGGTTTATGGCTGATTACCGGAAGATAGCGGCATGCTTATCGCCCTGCCGTTAAAGCCGCTGCCCATGAAAAAAGCCCCGCAATTGCGGGGCTTT
>DBDN01000091.1:2362-46763 GCA_002293615.1 Betaproteobacteria bacterium UBA931 | reverse complement strand
GCCGTAGCTGGCGCGGCCGTGGTGCTTTGCTTTGTCGGCGCTTAAAAAACCGGAGTGGAAACATGTCCCCGGACAATCGTTTCCGCTGGAATGCGCGATATGGGACTGGGCAACAACGCTTATCAAGCATGGGAGGAGAGGGACGCACAAAGCATACCTTGAGAATCTAGCAAAACATCACAGCGAAGAAATTATTGATCAGGTAAAAAACCTCGCACGCCAACGCTGGCGCGAGAACAACATAGGAGAATGAAATGAGAAATACAGAAGAATTAAACATCAACATCATCGTATCAGCTTCGGCCAAAGAAGCGGTACGCGCATCATTTAATCCGAGCGCACTTAGCGCGGTTGGCCGGATTAAAGTTCTTGGAGCCGCACTTATTACGGAGTGCGAGCAAGTACGTGATTCAAACGAAAACGAAGATACTGCGCGCGCGGCATCAGTAGCAATCACCGGAATTGAAACCGCCGTGATGTGGGCAGTAAAAGCGGCAACAACCTAAACGAAAGGAAAATGAAATGAGAAATTTAAGATTCAAACTTGGTGACAAGGTGGTTATCAAACTAAGCGGTGCAATTGGTGAGGTGATCGGTAGAGCCGAATATGAACATAGCGAAAGTAATTACCTACTGAGACTTGTCAATAAGCAAGGAAACCTTGAAAGAGAATGGTTCAACGATTCCGACATTGAAGGCATCGCTCAAGAGTAAACATTTATGACCCCAGCGCGTCTCATTGGCGCGTTGGCAAGAAAACAATGAACAAAAGCCAAATCTCATGGACTGATACGACGTGGTCGCCGGTAACCGGATGCGCGTGGGACGCAAATCCATGGGTGTGGGCTATAACTTTTCGAAAAGCCGAATCATGATCGCCGCGCCAGAAAAGACTACAGATAAAACACCAACGCAAGCCGCTTATGGTGAACTGCAAGAAGCGTTTAATTATTTCAACGAATCCTTATTTTTCCCTACCCTCGGAAAACGCTTGCCACAATTGCTTATCCGGCTTCAACGCCAGAAACATAGTGTGCTCGGATATTACTCTCCGGGGCGTTTTACCAGTACCGTCGGAAAAAACTCTGTTGATGAACTCGCGATGAACCCGATGCATTTCAAAGATCGAACAATTGAACAATCGCTGTCGACGCTTGTCCACGAAATGGCACATCAATACCAGCAACTTCACGGCAAAAAAAGCCGCGGTGGTTATCACAACAAAGAATGGGGCGACATTATGGAACAAATAGGGCTGATGCCATCCAATACTGGCGCACCCGGCGGGAAACGTACCGGGCAACAAATGAGTCATTACATCATCGACGGCGGCTTATTTGCCAAACGATGCAAGGAACTGATCACAAAAAAGTTTTCCTTGTCGTGGAGTGAAACATTTTTTTTCGGGATGACAAAAGGCAAGAAAAAAAACCGATCAAATCGTGTCAAATACAAATGCCCTGAATGCGGTGCGCAAATATGGGGCAAGCCAGAACTAAAAATTCTTTGTGGCGGCGATCTTTGTGAGACGCCGATCATGGAAGCCATTATTTAATTTTGTATTGCACAATACAAAATAAAGCTATGTCAGCAATATATCTAACTGCCGAAGAAGCTGCCAAAGTCCTATCGATCCACCCGATCACGATCCGGCGTATGGCAGCAAGTGGGAAAATACCGGCATTCCGTATCGGGCGCGTCTGGCGGTTTGTCGAGGTTGACTTACTCAGCTACGCGCGCGCACAATACCAGCGCGCGAATGCTGTAAGCGACAACAAAGAAAGGAGCAATGTATGTCGCTATACAGAAGACAGGATTCCCGCTACTGGTGGGCGTCCATTACAAAGCCCGGTGGCGGCACAGTATGCCGATCTACTGGCACGGAAGACCGAAAGCAAGCGCAAGAATGGTACGACAAAACCCGCGCCGAACTCTGGCGCATCCACCGGCTTGGCGAGAAACCTGCGTATTGCTGGGAAGACGCCGTAGTCCGTTGGTGCAGTGAAAAGCAGGACAAGAAAACCGTGGACGAAGACATCGCGAAGTTTCGCTGGCTCGATCAATACCTGCGAGGCCGGGCATTATCGTCGATTTCGCAATCGGAAATTGCGGCCATCGGTGAGGTAAAAAAAAGCGAAGCCACAGCAGCAACGGCGAATCGCTACCTTGCCTTGATCCGTTCCGTTTTGCGTCGGGCTGCCGGCGCGTGGGAATGGATCGACCGGGCGCCGAACGTGACGCTTTTCAAAGAGCCGAAGCGACGCATCAAGTGGTTGACGCCGGAACAACGGGAAGCGCTGATCAACGCTTTACCGGAGCACCAGCGGCCATACGTGGAGTTCGCTCTCGAAACCGGGCTACGTCAAGCAAATGTAATCCGGCTCGAATGGGCGCAAGTTGATCTTGCCCGCCGGGTATGTTGGATTTTTGCCGATCAAGCAAAAGCAGGGCAGCCCATTGGCGTACCGCTTTCGGTGCGCGCCGCGGAAATACTCGCGGCACAACAAGGAAAGCACGGAATCAACGTATTTACATACCGCGGCCACCCGGTAGCTTGGGCGAATACACGCGCATGGCGCCGGGCGTTGAAAACGGTAGGCTTGGAAGGATTGCGTTGGCATGATCTCAGGCACGCGTGGGCATCGGCTCATATCATGTCCGGGACAACGCTGGCGGAACTCCAAGAGCTTGGCGGATGGAAAACTGAAGCAATGGTGCGCCGGTATGCGCACCTTGCCCCAGATCACCTTCGGCTTGCGGCAGAAAAATCTGCTACGTTTTGGCTACGTTCAGGCAAGAGCAAAGACCAAAAAGCGGTGCAAGTCATTGATTTAATGGTGCCGACAGAGAGATTCGAACTCCCGACCAACGGTTTACAAAACCGCTGCTCTACCAGCTGAGCTATGTCGGCGAAGGTGGGCATTATATCGTAACCACTATCATATGTTCGCGCCTGCCCACGATTTTCCACGATAAAACAACAAGTACAGCGCACTCCAGCAACAGCGATAGCACGATATCGCGTATCGGTATATTTCAGCATAGAATGATGCGCGTTCGATCGCTCAAACTAATTTAATCGTTTGTAATAAATATTGGAGGTTTTGTGCTTTCGGTGGTACTGGTTTGCCCTGAAATACCGCCCAATACAGGCAACATTATCCGCCTTGCCGCAAATACCGGCATAGCGCTACATCTGGTCGAGCCGCTCGGCTTTGCGCTGGAGGATCGCGCGTTGCGCCGCGCCGGGTTGGATTATCACGAATACGCGCGTGTGCGGACGCACACGCATTGGGCTGCCTGCCGCGAAACGCTTTCCCGCCAGATGCGCGAATTGTCACCAACGCCGCATTGGTGGGCGATGACGACACATGGCAACGCGTCGCTGTTTGATGCGTCATTCAGTGAAAACGATGTGTTGGTGTTTGGCCGGGAAACGGCGGGCTTGCCGCAGGAGGTACTGGCTGATTTTCCAGCACCAGCACGTTTACGCATTCCCATGCATCGAAATGTGCGTAGTTTGAATTTGTCGAACGCCGTGGCGGTTGCCGTGTACGAAGCATGGCGGCAAGTCGGTTTTGCCGGTCTTGATTGTTGAACCGCCTCGATAAGATTGGCATTTTTTTATCGGAGCGGTTCGTTGCTATTATTGTTTTTGATATAAGTTAGCGCTTACCCATTCATTTTTTTCATCGGCAATGAAAAGCGCCTGAGCCGTTTTGACGCTATCGAGACTTTTGATTTCTTCGGCCACATTGGGATACGCCGCAGCAAATTCCGGTGTTCGCGCCCAAGGGGCGATATCCTGAACATGGTACGTGTACGTTACCGAAGCCAGTTTTTTCCCGTCTGTTTCCGCCTCGTCCCGAACAGCATCGATGCTGTCGAGCATTTTTTTACCATAGCAGAAAGCGGCGCGTAAACCTTCGGCGCTGTTGAACGTGATGGCGCGATAAAAAGGCTGGCCTTTATCTGTCAACTCGACCCGTACAAAATAGCGCATGATCATTTTTCCGTCGCCGAACACGGATTTTTCTTCGCGCTCGGTATTGGTAAATGAAATAAACCCCTGTTTTTCGAGCTCGGCCAATCCCGGATTTTGCTCCGCAAACAAGGATAAGGACGGCGCGGAATATTCATCACCTTTCATGGGCGGCGGCACCTGGATCTCGCCCGGGATTTTTGGCAACCGGTCATGAACGGCAAAACATTGCGGAAAAGCCTCAAGATGGGCATTGAGCGGCCCAACAAATCGGTCGGCATCGACACCTTGGGCTTGAATGGCGCCAGCTTTCGTCGGCGCCGTTTTATCCGAAGGCGGATCGGAACAGGCTGCCAGAAGAAAAACTATCGGCAACATTAACGTAAACAGCTTCATTGGTTGTTTCATATCCATAATAAATTCCGGTTCATAAAATTTCAGCCGTACCACGGCCTCACATTGTACTTTTGAATTGCCTTTCGCAGAAGGCATCTTTACATTAGAACGCAGGCAGCGGCGCGCACATAACGACCGCATCTTCGCCATAACCTTCGGGCGTCCAGCCTTCCGTAATCCGCAGGTCGTCGCGAATCGTGATATTGGCGGTGTAACGATAGCCAGTTTCCGGTTGATGGAGAAAACCCCAGACCGGTTGGGTGTTTTTTGGGCATTGGCCGGTAGCGGTATTGGGTAGCCCAATATAAAAAACGTCGGCGCTCTCAAAAACCCAGCTTTGCGAAAAACGTTCGCCGACTGCCCGGCACCCCTGGGCCGATGCCGAATAAAAATGAACGCTGTTCAATTCCGGCTTGACGTAATCACGATATAACGATTGCGCGCCTACCGGCTTCCCGTCAGTCAAAAAACGCAAAGCGGTACGCGCCCACTCACCATACTCATGCGCATCAAAGACGCGAGATTCCGAAGGATCGGTGGTCATGGAATAACGGTCAGAGCCGCGACGAAAGTATTCGGAAACCGCGGCATGGCCTTCTGAATAGAATATTTGCGATGTTAAATATTCGCGCATGGACGCCGAATAAAAATGAGCGTCGCCAAGCTCGGGCTTCATGTAATAACGGCATACCGGCTGCGCGCCGCCGGTCGGCTTATCGTAAGCGAAAAAACGCAAACCGGTACGCACCCACCCAAGGTGTTCGTACGTATCAAGGGCATGAATCTCCGACGGGCTGGCGGTCATGAAATAACGGTCAAACCCGCGATGAAAGTATTCGAGAACCATAACATGGTCTTTCGAATACGGTATTTGCGGCGTTAAATATTCGCGCACATAAGGAATCATACGATCGAGACGAATGTAGTAATCGGGAACGCCGGATGTCGCGCAATTGGAATAGCCGAACATGCGCGCCCCGCGAACCAAATAGTCGCCGCCGTCGGTCCGGGTCAATAATGGCGCGCCGCTTGAGCCCATTTCATTGGCTCCGCTTTCCAGAATCGCTTCGATATATGAAGACCCGATGGCGAGAGAATCGTAAAAGCGGTGCACTTTGCCATCATTGCGCTTCAGCAAATCGCCCTTCGGATGGTGCAGACTGACAACGGCATCATTGCGCCGCACCGGCTGGTCGCTCCACGAGGCATAAGCCACGCCTGTCGGCGGCATTTCATTAAGGCGGAGCAACGCCCAATCGTAGTCGGAATCCAGCGCCAAAAGCTCTGCGCCGCCCGTTTGTAATTGTTGGCGCGGCGCGGCGTTTTCCGAGCATGTATCGGCGCGAAAAAACCAAGCGACATTCAAGGTATCGGCAAGCGACTGCGATGAAAGGCAATGCGACGCGGTAAATAAATAAGGAATTTCCTCATCGCCGGTATTGTCCAAAAGCGTACCGGTACAGGTTTCGGTAGCACCGTCTTCATATGTGAAAAAAAGTTTCCCGACGGCATTCGCAACTTTTTCAAGCGCGGGATCACTGTTGCAGGCCAGATCAACCTGGCATTCCGAAGAGCTTCCGACCCCGTGTGCCAAAAGTGTTTCTTCATCAGGGATATGCGACACCTTTGAGATAAATAATGTCCCACGCTCCTCTTGATCCGCGGGCATTTCAATTTCCAGGGTAACGCGATCGGCAAAAACCATCGGGCTCCAGAATATTCGCTTCTGCACAATATCGTCCGCTTGAATTTCCTGTTGAACACGATCGCCGTCAAGAAAACGCAAGGCAGCATTGGATAAATTCTCCTGCCGCACGGCAACGCGCATCGCAGCAGCGAGCGGAGAAGAAATCACGATACGCGATGTCTTGCTTTCACCATGCATCACCCAATTAAGGCTGCCCAAGATGATCGTTTGCTGCTCCTCGGGAACATGGCGACCGATACCGACAAGCTGAGCGGCGGGACGGTTAAATGGTTCGCTTTTGGTGAAAATCGCCATAAGCTCCCGGGACGGCAAAGCAGGCAAAACGATCGTGTGTTCTTCAAAAGCGGGCTTGCCGCTGTTCACCCACAACGCCGCACCGGCAGCGGCCGCCATAACATACGACAACGCAAAAAAAGGAACGAAAACGAATAATTTCTTCATATTACGGGCGATTCTTTAGTTGAGTGAGGCATTCATCAAGCCCGATACGCCAATCAGGCATCGTCAACGAAAAAGTATCGGCCAATCGTTGCGCGCCGAGCACGCCGAACATCGGCCGTTGCGCCGGTAAAGGATAATTTTTCGTTGAGATCGGCGTTAATTTCGGAGGATTCGGAAAATCCGCGAAAATCGCTTGCGCAAAACCGAACCAGCTTGTTTGCCCAACGGCGGAAAAATGATACAAGCCCCTTCGCTCTTTTAAAAAAGAAGCGCCTTTCCGGGCAAGCTTTATGGTAAACGCCGCCAGTGTGCCGCTTTCGTTGGGCACGCCGATTTGATCGTCAACAACGCGCAATTCATCGCGCTCTTTTCCCAAGCGCAACATCGTCAACAGAAAATTCTTGCCGTATGCGCCATAGACCCAGCTGGTCCGCAACGTCAGCGCATATGCTTCGGTTTGGGCGACGGCAATTTCGCCCGCGTATTTGCTTTGTCCGTAAACATTGAGCGGGCACGGTTTGTCGTCCTCAAGATACGGCAAAGTTTTTGTACCGTCAAAAACATAATCGGTCGAATAATGAATCAACAAAGCGCCGCAGCGCAGCGCTTCTTCGGCAAGTACGCCGGGCGCAACCGCGTTGATTTGATGCGCCGCTTCGGTATCGCTCTCGGCCCGATCAACAGCGGTATAAGCGGCGGCGTTCACAATCAAGTCGGGGTTGATCGCACGCACGGCTTGTGCAATGGAATCGTTGCACATCAAATCAATTTCATCGGCCTCGGTAGCGGTAATACGCGCATCGGGAAACGCTTGCGGCAATTGCCGGACAAGCGATGAGCCGATTTGCCCATCGCGGCCGAGCACCAGAATATTGGCAAAGCTCATGCGTACACCTCGGCGTCCCCCAACGGTACGCCTTGCCGGTCTTTGTCGGCCATGATCGGCTCCCCGTCAATGCGCCAGTCAATGGCAAGTGCAGGATCGTTCCACAATAAAGTACGTTCATGCTCGGCATGCCAATAATCGGTGGCTTTGTAGAGAAACTCCGCAACTTCCGAGCGAACGACGAAGCCGTGGGCAAACCCGGGCGGAATCCAGAACATGCGTTTGTTTTCGGCGGATAATGTGACGCCGACCCATTGCCCGAACGTCGGCGCGCTTTTACGCAAATCGACCGCAACATCAAAAACCTCGCCGACGACGGCACGCACCAGTTTGCCTTGCGGATATCGAATCTGATAATGTAAACCGCGCAATACGTTGCGAACGGATCGCGAGTGATTGTCTTGCACAAAATGGACGTCAAGCCCCGCGTTTGCCAATACCCGCTGATTCCAGCTTTCATAAAAAAAGCCGCGCGCATCGGAAAAAACGCGCGGCTCAATAATTTTAACTTCCGGAATTTTGGTATCGATGATATTCATGGTCACAACGGATCACGCAATAAGCGCAACAAGTATTTTCCGTAGCTATTATTCACCATCGATTGCCCGATATTTTCCAATTCGGTTTTGCCGATCCAGCCCTGGCGAAAAGCGATTTCTTCCGGACACGCGATTTTCAAGCCCTGCCGACGCTCGATGGTTTCGATGTATTGTGCGGCCTCCAACAAAGAATCATGCGTACCGGTATCAAGCCATACCATGCCGCGTCCCATAATCTCGCAGCTCAATTCATTGGTTTCGAGATACACACGGTTCAAGTCAGTGATCTCCAGTTCGCCGCGTGGCGACGGCTTTAATGTTTTGGCAATATCGCAAACCTTCTCATCGTAAAAATAAAGCCCGGTAACAGCATAACGGGATTTCGGCTTTTGCGGTTTTTCTTCAAGGCTGATAACTTTATGATCGCTGTCGAACTCGGCAACGCCATAGCGTTCGGGATCGGCAACAGGATAAGCGAAAACGGTAGCGCCCGTTTGCTGACGATGAGCGCGGCGCAGTTGTACCACCAGGTCGTGGCCGTGAAAAATATTATCGCCCAACACCAGCGTTGATAAACCGCCGTTGATAAACCCTTTGCCGATGATAAACGCCTGCACCAAACCGTCCGGGGAAGGCTGAACTGCGTAGCTGATGTGAACGCCCCAGGCGCTTCCGTCGCCGAGCAATTGCTCAAAGCGCGGCGTATCTTCCGGCGTCGAAATCAGCAGAATGTCGCGAATCTCGGAAAGCATCAGTACCGACAGCGGATAATAAATCATCGGTTTGTCGTACACCGGCAAGAGCTGCTTGGAAACGACTTGGGTCGCCGGATAAAGCCTGGTGCCCGAACCGCCTGCGAGAATAATACCTTTGCGTGATTTGCTCATATCGCCATTACCCTTGTACGTAATGTCTATCAATCCATTGTTGATAGGTTTTATTGTTCACCGCGTCAAGCCAATCCTGATGGTCAAGATACCAGCGTATGGTCTTGGCAAGGCCGGTAGCGAAGGTTTCCCGAGGACGCCAGCCAAGTTGTGTACAGATTTTTTCGGCATTGATCGCGTAACGACGATCGTGACCGGGGCGATCTTTGACAAACGTGATTTGTTCGGTAAAGTCTTTATCGGGATAAATCTCTTTGAGCAGTCGGCACAGCGTATGCACGACGTCGATATTGGCCATTTCGGCGTTACCGCCGATATTGTACACTTCGCCGGGCACGCCTTTTGCCAGAACAGTACGAATCGCCGAACAATGATCGTCGACATAAAGCCAATCACGGATATTTTTACCGTCGCCATACACGGGCAACGCTTTACCGGCCAATGCGTTGATGATCATCAACGGGATGAGTTTTTCCGGAAATTGGCGGGGGCCATAATTATTCGAACAGTTGGTTGTCAGCGTCGGCAACCGATACGTATGATAATAAGCGCGCACCAAATGATCCGAGGAGGCCTTTGATGCCGAATATGGGCTGTTCGGCGCGTATGGCGTCATCTCGGAAAAAGCCGGGTCGTCAGCGCTCAGCGAACCGTACACCTCGTCCGTTGAAACATGCAGAAAACGGAATGATTGCCGCGCGTCGTCCGGCAAAGATTGCCAGTAAGCGCGCGCCGACTCAAGCAAACGAAATGTTCCGACAATATTGGTTTCGATAAAATCGGCGGGGCCATGAATCGAGCGATCCACATGCGACTCGGCAGCGAAATGAACGATCGCGCGCGGCTGATATTTTTTAAGCAACGTCCCAATGGTCGATGTGTCGCCGATATCGGCACGAACAAAAATATGGCGCGCATCACTTTTGAGCGGCGCGAGATTATCGATATTACCGGCATAAGTCAGCTTATCGATATTGAGAACAGCCTCGTCCCCGCACCCCAACCATTCAAGTATAAAATTAGCGCCGATAAACCCGGCGCCGCCCGTAACCAAAATCATGCGTAATCTCCGATATTATTTTTTCCGCAATGCGCACTCTCGTGATGCATTATTGTACTTGAGCATATGTTTCATGTGTAGCAAGGCCTAGCACCCGCACCAATGCACATACCAATCAACAAATCGCAGCAACCCGTCCTCCAGCTTGGTATCGGGCGAAAAACCGGTAAGCGCGGCAAGACGTGATACGTCGGCATATGTTGCCTCAACATCGCCCGGTTGCATCGGCAGATATTCGCGCCGCGCCGGTTTACCGATCAAGGCTGCCAGCGTATCAATAAATGTTTCCAGTTCCACCGGCGTATGGTTGCCGATGTTGTATATCGCATATGGCGCACCGTCGGCCGGATTGTTTTTCGGCACAAGCGCAACAATACGCACTACGCCTTCGACAATATCGTCGACAAAAGTAAAATCTCGACGCATCTTGCCGTGATTGAATACCTTGATCGGGCGGTCGCTCAGAATGGCGTCGGCAAAAAGCATCGGCGACATGTCGGGACGCCCCCAAGGGCCATACACCGTAAAGAAACGCAAACCGGTAGTCGGCAATCGATATAAATGGCTGTAACTGTGCGCCATCAACTCGTCGGCTTTTTTGGTGGCGGCGTAAATACTGACCGGATGATCAACCGGCTGGCCCTCAGAAAAAGGCAGCTTGTGGTTGGCGCCGTACACCGACGACGACGAGGCATAAACCAGATGACGAATATCGCCATGACGGCAACCTTCAAGGAGATGGCCGAAAGCGATGATATTGTTGCGCAAATACGCGGCGGGGTTTTGCAGCGAATAACGCACGCCCGGCTGTGCCGCCAAATGAATGACATGGGTAAAGCGATTATTCTGGAAAAGCGCGCGCGTCGTTTCTTCGTCGGCAAGATCGCGTCGGAACAGCGTGAAATTCTTGTATGCCGCCAATTGAGCGATGCGCGCTTCTTTCAGGCGTACATCGTAATAAGGGTCAAAATTATCGACACCGGTCACCGACACGCCGCTTCGGCACAGCCGTTGCGCGACATGCATACCAATAAACCCGGCAACGCCCGTCACCAGCACATGATCGGCGGCGGAAAGGCAAGGAACGTTCATAGGCGTTTATCCGGGAAGTGCGGCTTTTGCTGTAACGCATAAAGCTTGGCATATTTCAAAAAACTTGCCCACGCGCCGATCGCAATGTGCGCAAATCCGGCGATGCCGTCAAGAAAGCCGCCTTTGACAACATAAAAACGGAAAAAACGCGCTAGGGGCGACGCCAACATACGCGGTACGGTCACGCGTTTTCCCTGGGCAAAATCGCGTTCGGCTTGCATTGAGGTATAACGGTTTTGCTTGGCGACATAATCATCGATCGACTCTGCCGATTCGTGCAACAGATCGCCGGATAAACGCCCCGGCGCGCCGTCAGTGATTACTTTCTCGTGCACCACATCGCCGCTCCAACGCGCTCGCCGTCGATCAAACAGGCGCACCACCCAATCGGGGTAGCCTTCGCCATGGCGCAACCAGCGCCCAAGAAAACGGTTACGTCGGCACAAGGCAAAAGCGGGCGCGCTCGGCGCGGCGCCATCACGCCACAACGCGGCAATGGTTTGCGCCAACTCAGGCGTCAAGCGCTCATCGGCATCCAAACATAATACCCAGTCGTTATTTGCAGCAGCGACCGCCCTGTTTTTCTGCGCACCAAACCCCAACCATTCTTGATGGACAACTTTTGCACCGTATGCGGCGGCAATATCGCGTGTATCGTCCGTGCTTCCCGAGTCGACGATGACGATCTCATCCGCAAACGGCACCGACGCCAAACATGCTTTCAGCGATGTTCCCGCATTAAACGTGATCAACACCAACGACAAAGGAAGTTTCCGGGCAGATTCGGGCATTCGTTTCACATTTTCCATTTGGCCAAGCTATGGCGCTTTTAAGATGCTTATTGTACGTCAGCGCACCCGCGGCGCAGGCGCAATCCATTACAATGCCGGAGATTATGATCCATTTTTTGCGTTTATGCCTCACCCGCCTCCCTGTCCTGCGTCTCCGCGTATCCTGATTATACGGACATCCTCGCTTGGCGATGTCGTGTACGCTTCGGCTGTGCTGGCGGACATTCGACGAACGTATCCGGATGCAAAAATCGACTGGGTCGTCGAAGAAGCGTTTGCCGACATTCCCCGTCTGGCAGGCGCGCGCCGCGTTATTTTGTTTGCGTTACGCCGCTGGCGAAAAAATTGGAGACACATGAGCGCCTGGCGCGAACTGGCGGTTTTCCGTCGTACGCTTCGCAAAGAATCATACGATCTGGCGATTGATCTTAACGAGCAAGTCAAAAGCGCATTGATCGGTCAATGGGCAAACGCCAAAGAGCGGCATGGGTTTGATCGCGCGTCCATTCGCGAGCCGCTCGCGACTTTTTTTTACCAGAAAACGCACAGTGTGCCGCGCACGTTGCATTTTGTCGAACGCTGCCGTCTTCTGGCGGCGGCGGCTCTGGGATACGATATCCATGAAACGCCGCGCTGGCAATGGGCGTTTCATACGCTGCAAACTTTGCCAAAATCACCGTATGTAATGTTGTTAACGGCAACATCGCGGGACGATAAGCTGTGGCCGGAGGATCATTGGCGCGCCGTCATCGCAGACTGTGCCGCGAGCGGTCTCGCCGTATTATTGCCATGGGGCAATGCCGACGAACAGGCGCGTTGCCAACGGCTGGCGCAGGGATTTACGCACACGCAAATTTTGCCGCATTTATCGCTGACATCGCTCGGCCAATTCTTGCAGCAAGCGCGCTGGACAATCGGCGTCGATACTGGATTAACCCATTATGCGGCGGCGTTGGGCACACCAACTGTCGCCATTTTCACCGCGACATCGCCGCGCCAGCTTGGCGTCGCCGTCCAAGGCGCGCACGCGCAGGATATCGGGGAACACGGCGTTATGCCCGATCCGGCGCAAGTGCTCCGCTGCGTGAAAGCGCTGCCCGATAGGAAAAACCGCGAGAAAAACGCATGATCTGGCACGGCTTATATACCCTTATCGGTTGGTTGCTGATGCCATTACTCATCGCGCGCCTGTACTGGCGCGGACGTAAAAATCCCGGTTACCGCGCTCACATCGGCGAACGTTTCGGATATTACCGCGCGCCTTCCATGCGTGGCGCCATCTGGATTCACGCGGTTTCCGTCGGTGAAACCCGCGCCGCCGCACCGCTGATCGACCAGCTGGAAAAACGGTTCCCGCAAACGCCAATCGTATTGACGCACATGACCGCCACCGGACGCGCCACCGGCAAAGCACTTTATGGCCAGCGCGTCACGCAAGCATGGTTGCCTTACGATTATCGTTTTGCGGTACGCCGTTTCCTTGCTCATTTTGCACCGCGTGCCGCATTTTTTATGGAAACGGAACTCTGGCCGAATGTGATCGACGAATGCCGACGCGCCGGTATTCCCTGTTTTCTGATCAACGCGCGGATGTCGGCGCGCTCGGCGCAGCGCTATCGACGCTTTGCGTCGTTCACGCGCCCAATCTTTGCCGCGCTTACAGGCGTTGCCGCACAAACCGGGGACGATGCGGCGCGCTTGACTGCCCTCGGCGCAAACGACGTGACGGTCACCGGCAACCTTAAATTCGACATCCGCGCACCGGAAGGCATGCTTGACTTGGGTAAAACATTCCGTCGGCGATTTGCCGACGGCGACAGCCCGATCTGGGTCATCGCATCCACCCGTGACGGCGAGGAAGCACTGATTCTCGACGCATTTCTTCGCCACGCCGATCAATTACCGAAAAACCTCCGCATCATCATCGTGCCGCGCCATCCCGAACGCTTCGATATCGTTGCCGCTCTTTTAAAGGAGCACCATCTTGCTTTTATCCAGCGTAGTGAAAACCAAATGATTTCTCCGGCGACAAAATTCATTCTCGGAGACTCGATGGGCGAGTTGTTTGCCTATTACGCGGCAGCAGATATTGCTTTTGTCGGCGGCAGCTTGTTGCCGTTCGGTGGGCAAAATATTCTGGAGCCAATCAGTATCGGTATTCCAACACTGGTCGGCACGCATACTTTCAATTTCCAGGAAATCAGCGCGGCTGCGCATCAAGGTGGCGCGACGCGACGTGTACGTGACGCCGATGAATTGATCGCTGCTGTCGGTGAACTATTGAGCCATCCCGAACAATGCCATATCATGCGCGAAGCGGGGCATCGATTTTTAACGCAACATCGCGGCGCAACGGAAAACCTGATGCGATGGCTGGAAAAGCGCTTGGAAAATAAACAATTCTTTTCAGCTCCGAAAACTTGAGGAGCATTTTTCTTTTATTTAGACTATCCATGAAATTTCTAAAGTATTTTCCGGGAAATTTGAAAGCCGTTAAAGCTATTTTCCGTACCACGTCCACCAGAGCAGCACAGAAAAAAATCTCTTCATCCGAAACCGCCTCCTATCCTGCCTCTTGTATTTCAGACATCCTTTGCGTCACGGAAATAGCAAACGCCGAATTTTTTGTTGGCAGGCTTTTTCGTCGCCGCTTCAACACGCCTTCTTTTCCCAATACCCCCCGACACTTCGTCGCTTTTTACAAGATAGATGAAAAAATAATGATGCCTGTCGGCTATGTCCATCAAACACCATGGGAAAATTGTTATCTATGTGGCGGGTTGGTTCTCGACGACCATCTTTATCGGAAAATACCGGCAACACACCGTCGCATCATCCGCGAGGCAGGCGGAATTGCCGAATACCTGCAACGTGAAAGTTTTGCCGCAATCGGCAAAGATTGCCTTGGCCATATGGGGTTTTGTCGGCGATAAATTGGCTGAACAAGTCGATCTGCGTGTTGGCTTTGTTCACACAGATATCCCTTATCTAATGGTTGTTTGGCTAAAAGCGCTCACAGAGGAAGAAAAAACGGCTTGGGTTCGAAAAGCCTCGGCATTGGGCCCGTTTTAAAAAGTAATAAGATCCTTATAGGTTCTGGATGAGCCTGACCAACTCTTCAGATGACCTTCAGTGTTGCCCACAAACAAAACGAGGTAGTGTCCAGCGATTCACCCCAAAAGCCACTGGAGCGCCTTCGGTTGTGAACGCTGCGCGTTGTCCATGCTCTTTCTGATAGTTAGGGAAATACTCATCTTTTAGGTAATCACTCATCTGCCCATATGGATAGGCAAAAAGATGACTATACTCGCCCAAATAGCCCGAAATATATTCATGAGTTTGTTTGACTTGCAGTCTTGCGTTTTCTAGAGTATCAACAGCAAAAAAAGAGCCTTTTATCTGTTCTTCCTGTCAAATACTGTGCAAGAGTGCACCAGGCAGTGAAGGGATATGATNNGTACTCCTTGCTGAAGGTAAGAGACTCTGAGGATTTTCAGAATAGAAGGAAGCCAAAGTCCCCTTTCTTTTCGCAGTAATACAAACTAAGCACTCTACCCGTTTTAACTACTTTTCACTCTCCAGCTTGTGCAATCTCTCGGTGAAAAATACTGCCGCAGTAACGGTAGACGCATCGGGATAGCGTATCAGATACGCTTCTCCGGAAAGGGAGGAGGCGGACGCCACATGCTTGATGAAATCCTCGGCGGTTTTTATCTTCGATTTTGCCTTTGAATACTTGAGCTTAAGATGAGATACCGCATCGGCAACATCATATGCTTTACCATTTCGTATGAAACGCGTTCCTTCAGGCGTGTTCCTGACCGACTCTATAAGCGCGGTAACCTTCTCCTCTTCGCTCAAAGCATACGCTTGAACCGGCGTGAAGATGAATAAAAGCAACAAACATGCTTTACATACGTTTCTCTGAAACCTGCTGAATCCGCTCATAGTCCATCCCCCAACACAATATATTCTCCCGCCCTCAGAACCCGCACCTTCTCCTTATAGCCGGGATTTTTATCCATGTACTGATCGACCTCATAAGGAGAATAAAATATCGGCTCCTTGCCAAGCTCTATTACCCCGAAATGCATCGGAATCGAAACTTTGGCGCCAAGGTCGTTCACTGCCAGAAAGAACTCCTCAACATTCTGATGAGCATAATGCATGAACCAGCGAGGCTCATAAGCGCCCGCACCCAAGAGCGCATAATCGATCCCTGGAAATTTTTCCCCAAATTCCTTGAAGCCAACGAAATAACCCGTATCCCCTGAAAAGAATATTTTCCTGTTCCCCTCTATCATGAAAGCGCCCCAAAGCGTACTGTTGGCCGGCTGCCCGATTCTTCTCGACCAATGCTGGGCCGGAAGAAATGTATATTTCACGCCATTCAATACGATCTCTTGCCACCAATCGAGTTCATGAACCTCAACCGCCCCAAGCTCCGTGAAAAAATCTTTTAACCCCAGCGGAACAATAAAGACCGCCTTTTTTTTGATCAGTTTTTTAACAGCGTATTTGTCGAGATGGTCGTAGTGGTTATGACTGATCAGCACCACGGGACGTTCGGGAACGTTTTCAAAATTGAACCGCCGCGTCACTTTATCCCAGATAATCAGCGCTCTGCCGGAAAAATATGGATCGGTGATAATAGTAGCGTTGTTCATCCGAATCATGAATGTGGCGTGCCCGGCAAAACTCAACGTATCGGGACCCGTTGCCAAATACTCATAGTCATTTTCCACGGCCTCATATTTGCTTTCGTCGATATACGGCGCTTCGATTCTTTTGCTCATCCTCAAATCCCAAACGCTGCCTTTGCGCTCGACATTGGGCAACCAGGGATTAAAGTAGCCGTTTTCATTGTGATGCGGCGCGTACAAAAGGCTTCTGTCCCGGGACAGCGTAAGCTCTCTCCAGGCTGCTTCGTCAAATTCATAATGCACAGCGCACGCTCCCAACATAAAGCACACGGCAAGTACCGATAATAAAAACAGCGTCCGTATTGCTTTTGGAAATCTCATACTTTTTCACCCCCAAAGATCCTGCCGAAGCTTGGTAAACATCTCCGGCAAAATAAGACGGCTCACGACGAGAAATGTTCTTTATACCTGATACGTATTCAATTTCCTGGGAACAGCCGCATTCTTCAGCCGCACATATTGCGGCACGCCGTTTTTGAACGGCGGCGGCGCTTCGCCACGAATCAGCGGCGACAGATAAACGCGTGCTTTGTCGGTAATGCCGAAACCGTCGCGGGCAATGTATGACCTGGGCAACATTTTTTCCTTGTTGGCAATTTTCTTCAATGGCGCCGCTTCGATTCTCCAGCGATACGGCGTATCGGAAGTGCGGATAATCGCGGGCATGATCGCGTTGTGCCCGGCCAGCGCGAATTGCACCGCCGCCTTGCCGACTGCGTATGACTGCTCAAGATCGGTTTTCGACGCAATATGGCGCGCAGCGCGTTGCAGATAATCAGCGACCGCCCAATGATATTTATAGCCCAGCTTTTCATGAATCCGTTGTGCGATATACGGGCCGATACCGCCAAGCTGCGCATGCCCGAACGCATCGCGCGTGCCTGCTTCGGCCATCAAATTACCGGCGGCATCACGCAACCCTTCCGATACGCCAATGCAACAATAGCCGAATGTATCGACCTTGCCGCGCACAGCGGCAAGAAATTTCACTTCGTCGAACGCTATTTCCGGGAAAAGCAGCACGAGCGGAATCGGCGTTTCTTTGTCGTCGGCAAGACCAACCGCCGCAGTAATCCAACCGGCGTGGCGGCCCATGACCTCCATCACAAAAACCTTTGTCGAGGTTTTTGCCATTGACGCCACATCGAACGCCGCTTCGCGCATCGAGGTCGCGACGTACTTGGCCACCGAGCCGAAACCGGGGCAGTTATCGGTAAGCACAAGGTCGTTATCGACGGTTTTCGGTACATGTATCGCTTGCAGCGGATAACCGAGCTTATCCGCGATCTGCGACACTTTCAGGCAGGTGTCCGCCGAATCATTGCCGCCGTTATAAAAAAAATAACCAATATCGTGCGCGCGGAAAACCTCAATCAACCGTTCATATTGCGCGCGCGATTCTTCCAGACTTTTCAGCTTATAGCGGCACGAACCGAAAGCGCCCGACGGCGTATGCTTCAGCGCGGCAACCATTGAAGCGCTTTCGCGCGAGGTGTCAATCAAATCCTCGGTTAATGCGCCGATGATGCCGTTGCGTCCGGCCAGCACTTTGCCGATTTTGTCTTTATGCCGACGCGCCGTTTCAATGACGCCGGCGGCACTGGCGTTGATGACCGCAGTCACACCGCCCGACTGTGCGTAAAAAGCGTTGCGTTTTTTCATTTGCGTTTCTTTATGGCTGAATAAAACTCGAAAGAAATAAATATTGCGGCAGCAATTAAATTACGTCGGCTAGACCGCAGTATCGTGCAACGATTCGCGGTTGATCTGGCCGAGCAATCGTTGTGCCGGCGGGTAATCGGCTTGCGCCGCGAACGCATGCTCCACCATCACACGCGCTTGATCGCGATCGCCTTTTTCCAGAAGCAGCTGGCCGAGATTGCAACAGAAAGCAGGGTCATATGGACGAATCTGGGTCGCCAGCGTTTGTGTTGCAAGCGCCGCATCGCTGTCGCCATGCATACGTTCGATCATCGCGCGCATGTTAAGCGCCCATGGGTCATTGAAGCTGATTGCCAGCACTTCGTTGATTCTTTCCAGCGCCAGCGCGGTTTGCTGCTGCCGTGCGGCATCAGCGGCTTGCTGAAGCAGGGCTCCGGTACGTTCCGCCAGCGCTTCGCTGGCAGCGCGCCATTTGTCGTACACAATATCGCGGAAACGAACGAATTTATTCGGGTCATGGTTTCGCCCGCCCGCCGTACCCGATGAGCCGCTGTCGACATACCAAAGGAAGGTTTGCAACGGTTCAAAATAAAATGCCGTGTGTTGCGCGCATTGCAGCAGGAAATCCCAATCTTCATGAATTTCCAACGTATTATCAAACACACAACCGGAGGCAATCAGCCGCTTGGAAATCAGCGCGCTCGACAAGTGAATGAAATTGCGCTGATAAAGCTCGACCAATGCGGCGGGCTGCCCATAGTTTGTGCGGCGGCCATCGGCAAATACCGCTTGCGCCAACGAATGTATGACTTGTGCGCCATCGGCGCGCGCCACGGCATCCATCAATCCAGCGACATGTTCCGGAAGAAATTCGTCGTCATCGTCAAGAAAGGTCAACCACGCGCCGCTTGCCGCTTGTATGCCAAGATTGGCAGCTTCCGGACGCGATAACGGTTTGTCCGAAGCAATAAAGCGCAGCGGAAAAGCGCCTGCGGTTTCCGGTTGCGACGGGTGTGCCGCACCACTGGCCGCCACGATGAGCACTTCGATGTCCGGATAAGTCTGCGCCGCAAGCGACGCCAACGCTGTCGCCAGACCCGGACGTGCCATACTGCGAACAATGATCGAAACGCGCGG
Organism: Betaproteobacteria bacterium UBA931; assembly: GCA_002293615.1. Classification (GTDB taxonomy): domain Bacteria; phylum Pseudomonadota; class Gammaproteobacteria; order Burkholderiales; family Casimicrobiaceae; genus UBA931. The sequence continues at coordinate 27,479 of DBDN01000091.1, read as the reverse complement.
CAATGCGGTCATGGTCATTCCTTTTTTATGGTTTTAACGCGACAAGGCAAGCCTCACGAACCGCATCGACGCTGCCGACACCGGCCACTTTGCGATATCTGGGAAGCCCCGTCTCCATCGCCAGCTTTTGATAATAATCGACCAGCGGCGCAGTTTGTTCATGATATACGGCAAGGCGCTTGCGCACGGTTTCTTCGCGGTCATCGTCGCGCTGCACCAACGGCTCGCCGGTAATATCGTCAACGCCTTCCCGCCGGGGGGGATTAAAACGAACATGATAAGTGCGCCCGGACGGCTGATGCGTACGCCGTCCACTCATACGCGTCACGATTTCCTCATCGGGAGCGACAATTTCCAGAACATAGTCCAGTGCAATATTGGCTTCTTTCAAGGCATCGGCCTGCGCAATGGTGCGCGGAAAGCCGTCAAAGAGATAACCTTTTGCGCAATCTTTTTCTTTTAAGCGCTCATGGACGATACCGATGATGATATCGTCTGAAACCAACCCGCCGCTGTCCATCACTTTTTTTGCCGCCAATCCAAGCGGCGTCTGCGCCCTTACTGCGGCGCGCAACATATCACCAGTGGAGATCTGCGGGATACCGAATGCTTCCTTGATAAAACCTGCCTGAGTTCCTTTGCCCGCGCCGGGCGGGCCTAGCAAAATAAGACGCATTGCTCTGTTCCTTTTATTTCTTTTTTGTCTAAGGTTTGATTCTCTCCGTGCCACCGCGCCTGGTCAAGCCGTAAGCGCGATGAAACGGAACAATACAGAATTTTTCTAGCTGTTGTTGTGCTTCTGACGCAGAAGCATTTCGTTGGCTGCCTTGAGATCCTGCTCGGTATCAATGCCGAAGGCCAAAGATTGCTCGGTAATCAGGACGCTGATGCGGTAGCCGTGCCATAGCGCGCGCAATTGCTCCAGCTTTTCAATTCGCTCGGTAGGCGCCGGTGTCAGCGTGGGGAAAAGACGAAGAAAAGAAGCGCGGTAAGCGTAAACACCACAATGACGATACGGCAAATGTTCGGCGGGATAGGCGTCGAGCCAGCCGGCATCACCGCTATCGCGGGTAAACGGAATCGGCGCGCGACTGAAATACGAGGCGTAATTCCAGCGATCCAATACCACTTTGACAACATTCGGGTTATGAAACTCTTCATACGCGCTGATCGGATGACATATCGTCGCCATCGCCGCGTCTTCGTGCATCATCAATTCCTCCGCAACCTGATCAATTAACGCGGGTGGAATAAAAGGCTCATCGCCTTGAACGTTCACAACAACGCAATTATCCGACAGGCCAAGCAGGTCTATTGCCTCGGCAAGGCGATCCGTACCGGAAACATGATCGGAACGGGTGATCACTGTTTCAAAATCGGCCGCGCGCGTCACTTGGGCAATTCGCTCGTCGTCGGTGGCAATGACAACGCGTGAGGACCGGCTTTGCCGCGCTTGTGTCGCCACGCGCACGATCATCGGCACACCGCCGACTTCTGCCAGCGGCTTCNNATGCCGGGCAAACGGTTGGCGGCATAACGGGCGGGGATGATGGTGATAAAAGGCACGATGGTTCCGGTCATTTACGGTTTATAACGATGCCGATAGCTTTCCGTCTCCTCGTCGCTGAGCTGGTGCGCTTCGTCTTCAAGCATCATCGGCACGCCGCCCTTGATCGGATAAGCCAGTTTGGCGGAAACGGAAATCAGCTCGTCGCGCTCGCGGTCAAAAGCCAGCCGTCCATGCGTCACCGGACAGACCAGAAGCTCAAGCAGTTTGGGGTTAATTTTTTCGGGCATGGCGTAATTTCACATCAATCAAATGAAGCAACGGCAATGCGACACTGCTGGTCACCGGCAAATACCAGCAGCGGTCATCAGCGAAAGCGCGGCACTTCACCGCGTCTTTTTCCGTCATGATAATCCAGCGCGCGTTCGGCAACGCAAGATCGCCAGGAGTATAAAAAAAATGATCGGAAAAAATATGCTGCTCGGCATGAATGCCCGCCCGATCAAGTGTCTGAAAAAAACGATCTGGATTACCGATCCCGGCGATGGCATGAATATACTCTTCTTCCATAAGCGCAGTAAGCGGCATGGTATTTTCCGGCCGATTGGCTTNNATCGGCCTTCAACGCCTGCCGGAACAGCGGCACGCCGTATTGCGGTTCCCGATCGTCAGCGCCGTCAATCTCCGTAAGCACGACCGCCGATACTTGCGCCAACCGCGAAGAACGTTCGCGCAACGGGCCGGAAGGCAAAGGCAAGCCGTTGCCCAATTGACGCGCACCATCAAGCAGCGCAATCTCAATGGTGCGCGCCAAACGGTAATGCTGCATCCCGTCGTCGGAAACCACAACATCCACTTGAGGATAACTGCTGGTTAAAAGCAGCCCAGCCGCAACACGATCGCGTCCGACCACCATCGGCGCACGGGTTTGCACGATCTGCCCGGCTTCATCGCCGACCTCAGCCGGATTGCTATCTTGCGTAACACAAGCAGTTTCGCCACGCTCACTNNGCCGCCGTAGCCGCGGCTGATGACGCCGGGCGTAAAGCCGCACTCCCGCAAGGCATGAATCAACGCGATAACAAAAGGTGTCTTGCCTGTACCGCCGACCGTCACGTTACCAACCACCACCACCGGCACGGGCAATGCATAACTTTGCAAAAAACCGTGGCGGTAAAGCGACGCACGGATTTCAACGGCGATGCCGTACAGTATTGTGAACGGCAGCAACACCCACGCCAGCCACGTCGGGCGCGGCTGATACCAGTGTTCGGGAAAAAAACGCGATAACCAGTTCGATAGCCGGCTCATTCGAAAACTCACTCGGAAACAGGCTCATTGGTAGCAAAGGTCAGATGCGTGATATCGGCAAAACGCGCCGCTTCCATGACCCGGATCACCGACTGATGCGTGGCGTTGGCGTCGGCATTGATGATGATGACCGGCTCTGCCATATCGCTCGCGGCATCACGCAACGCCGCGGCAAAATCGTCGGCCGATGAAAAACGAAACACCTGACCGTTGACAACATAGTTACCTTCGGCATCAACGCCGACGTTGATTTCCTGCGGGCGGTTCGTCATTTGCTCCGCGCTGGCTTCCGGCAATGTGATCTGCAATTCACGAATGCGCTGATAGGTGGTCGTCACCATCAAGAAAATCAGAATCACCAGCAACACATCAATCAACGGAATAAAGTTGATTTCAGGCTCATCGCGCATTCGGTAACCGCGTAAATTCATCGTAATCTCCGCTTCCCAAGTCAACGTGCGTTTTGCATCGCGTCGACCAGCCGAATGGCCTCGCGCTCCATTTCCACAATGTAAGATTCCACCAACGCGCGGAAATGGCGGTAAAAAATCATGCACGGCACCGCAATCATCAAACCGAAAGCGGTGTTATACAACGCGACGGAAATACCGTGCGCCAGTTGCGTCGGGTTGGCGCCCGTTACGGTCGTCGACGCAAAAATCTCAATCATGCCGACAACGGTGCCAAACAAGCCAAGCAATGGCGCCATCGCGGCAATGGTGCCGAGCGTGGTTAAAAAACGATCCAGGCGGTGGGTGACCACCCGCCCAACTTCCTCAATGGCCTCCTTCATGACCACGCGCGGCGATTGCGCGTTGGCAAGCCCGGCGGCAATGATCTGTCCCAATGGGCCGCGTTGCGCCGTCTTGGTAAGCAGTTCGGTACTCAGTCCTTTTTGCCGAAATTCGGCAAGCACTTCATCGACCAGCCCTCTGGGAATGATTGCGGAACGACGCAATGCCCAGAAACGCTCGATGATAATCGGTACGGCAATGATCGACGAAATAATCAGAAACCAGATCGGCCATCCTGCCGCTTGAATAATATCCCACACAAAAATTCTCCTGCGCGTAAAGTTCCGTTTGAAACAAGAAAAAACGGGAAAACAAACATGCGTCGATTATAGCCCGTCAGGCTGCTTTCCGCGCGCGCTGAACCTTGAGCACGCCGGAAACCCGACGCAAGGCGCGCAGAATATCGGCCAAGTGTTGCCGATTGCGGACATCCAGCAAAAAGCGAATCACTACCGGCTCTTGCGGGGCAGAACGATCCAACCAGATTTGCCCGATATTGGTATCGGTATGGGCGATGGCGGTGGCCAAATCGGCAAGCAAGCCGCGCCGCTCCCGCGCCCAGAGAATAACTTCAGATGCATAGATCGCCTCATCATCGGACGGCCAGGAAAGATCAATGAGTGTATTCTGTTTAGGCGCATGTTGCTTTAATACCGCGCAATCGCGGGCATGCACTTCCAAACCCAACTCCGGACGCATCCACCCGATAATGGCTTCGTGCGGCAACGGACGGCAGCACTCCGCATAGCATAGCAAAGTATTGCTGCCGCCGGACAAACGCAGATTTCTCTTACGCGTACCTTTCTTCGGCGGCTTATCCAACCGTGCCGCCAGCGCCTGCGCAATGACATAAGGCAGCAATTGGCCGCGCCCGATTTCGACATACAAATCTTTGACCGTTTTCAGTGCGAATGATTCAAGCTGTTGTTGCCAGACTTTATCGGGAATTTGTTCCGGTTTAATTTTTAATACGGTCAACGCATAATGCAGCAGGTGTTTGCCCAACGCTTCTGCTTCGCTCTCCTGCTGGTTTCTCAAAAAATGACGAATCGCCGAACGTGCCCGCCCGCTGACGGCAAACGAAAGCCATGCCGGTGTCGGATGCGTCTCGGGGTGAGTGAGGATTTCCACCTGGCTGCCGTTGCGTAATACCGTACGTATCGGCATCGACTCATGATCAATACGCCCGCCCGCACAATGGTGGCCGATATCGGTATGCACGGCATAAGCAAAATCAAGAACGGTTGCGCCGTTCGGCAATGTGAAAATCCGCCCTTTGGGCGAAAACACATAAATTTCATCCAGAAACAGGTCACGTTTAATGTTATCGACAAATTCAACCGAATCGCTTTCGGTCGGCATCTCCAGCAACCCTTTCAGCCAACGTCGCGTATTTTGCTGGGTCTCGACAAGATTGGTAAAGTCTGTTGCCGAGCGGTACATCCAATAAGAGGCAATGCCGGTATCGGCAACAAGGTTCATGTCGTAGGTACGAATCTGCACATCGACGGGCATGCTGTTCGGGCCAAACAGCGTGGTATGCAAAGACTGATAGCCGTTGGCTTTCGGCAATGCAACATAATCTTTGAAGCGACCCGGCAACGGCTTGAATGTTTCGTGAAGGACGCCGAGCGCAACATAGCAATCTTCACGTTTCCCGACGATGACGCGAATACCGCACGGTTCCATGGCCTGCCGAAACGGAATATGTTTTTCGCGCATCCTGTTGTAAACCGAATGCGAAGTCCGTTCGCGACTGCTGACTTCCGCCTTCAACCCGCGCTGCTGCAAACGCTCCTGGAAAAGCGCAATCACGCCGTCAACCACCTCACGTCTTGCGTCACGCACCTTTTCGATGGCACGCTCAATAGCACGATGACGAAAAGGGTGCAGATTCTGGAAACAGAGATCAAGCAAACCTTGGCGCAAAGTATAAAGGCCGAGGCGATACGCAAGCGGCACATAAATATCGTAGGTTTCGCGGGCGATACGCTGACGCTTTTCAAGACGTATCGGGCCGAGCGTTTGCATGTTGTGAAGGCGGTCGGCAAGCTTGATCAGAATCACGCGCACGTCGCGCGCCATCGCCAGCAGCATCTTGCGAAAATTTTCCGCCTGCGCCTCCTTGTACGAAGAAAATTCGAGTTTGTCGAGTTTGGATACCGCCGAGACAAGGTCGGCAACAATCGGATCAAATTCGTTGGCCAAATTTTCTTTGCTGATCCCGGTATCTTCAAGAACATCATGAAGCAACGCCGCCGCCAAAGCCTGCACATCGAGCTGCCAACCGGCAAGCGTTGTGGTTACCGCCAGCGGGTGCGTAATATAAGGTTCGCCGGATATCCGCGTTTGCCCTTCATGCGCCTTGGCGGCAACCTGATAAGCGCGCTCGACCAACGCCACGTCATCTTCGGGAAGATACTGGCGCAACCGGTCAAAAAGAATGGCGGCAGAGGCATCGACAACGTTGACAGCAGCAGTCATCAACGTCTCACATGCATTGCCCGAAAATAACAGGTGAAAGCGTGTTGCCCGCAGTGATCAAAATCGACACTGATGTTGCGGGCGCAACAGTCATGACTGTTTCTCGTCTTTCGGCGGCAAAATGCCTTCGGTGGTCGTAAGAAAAGGCAAATCTTCTACCGTCAACGATGTCGGCTCGCTGACAGGGGCAAAGGTAAATACCGGTACCGCTTGGTGATGAGCCTCCGAATCCTCTTCGGGAACAGCATCAGTAGCTTGGTCGCCTGAAGCGGCAGGCATGAATAGGTTTTCTTCGCTTAACATGATGCGGTTACCGATCTGTTTATCGAGCATCTCGCGTCCGATTTTGCTCGCGGCAATTTCACGCAACGCGATGACCGTCGGTTTGTCACGGTTCGGATCAATCAGTGGTTGCGCGCCAGTGGACAACAGTCGGGCGCGATTGGCGGCCGCAAGCGTCAATTCAAAGCGATTGGGAATTTTTTTCAAACAGTCTTCAATGGTAATACGGGCCATAATTCTCTCTCAATCCTCAATATTGGGTGAAATCAGTTCGCGTAATAACGAGGCATGACGCACACGCTGACGGGGCGCCAAAAGGCGCGCGCTACGCACAATCGCCGCCAAATCGTTGCTGGCGGCGGTAAAATCCTGATTGATAATAACATAATCAAAATCGACATAATGCCGGAATTCCTCGCGCACCATCGCCAGCCGCCGCTCAATGACATCGACAGAATCCTGCCCGCGTTTTTCCAGCCGTTCGCGTAATGCGGCAAGCGATGGCGGCAATACGAAAATCTGGATGCTGTCCGGAAAGATTTTCCGTACCTGCCCGGCGCCCTGCCAATCAATTTCCAGCAGAATATCCTGACCGGACTCAAGCTGTTGCTTCAACCAAGTGGCAGAGGTTGCGTACCAATTGCCGTAAACGCAAGCATCCTCAAGAAACTCCCCTGTCCGGCGCAGCTCATCAAAGCGACTCTGGTCGACAAAATGGTAATGAATGCCCTCTTTTTCACCGAGACGCGGCGTACGTGTAGTGTAGGAAACGGAAAGACGAATCCCCGGTTCGCGCGCCAGTAACGCATGGACCAAGCTGGTCTTTCCCGCGCCCGTCGGTGCCGCAAGAACGAAAAGGCAGCCAAAAGAAACGGAAGAAAATCGGGCGGTCATATCATGGTCAACGAATTTTGGATTTACTCGATATTTTGAATTTGTTCACGCATTTGTTCAATCAAAACTTTGATCTCCAGCGCAATTTGTGAAAGTTCGGTGTCAATTGATTTGGCACCAAGCGTGTTGGCTTCACGGTGCAATTCCTGGACAAGAAAGTCGAGACGCTTGCCCCGTGAACCGTACGATACATGGGATTGTCCGGAAATTGGCGCCAAGTCATCAACATCCACCCGGGTAACGCGCCGGATTTCGGCAACATGCGCTGTCAGACGATCCACTTCCTCGTTGATGTCGATACGCACGGCAAAAAGTGCCAACTCCTGCTTCAAGCGCTCCTCATCGGGATCAAGGCGGGCATCGCGCAAGCGCTGCGCCAAACGCTCTTTGTAAGCCTCATGAATTTCAGGGATACGCGGCATGATACGGGCAACCAAGTTTTCGATAGCTGTGCAGTTCTCCAGCAAAACTGTGCCAAGCTTCAGACCTTCGCGGGCGCGGCTGGCGGCAAATTCCCGCCAGGCAGTATCGAATGCGGCCAACGCGACCTCGGCCAATCGATCTGGCGCTTCTTGCACCGTGGTCAGCACGCCCGGCCAGCGCAAAATATCGGCAACGGATAATGATCTGGCATCGGGTTTTATGGCAAGCACGGCGCCTTCCGCCGCCAGCAAGGTTTCGATTTGCGCCGAATCAGGCATCAACGTATCCGCGGCATGACGCTGAGTCAGTTGCAGCCGACAATCGATTTTGCCGCGCTTCATATTACGGGCGATACGTTCCCGCAATACCGGCTCCAACTGTCGCAGTTCATCGGGCAACTTGAACGACATATCAAGAAAACGGTGGTTGACTGCGCGTAAATCGACTGTCAGCGCCAATTTTTCTGTATTGCTTTCGATTGAACCGAACCCGGTCATGCTGAAAATATTCATCTTTTTTCTTAAATATCTGGTTTTAAGGGGTAATTCTTACTTTACTTTATTTGAATAGACAAGGAAAATCGTTATTTTACGCACCGCAAGATTATTATCGATCCCATCTTTCTATCATGGCTGTAGCCAAAAACCAAGCGCTTCCACCCGGGTACCGGTTGTTGAATTACCGCATTGAGCAACAGATAAGCCGAGGCGGGTTTTCGATCGTCTATCGGGCAACCGATCAGTATGGCGAAATAGTGGCGATCAAGGAATACATGCCGGCAACGCTTGGTTTACGCATGGAAGGCGATATTATCCGCGCCAGCTGCGTGGAAAATCTGACCACATTCCGCTACGGAATGAAATGTTTTTTTGAAGAAGGCAAGGCATTGGCGCGAATTGACCACCCAAATGTAGTACGGGTATTGAATTTTTTTCGTGCCAACGAAACCGTGTACATGGTCATGCGCTACGAAAACGGTCGAACCTTGCAACAGCATATCCAGATCAAACAGGATAAACTCTCGGAACGCTTCATTCGCGGTGTTTTTATCCGCTTGCTCAACGGTTTGCGTGAAGTACACACGCATCGCCTTTTGCATCTTGATCTGAAACCCGCCAATATTTATCTGCGCACGAACGGCACGCCGGTGCTGCTGGATTTTGGCGCGGCACAACAAACGCTGTCGAGTACCAACGGACAGTTTGCGCCGATGTATACGCCAGGGTTTGCCGCGCCGGAACAATATCAGCGCGACATCAGCAAATTGGGGCCGTGGACGGACATTTACGGTGTCGGCGCTTCGATGTTTGCCTGCCTTGCCGGTTTTGCGCCGCAGGCGGCGGACGCCCGAATGAAAGAGGATCATCTGATCACGGCACGCAAGCTTTGGGCGGGACGTTACTCCAGTACGCTGCTCCATGTGATTGATCGTTGCCTGGAGCTTGATCCGATGCGTCGCCCGCAAAGCTTGCTAACGCTACAAAAAGTACTGCTGTCAACGGCAGACGAAAAACCAAAAGCCGGCTTTTTGAGCAACATCAGAAGTTCTTTATTCAATAAACAGGGTTGAATCATCACATGTCTGGGATGCGCTTTACTATTTTTCAGGATTCGCGAAAAGGTTCGCGAAAAGTCAATCAAGACCGGATTGCGTATATCTACAGCCGCGACAGCCTGCTGATGGTACTTGCCGATGGGATGGGCGGGCACAACGGCGGCGAAATCGCGGCGCAAATCGCCGTGCGCTTGTTCGCCGAGCGTTTTCAGCAGGAAGCACAACCGGTTTTACCGAACCCTTTTGAATTTCTTCACGACACCATGCGCCGTATTCATACGGCACTTGGTTCTTACGCCCGTCAGTTTTCGCTGGTGGAAACGCCTCGCACAACGTGCGTTGCTACAGTGGTGCAGTCCGGCTATGCGTACTGGGCACACGCCGGCGATTCCCGCCTGTATTTATTTCGCCAAGGCGAATTGCTCGCGATGACCAAAGACCATTCCAAAGTGCAATATCTGATGGATCGCGGGTTGATTACCGAAGAGGAGGCGGCGGTGCATCCCGAGCGTAATCGTATTTACAGCTGCCTGGGCGGCGTCATCGATCCGGTGATCGATTTATCGCGGCGCACTACGCTCAACAACAATGACGTAATTTTGATATGTTCCGACGGCTTTTGGGGACCAATGCCGACAAAGAACATTATTGAAAACCTTTATGCCGCGCCGCTGCTCCAGGCCGCGCCCAACATGATGCGTGAGGCGCAAAAACGCGGTGGATCGGAAGGCGATAATCTTTCGACCATTATCATGCGCTGGGATACCAGCAGAGTAGATGACTCCGAAACAACGGAAACCAGTTCGTTGAGTCCCGGCGAGTTTTCATCAACGCAGCTGCAAGAAACCGTTAATCTCGGCGAAGCAAAAAAAGAAAAAGACATCAGCGCGCTTTCCGATAATGAAATCGAGCGGGCAATTGCGGAAATTCAGGATACCATTCGCAAATTCCGTCGTTAATAACCCTTATATGCGCCAGATCATTATCGATACCGAGACGACCGGGCTTGAACCGAGCCAAGGACATCGTATCATTGAGCTCGCCGCCATCGAAATGGTATCGCGACGCGCGACCGGCGAGCTGCGACACTGGTATTTCAACCCCGAACGCGAAATCGAAGAAGGCGCTGCCAGCGTACACGGGATACGCTGGGAACGTTTGCAAAACGAACCTCTGTTTTTCGAAAAAGCCGACGAATTTCTCGACTTCTGCCGCGGTGCGGAATGGATCATCCATAACGCCAGTTTCGACTTGGCTTTTCTCGATGCCGAGCTGGCGCGCGCGCAAAAACCGTTGTGTCGGACGGCTTACAGCGCCGTATTCGATACACTGATTGAAGCGCGTAAACAATTTCCGGGGAAACGCAATTCGCTCGATGCCTTATGCGAGCGCTTTGGCATTTCCAACGCACATCGAACTTTGCACGGTGCCTGCCTTGACGCACAACTATTGGCAGAAGTCTATCTGGCGTTGACGCGCGGCCAGGAATCGCTGGTTATCGCCCCGCCGGAAACAAAAACGGCATATCGGCAAATCGATACGCCCAAGCACATAAAAATGCTTCGCGCTTCCGCCGAGGAATGTGCCGCGCATGAAGCCTATCTTGCCGAACTGCGCAAGCATGGCTCTTGTCTCTGGCCGGAACCCTGATCGTTGTTTTGAGAAATGCAAAAGCCTAGGTTTTTTGATTTCCGTGCGTTATCAGTCATTGCCATATCGTGGCTGCTGTTACTTTTCTCATCGTTAAGCGCCGCGCAGCATGTGCAAGCCGAACTGGTCGGCGATCATCAACAAATTACTGCCGGTCAACAGTTCCATATTGCGTTGCGGCTGACGATGAACGAGGGCTGGCATACCTATTGGCAAAATCCGGGTGATACCGGATTGCCGACAACCATCCAATGGCAATTGCCGCCCGGCGTACAACAAATCAGCGCGATACAGTGGCCAGCGCCGAAAGCGCAGATATTCGGGCCATACCTTAACTATGGCTACGAAGATGAGGTATTGCTGGTCACAACCTTTGCCGCCGATGCGGCGCTGACGGCCGATACGCTCTCATTTGCCGCGCGCGCCGACTGGCTGATGTGTCGCGATATCTGCATTCCCGATGGCACGAATGTCGCATTAACGCTTAAAGTCGGCAATGCCGGTGTGCGTGATCCCCATTGGTCGCCTGCCATCGAAAAAACATTGCGCACAATACCGCAACCTTTGACCGGCTGGACGATAACAGCGCGCGGCGCAGGCAATATCATCGAACTACGCATGACACCGAACGAAGCGACCGCCGATCCGGGCGCGCTTTATTTATTTTCCGATAAAGAACGTACGATTGAGCCGTCCTTTGCGCAACCCATGCGCCGCGACGGCGATGCGCTGGTGCTGTTGTTGCCTGTGTCGCATCAATTGACCGGCGACCTGGCGCGAATCAGCGGTATTTTGCAAGCGGCACGCCCATGGCCAAATGGACAGATGGCTGTGTCCATCGACGTGCCGCTTTCCGGAAATGCGGCGGCAGGAGCCGCGCCGACATTCACCGCGCCGCCACAGGCACAGATTCCCGGAACGGCATCCTCACCGATCCACAACACTACGGGCGACAACGGCTCATTAACGTTGTGGCTGGCGGTATTTTTTGCGCTGGCCGGCGGCCTGATTCTGAATTTGATGCCGTGCGTTTTCCCGATTGTTTCCATCAAAGTACTGGGCTTTGTCCAACATCACGACAGTAAAGCGGATATGCGCCGTGAAGCTTTTGCTTTCGCTGCAGGCGTCGTCATTTCCTTTTTGTTTCTTGCGCTTTTATTGCTAATGCTGCGCGCAACCGGCGAACATCTTGGCTGGGGCTTTCAACTGCAATCGCCGTGGGTCATCATAACGCTGATTCTTCTTTTTGGCGTCATCGCGTTAAATCTTTCCGGGCTGTTTGAGTTTGGCCTGATGGCGCCATCGTCACTGGCCGGCTGGACATCGAAAAACCGTACAGTCAATGCGTTCGCGTCCGGTGTGCTTGCCGTGGTGGTCGCATCGCCGTGTACCGCGCCGTTCATGGGTGCGGCGCTTGGTTTTGCGCTGACCCAGAACCTAATCACAACCATAATGGTCTTTACTTGTCTGGGCATCGGCATGGCGCTTCCTTATATGTTGCTGGCGCTGTTCCCGGCATGGCAACGTTTTTTGCCCAAGCCCGGTGTCTGGATGACTTATCTTCGGCAATTTCTGGCGTTCCCGCTGTACGCGACCGTCGCTTGGCTCTTATGGGTGCTTGGCGCGCTGACCGGTGACGACATGGTATTGCACATGTTGCTGGCGCTGATTGCGCTGGCGTATNNCGAGCTGATTGCGCTGGCGTTGGCGCTGTGGGCATGGCGCAACGCGCATTTTCACGGCGCGCGGCTGTGGTCAATATTATGCGTGCTGTCGCTGGTTGTGGCCGTGATCATGACTATACTGGCACTGAAAAATAGCACGGCGACGCATCCTGGTTCGAATGCGGCCACGGCAAACAGCGGCATTTGGCAAAACTACGATCCCGCCGAAGTGATACGCTTAAATACCGAAGGTAAAACCGTGTTCGTCGATTTTACGGCCGCATGGTGTGTCACTTGCCAATTCAACAAAAAAATGGTTCTAGACACCGAGCTCATTCAAAAAGCGTTTGTCGATCACGGCATCGTACTGATGCGTGCCGATTGGACGCGCCGCGACCAAACGATTACGGAAACGCTGACAACGTTTGGACGCAGCGGCGTGCCGGTATACGTGTTTTATCCTCCCGAAAAACCGCCGTTTCTGCTGCCCGAGTTACTGAGTAACCGTATTGTCCTTGACGCGCTTGAAACACTGCCATCATAGTGCGCCATTGTTTTTCGCAAATGAAAGACAAGCAAAAACCAAACAACGACACCTTTGAAAACCTCGGCCCCCGCCGGGTACGTGAATATCTGGCGCTCAAGGCCATGATCGATATTTACTGCCACGACCATCATCAAAACGAGCCGACGCCATGTGCCGACTGCCGGCCGCTTGAGGCATACGTATTGCGCCGTTATACGCGCTGCGCTTTTGAGGAAGGGAAAAGCCTATGCGTCAAATGCCGCGTCCCGTGCTATCGCCGGAATCAATATGAAAAAATCAATACCATCATTCGTTACGCACGCCCACGTTTGTGGCGGAAAAACTTTAAATTGGCATGGTATTACCTCTTCGACGGGTTGAAACCGGCGCCAACCATGCAAGACACGGTAAACTACCATCGTCGACAACAAAAGCGGTGAAGCGATGCTTGCGTTAACGATTTCATTATTGTGGTCGTTATACATCGTCATTCTGATCGGATGGATCATCTGGCAGAAGCGCTCGCCAGTGGCAACGCTGGGCTGGATATTGGCCTTATCGGCACTACCTTATATCGGCTTCTTGATTTTTTATTTTTTCGGCCCGCATAAAATCAAGCGCAAACAAATTAAGCGCCAGCATGTACGTGAAATTTTATCCTGGGAAACACGTGCCTCAACACGTTTTTCAATGTTGCCGCCGGAAAACATTGCCCGGACCGCCCGAATCGGTATTGCCAGCAATTATCGGCCGGGAACGTGCATCGATGTTGACTTGCTGGTAGATGGCGCAAAAACTTTCGACGCAATTTTTACCGAAATCCGCGCCGCGCGACGCCATGTAAATCTCGAATATTATATTTATGAACCCGATAATATCGGAACGGCGTTACGCGATCTGCTTATTGAAAAAGCCCGTGCCGGTGTCGAAGTACGCCTGCTTGTCGATGCGCTCGGCTCCAAGCGCCTTGATAAAAAATTCTTAGCGCCGCTTATTGACGCCGGTGTTCGCGTCGGCTTTTTCCATCGCGCATCGTTGGCGCGTATCCGCCCGGTAATCAATATGCGTACCCACCGCAAAATTGTAGTATGCGACGATTGGACGGGCTTTGTCGGCGGTATCAATATTACCGATACTGAAGATGAGCGTATCAATGCGAATGCTTACCATGACATTCATTTGCGCTTGTACGGTGATGCGGTATTCGGCTTGCAGCAAATGTTCTGGGAAGACTGGCTGTATGCCACCGGTGAAGAGCCGCCCTGGAAAGCGTCGCATATCTTTGCCGATGTGCCTACGAGGGGCGCGCACCTCGTGCAGATCATCGGCTCCGGTCCCGATACCGAATGGGCGCCGATTCACCGCGCTTATCTGGCGGCAATTTCTTCTGCGCAACATCGAGTATGGTTGACAACCCCATACTTCGTTCCTGATGAATCGGCAATGATGGTATTGACGAACGCCGCGCTGCGCGGCATTGACGTGCGTATTATGGTGCCGGAAAACAGCGATTCAAAACCGGTAACCTTGGCGGCACGCTCCTACTTTGACGAGTTGACACGCGCCGGGGTAACCATATTCGAATTTACCGAGCGAATGCTCCATTCCAAAACGATGTTGATTGACGACGACCTGTCGTTTATCGGTACGGCCAATTTCGATCACCGCAGTTTTTATCTTAATTTCGAAGTGTGCGTCGGCATTTACGAGCGAAACCTAGCAACGGCGCTGGCGACACAGTTTGAGGAAGATATGTTATCGGCAAAACCGGTACTTAAAAAACGTTCCATTTCCCGCTTTGCTTACTGGAGCGAGGCGGCAGCGCGATTGCTCAGCCCGCTTCTATAAATACGCGCCCATAATTGCAATAAAAATTATAATTATTAAGCATCTTCCGGTTTAATGTTCTTTTAATTTTTCGATATTAAACAGTAGGGACGTTCATCATTCAATTAATGGAGAGTTTCATGTTTCATATCGCTCGTTTTATTTTCATCACAATCATGGCGATTGTCCCGTTGTCGGCACAATCGCAAACGTCCTCACTTTTACCGGACTATACGGACATCTGGTGGAACCCCGCCACTTCCGGCTGGGGCGTGAATATGGTGCAAAGCCGTGAATTCATTTTCGCCACCTTCTTTGTTTATGACAGGGACGGCAATCCCTTCTGGTACACCGCCGAAATGAATTACAAAGATAACGCCTTTACCGGGGAGATTATCAAAACACAAAGCGCGCCTACGGAAAATATCTGGACGCCGGCTCGTGTCCAACGCACTGTTGTCGGCAACGCAACCTTCACACCCGATTCCGTCACAACAGGCACGATTACACTCATGTTTACAGACGGACAGACACTGACCAAGCAAGTCGAGCGGCAAACATTGAAAGCGCCGACGACACAAGTGGAAGACTCGGCTGTTTATCAGGCAACAATTAAAACCAAATATGAAGAAGACTTACGCGGAAATGACCACGTCTGGTATACGACACATACGTCGCCCATGTCTTTCACGAAAAGCGGCAATAACGGCACGCTGACTTTTACCAACGATAGTGGCGTATCCTGCAAAATCACCGGCCCGCTTAAGGTCAGAGGCCGTAACTATGAAATTGATGACGACTTTGGCCGCTACACTTGCGACAATGGCTACAATGTCCGGGCAGAACTCAATCTGCAATTTACCTCAAGCGGCGGGATGACCGGCTCTTGGGAAACCGAAAATCGGAACCCTGAGGAAGAAGCGCATTTCACCGCGATAAGACAATAAAACTTTTATACTTCAACCGAAAAAACCTGCCGGCAAAGCGGCAGGTTTTTTTACGCGGAAAACGACACCACCGCGCTGAATCCGCCTTCGGTGCGATTGGCCACACGAAAGCCGAAACCATGCAGTTGTGCAATCCGCCCAACAATGGAAAGACCGAGACCGCTGCCGGATTGCTGCTGCCCGGGCGGGCGAAAAAAGCGCTCTTCAAGACTACTCAGGTATTCGGGCGCAACACCGGGGCCATTATCGTCAACACGAAGCTCGCTGCGTGAAAGGCGAACGACAATTTCACCGCCATCATGAATATAGCGCACCGCGTTGCCGACCAAATTACGCATCAGCAATGTCAGCAATACAAAATTGCCGTTTAGCTCAGGCGGCGAAGAGCCCTCTTCAAAACGCAATGCAATTCGCCGCTTATCGGCAAGCGGTTTTACTTCGGTAAAAGCGGTTTCGACAATGGCGCGCCAGTTGACAGGCGCCATATCCTGAATCCCGCGCAAAGAGTCGAGGCGCGACAATGCCAGAAGTTGCTCTACCAAACGCGTCGAACGATCAATGCCAACGATGAGTTGATCCAGCGCATGGGCGCGAACCGCTTCATCATCACCGGCGATTTGCGCAACTTCGGCCTGCACGCGCAACGCCGCCAACGGCGTACGCAATTCATGCGACGCGTCTGCCGTAAAACGCCGCTCGCGCGCCAACGTATCGGATATTCGTAAAAAAAGCCCATTTAGCGCGCGAACCAGCGGCTGAACTTCGCTCGGCACCCGATCGACGGCAATAGGCGTGGCGTCACCGGGATCGCGATTCGGTAATTCTTTTGCGACAGCGCGCAACGACGATAATTCACGCCTGATCAACCAGATAATCGCTATCAGCAAAAGCGGCAATGTGACCAACCACGGCAAAAGTACGCCCCAAATAATATTCAGCGCCATCTCCTGGCGGAATTCCAACTCCTGACCGACCACAACACGAAAGCGGCTGTCTTCAGATGCCAAATAAAAAAGCCGCCAGTGATCGCTGTCCCCTCCTATTTGCAGGTAACCATCGACAAAACCATTGCGCGCCGCATTAAACGGAATAAATTGCCCTTTGTCGCCATCGCTAAGAAACATCTGGCCGTCCGATGAAAAAACGGCAAAAGCCAACGCGTCATCGTCTTCTTCGCCGATATCGTCCTCCCAGACCAGCCTCGATGTTTTCGGAAGCTTTAAAGATTTGCCCTGAAACAATACGCTTAAATCAGCATAGGCCAAGCTCTTGGCAAAAAGGATTTGCTGCGTATCGAACAATTCGTCAAGCGTATGACGCGCTTTAAAATAAGCAATCGCGCTGGTAACCAGCCAAACCACAACCGCGATTGCTGAAAAAAAAATGATAAGACGTAAACGGAGACTTTTCATATCGTTTTGGTAAACACTACCGAAAATTTATCCTGTTGCAAAATCATGAGCGCGGCTTTTCCATGTCGTTATCCAGAATATAGCCGACATTACGCACGGTACGAATGACATGGTTGCCGAGCTTACGCCGCAAGTGATGGATATGGACATCAATCACGTTGCTCTCAATTTCGCTTTCCCAGTTGTATAACTTTTCAAGAATCGTTTCGCGCAACAAAATACGCCCTTTGTTCTGCATAAACAACTCCAGCAACGCCAGCTCACGCGCGGCCAACACCACCGGCGCGCCATTTTGTGTGACCGCTCGGGAGGCAGGGTCAAAAGTCAACGTCCCGCAAGCCAATAGCGGCGCCGCCTCGCCATGCCGACGCCGGATCAATGCATTGAGCCTCGCCACCAGCTCGCTCAACGCAAAAGGCTTGACCAAATAATCGTCAGCACCTGCGTTAAGCCCCGCGACGCGTTGCTCCAGCGCGTCGCGGGCAGTGAGAATCAATACGGGCACATTCTGCCGCGCCTGCCGCCAACGCGCCAATACCTCCATGCCATCCAACCCCGGCAAACCAAGATCAAGAATTACGGCATCGTAAGGTGCCGCAGCAAGCGCTTTCTGTCCGGCGACACCATCGGCAAACTCATCCACGGCAAAGCCAAACTTGGCCAGACCGGCTTTAAGCCCATCGCCGATCAACGGATCGTCCTCCAAAAGCAGGATGCGCATAATGACCGCCCGCGGCTTAATCAGAGGTCAGGCCACACATGAAGCAATGTGCCGTCAGTATCACTGAAATATGCCTTAATGCGGCGGCTGTTTGCATCATAACCTTCGATTTTGTAACAATTGCGTTCGTATTCGAATTCACGCACCTTATAACCCTCGCCCTCCAACTTCTGGAAAAACGACGAAAGCTGCATCGGCTGCGCCGCCGGCATCTTGTTGCAGAACAGATACTCATCCTTGGCAAAGACGGGCATTGTCAAAGCCAGGCCGACAATAACTGTCGAAACGATCAAAAACTTTTTCATATATTCCTCCTTCTCTTTTACAAAATGCATCATTGCATTTATTGCAATCATCATCGCAACAGATTAACGCAATATTAATACACATTGATAATCGTTTGAGGAAGTAACAAATAGCATCTAGGCGGTTTTCCCTTTGAGCTTTGACCCTATCCCTGAATAGGAAGCTGATCGATGAGTAATATGGCAACGCTTCAATAGATAGGCTGATTCAACCACCGCAGAATCTTGCAGCCCATCGATAATATCCCCCTGGCAGAAGCCAAACAGCTGTATTGTCGAAAACAGGCTGAGCCTGTGACTTTTATGCTGTATAACTCAGATGAAAATGCCTTTGAGAAATCTGGGACGGTTCACAGTGGATTTCGGCTCAATCTCAAAGCGCATAGGCTTGAAACCCGATAAATTGTACTTCGTCAGGTCTGCGGTTGCGACAAACCGTTCAGCAGCCGCATCACTACGCAACGACGGCATAGGCTTGGCTCTTGTTTTCATAATAACTCTCGTACTCGTATCCCATGTTTTTTGATCAGCTGGGCAGCTTTTTTATCAAACGACACGAATGTATCGCCACCAAGGTTCTGGCCCTCGCTGCATATCACACCATCAGCAAAATCTCCTCCGGCTCGAAGTAATGTAAGCCCTAAAGCTACTGCGGCTTGATTGGTTTTGACGTTGGCTGAATTGATAAAAACCTCCAGAGCATCGGCGATGACATGCCTCTCCATTTTATATCCTTGCAGCAATACCCAGACGGTTTCGCACAATACCGGCAAAGGCAAAGCAATCAATTGAGCTTTTGCCAGCGTTTTCCGTGCAGCAACACTTTGCTTTTGATCGTCATTGAGCAGAAAACGTAACAGTACATTGCTGTCAACAGTAATATTCATTTTTGCTTCGCCCACCCCCGTGCAATGATATTATTGATTTCATCGACAGACAGTGCCCGCTTTTGTGGATTATGGGCTTGTAAAATACCAAAGGCCTCATTGATACTACCGCCCTCAACGGCTGCCTTTACTATGATCTGTCCATCGGACAGCTTGTTAATCTCGACTTTTTGGCCTGGCTCGACGCCCAAATACTGCAACAGATCCTTTTTTAGAGTTACCTGTCCTTTTGCCGTCACTGTTAATGTCGTCATATATACCTCCTGTGTTCTTAATGTAAGGTAAAATAGCCTTACTGTCAAACAGTTCAGAGGCAGCCTGAAACTGGCCCTGTCTCCAAATCCGTCGCTCTAAATTGGAGAAATTTGATCTTTTGACTCCGCCGCAGGGGGTGATTCCCCATGCCGTCGGACAAATTCAGTCAGCACCCCCACTATCAATTACGGTTTAAATGTGCGCCACGCCCTGTCAGCTTTTCAAAGTATCATGTTACGCTTGATCAGCCCAAAAGGGCGTCTCTGGCATATCTAAAACGGGCGCTATTTCCAATCCCAGGCCCAGCTTACTTAAGAGTAAAAGAGTTTTATGGGTTAAATAACACGAAAAGATCTCTTCAAAGCTTTGCTCTACCGGAATGATTGTAAGCATCGTGTATTTAATACCATCTTTTTTATTTAGTTTATGTGCCCTCAATAGGTAATGTGCTTTCAAAAAATTATATAACTCTTCATCTAAAAGCGGTATCCAATGAAACTGGTAGTAAGGAGATTGATATACCCAAAAATCAACATCGGGCACTTTACGGGATAACCCTATCTGCTTCAGCTGCCCATTGGGAATAGCTGAAGCAAGTGCCAATGGCTCAAGAGCGCTTTTGGTTCCAGAAATATTGATGCAAGCAATTATACGTAACATAACTACCACCAAAAATTGCTAGTTCGACCACATTGTTTAACCAGAGCAATTCGGCCAGTTGTAGTACAATCTCATTTCGCTATCAAAGAGGAAAACGGAGATTATAGGTAAACTCTGACCCTAACACCTCTTCATTACGCAAAAGCTTTACCTCGCGCAATAAACTTGACATCAGGCTCTATTGTATCCTCGTAGTAAATCAGTCCATGTTTAGGAAACAAAATCATTACCCCTTTCTTTAAATAGTCCCCCCATTGCGCTTCTGGGTAGTTGAAGCTATATTCACCTGTGTCAAAAACAATGACGACCACACCTTCAGAATCATTATCTAAGCTAACGTTATCACCTAATTTGACGGATTCTCCTGTAGAGTAATTCATCTCAAATCTCCACTATTAGTTTGCAAATGGTTCTATTGGTATCGCATTTGCTGGTAAAACTACTGGAGAAACAGCACCAACAGACTGCCAAAAACAGTCGCATTTTGGAAATGGATATTGATTAGCTTTATAAATATTATAATGTGGCCCAACAATTCCATGCTGAGGTTTGTTTGGAGTATCTAGTGGTCGATAGCCTATTGTTCCTGTTGGAACGATCTTGCCACTTATAGTTCTACACGGTGGGCAAGGTTTCTTTTCTTCACAAGCACTATCTTGCGGTATAGCCGGTACAGGTAGCGGTTTATCATCATCTATCACTGTAGTAGCCCAAGCACCAAGTCCAATTGCTATTCCGGCACCAATAGCTGCGCCGGTGCCACAGCCCACTGGCCCACCCCATGCCCCAGCCACACATCCTGCAACTGGATTCAGGCCTAAAGGATCGATATACTTTACCGCGTTTCCACTCACATACCCATAAGTATTGATCCCGCCCCACAACCCAATCGGATCACTCTGAATGTATCTACCGGTTCCGGCATCGTAATCCCTGTGCCAGTTGTAGTGCAATCCCGTTTCTTCGTCGTAATATTGTCCGGGGAATCTCAGGTTATAGACGAACTGTGTTCCCGATACTTCATCATTCGGCTCCGTTTTCCCGAACGGCTCATCGTAATTCCAGTACCAGACCACGTTATTCTGTAAGTCGGCGATTGCCCTCGGCGTACCGAGGTGGTTCGGGTAAACATGGAAGACTTGGCTATCCTTGATCGCCGCCACCGGCCAATCGTTCAGCCAGACATGCTCGATTTGCGGATTGCCGGTAATCGCATCGTATTCCCCGATCAGGTGCCCTTGCTCATCGTAAACAAACTGGATGGACTGGTTTGTCGTTGCTTTTTCGACTCTCTGTTCCAACGCGTTGATTTTGTATGCCGTTCCGTTCGCCTGAGCCAACCTGCCTCTTTGATCGTAAATGAAGGTGTCGGTTTGTTGTTGTGTGGTTCTGCTTATGGTCGAACCTACTGCATCGTATTGATAGCTTGCCGTCACTACATTATCAACGCCCAGCACTTTGGTGAGCCGGTTGCTGTTTCCTTCGGTTTGATATTGCCGATAGTCGCCGTTTTCTATGATGCCTGTCCGGTTGCCGGTGGCGTCGTAGAGGTACTTGGTTTGTTGGTTGTTGTGCAGCGCTTCGGCTTCGATGATCCGGTTCAGGTTGTCGTAGGCGAACAAATTCTGGGCAGGCGGCATGTCGGGCAGGCTCAAGCCGATGAGCCGGCCGTTTTGGTCGTAGGTTCGCTCATGGGTTTCGCCGTTGCCCCACGTCCAGCCGTTGATCGCGCCGAAGGGTTCTGTGGTGATGCTGGTCATCAGCGGGGCGTTGTCGACGGTTATCCCGGTCGGTTGCCCGTTGGCGTACTGGTAGTGAACGGTGGTGCCGGACGGGTAGGCGATTTGAGTCAAGCGATTATGCTGGTATTGGTAGTTGATGGTCAGCGTGCGACTGCCGACGGTCTGCGTTTTCTGGATGACGTTACCCAGTATGTCGTAGCCGTATTGGGTGGTGCCGGACGGGTCGGCGATGTGGGTCAGCCTGCCGAGACCGTTTGTACCCTGGTCATAGGTGTACGTTGTAGTCAGGCTTCCGGCCTGGCTTTGGATCAGCCGGTTTAAGTTATCGTAAGCGTATGTAGTGGTTTGCCCTTTGGCGTCGGTACTTGATACGAGTCGGCCTGCGTTGTCGTATTGGTATGTCGTTTCGCCGGTGTCGGGCGAAGTTTGGCTGATGACTTCACCAAAGCCGTTATAGGCGTAGCGGGTGACCAGCCCCCGGGGATCGGTCACTTCGGTGATCCTGTCCTGTTTATCGTAGGCGTATCGGATGATGCCGCCCATCGCGTCGGTGGTTTGGGTAAGACGGTTGCGGGTATCGTATTGGTGGGCGGTGTTGCGGTTTAAGGGATCGGTGATCCGGGTAACGTTGCCGATGGCGTCGTAGGCATAACCGGTGGCGTTGTTGTCGGCGTCGCGTTGTTCGGTCAGGGCGCCGAAAGCGTCCACAGCCCGCGAGGAGGCTCTTCTCAGGTTACCCTGTGGGTCGAATATCTGTTCGGCAATCCGGTTGCCCATGTTGTCCAGCGTATATTCTATTTTGTTCCCCGAAAGATCGCTCTCGGCGACCAGGCGGTCGGCGGCATCGTAATGGCGGTCGAGCAGGCTGCCGTCGGGATGCACGGTGCGCTTGATGGTGCGGCCGACATCATTGGGATCGGTGAAGGTCTGGTAAGAGGTAATCGCGGCATCCGCCGTATCGGCGGCATCGGTGCGGCTTGTGATGTTGCCGCGCCAATCGTAGGTGAATCGCGTTTTGACGCCATTGGGGTCGACGCTTTCAAGCAGGCGCCCCAAAGCGTCGTAGGCGTTATTTATCGTGGTATGCACCACGGCCGGGGTGGCTGCGGCATCCAATACCTGCGTGACGGCATGTATCTGGCTGCGGCAGCCGGTGCAAGGGTCGTTGTCCGGATAGTAGGTGTAGGCGGTGACCGCGCCGGCAGGGTCTTGCGTTGAAATGAGCTGGCCCTGGATATTGTAGGCATTCGTCCATGTCNNGATGTCCGCGCCGCGCCGGTGAGGTTGGCGTTGAATCCTTGGGTGCCTTCGGCATCGGTGGTTGCCTGCTGGGTTCTGGTCAAGACACGCCCGGCATTGTCGTAGGTGGTGGTCGTGACGAGGTTCGGCTCGGCAACGCGAACAGGCAGGCGCAGTGTCGGATGCCAGTCGGTGGAGATGGTGCGGGTGGCGGGGGTGGCTTGTTTATAGTTGTTTAACCCTTCGATCCGCTTGATTTCAAGGTTACGATATAAATCATGGGTATATTGATTATAGGTGTTATTGAAAGTCCGCTGTTCCTGTGTATTTCCGTTTACATCATAAGCAAAACTCTCGGTTTTTGTCGTGCAGTTAGCGCATGGTCGATAAGAGACACTGGAAGGTTTATATGCGCCAGCGGCCATAATATAATTTTTTGTGGTCTGCCCGCCCAAAGCATTGCCGATGACAGTTGACCGACTGAAAGACCATGGATCCAGTGTCGAGCTGACCGTATATTTATCCAAGCCATTGGCTAACTCCGTAGAAGTTGCTTTTCCTTCCGCATTATAAGTATAAGAAGATATGCGACCTTTCTCGCTATCAATGATGCCCGT
This sequence comes from Betaproteobacteria bacterium UBA931, assembly GCA_002293615.1. Classification (GTDB taxonomy): domain Bacteria; phylum Pseudomonadota; class Gammaproteobacteria; order Burkholderiales; family Casimicrobiaceae; genus UBA931. Next base: position 3,777 of record DBDN01000091.1, on the reverse strand, counting down.
CAGAAAATATTTTTGGTAAATATCTTCATATAGATAACTTCGTGACATCTGGTCTGGGTAAATAACTTGTGACAGGTTGTCTTGGCTATCGTAGTTATATTCAAAATGCTGTCCCGCAGGATCACTTAGTGAAACCAGACGTGAAAACTCATCGTAATTGAATAATATGGTTTTTCCGAAATTATCGGAAACCGAAATCAATAGCCCTGGCTCCGGCGCAATGGTTTCGAGAGTGTTTATATCGCTATAGGTAAGTTGCTGTGCTTCTCCGGAAATAGAAACTATACGCAAAAGTTTACCGTCCAGATCATAGAACTCTTGATCGCCGTTTCCCATGGATAAGATCCAACCATTTATCTGGCTAGATAGAACAGACGCGCCGCCATTAATGTTAGCAATCTCTTTGCCGTCTGGACCGTAATAAATTAAACTTCCATCCTCGCGCCGCGCAATACCCAAAACGCCCGTTTCATTTTCTGGCGGCGCGATGATGTTGCGCAGATACGTGTGCCGCCAATAATCCCACGTTGTTTTTTTGGCTTCCGACGGATAAGGTGTCAAGGACAGACTGTTGAAATAGCGTGAAAAGCGTAAGCCGCCCGGTAAAGGTAGAATATCTTCTTCTTGTTGGGTTTTGCTGACCGTTGCCGTATTAATTGGATTGCCTACGAGATTTCTGCAACTGCCGGCTGGAAGGTACCAGCACTCAAAAGTATTGTTATACGGAGGCTTTCCTCGCATATTCGTACCAGGAGGGCAACCAACACCTCGTCTGCGATATGCGGCAATTTTCTCTTCCCACATAAGATTGCATTCTCTCCCATTCGTTCCCTCATATTCCAAATCTCTATCTTCATGGGTAATAATCCCGTTAGGGTCCATCCTTGTCGGGTACCACCCGGAGTCACTTTTAAAACTGACTGTACAAGCGTGATGGTACATCTCTGAAAAACTCGCCCCAAAAGGAATCACATCCCAATCGAACATGGGGGGCAGTTCACCGCAAGCCGTATAATTGGGGCAATTCCCCAAACCGCGAACGATCATCCATATCTGAATAATCCCAAGAGAGGTCGGATGCCAGTCCGAAATACTGTAATACCACATCTCACCATCAACATCGGCCTTTGTTAAACCCGGGGACATGGGCGCGGGAACAGGAGAGACACAGATCGCTTTTCCCGGAACACCGTTATCGCTGTTTTGACCGACGCAGTCCGTAACCGCCGCATGGGCCGACGCACTGAGTAAAAAAGCCATGGAGAATAAAAAAGCCTTTGGGAAAAAACGTTTCATGATGATCTCTTTTCTTTGTCCTTGCAGGTGTCTGATATTTGTTCGTTTATTGCAACTTGATGGTTAGGTTACCCAATTGGCCGCTTGGCGGTATTAGTCGCACGGTGTAGGTTCCTGTT
>DBDN01000091.1:402-2320 GCA_002293615.1 Betaproteobacteria bacterium UBA931 | reverse complement strand
TACACGTAAACGTAGGCATAGCCAAAGAAAGTATTCCCGCTTATTTGCAGGTTGGCGTTTTGCCCGGCCGTTCCGGTAAAGGTATAACTCATGGCCTGGCCTACACGCGTTGGCGTGAAGGTCTGTGCCGTTCCGTTCGCTTCCAGTATCCCCGAAGCGTCTTCAGTCAACAAAAGATCAAAGCTTGCCACCACATTGTTTCCTGGCCGAACCACGAGCCGATACGCCCCGCTTATCGGCAGCGATGGTGGGGTGCAACTTCCCGCTGTGCCGCTTATATTGCAATTGATCAGCGACGTGCCATCCGGTTTATATATATAAACCGTTATGTTGTTGTTCGATGGCGTTATGGCCAGATTCTCAAAACCAACGCCTAATCGTTGCCCTTCCGTTCCCGTAAATGTGTAACTGGCATTTTGTCCTGCCAGCAAAGTCACTGCCGATGCTGTAGCGCCTAGTGCCAATTCACCGGTAATTTCAGTTCGTAGAGCGATATGAACACTGCCCAATTGGCCGCTTGGCGGTATCAGTCGCACGGTGTAGGTTCCTGTTGCCGGAAGGTTGTTCAGCGCCAGGTTAGATGATGCTCCCAAGCTGCTGCCAAGGGCGGTGGTATAGATCAGTTGCGTGCCGTCCGGCTTATACACGTAAACGTAGGCATAGCCAAAGAAAGTATTCCCGCTTATTTGCAGGTTGGCGTTTTGCCCGGCCGTTCCGGTAAAGGTATAACTCACAGCCTGGCCTACACGCGTTGGCGTGAAGGTCTGTGCCGTTTCGTTCGCTTCCAGCATCCCCGAAGCGTCTTCCGTCAACAAAAGATCAAAGCTTGCCGCCACATTGCTTCTCGGCTGGATCACAAGCTGGTACATCCCGCTTGTCGGCAGCATCGGCAGGATGCAACTTCCCGCCGTACCGCTTATATTGCAATTGATCAGCGACGTGCCATCCGGTTTGTATATATAAACCGTTATGCTGTTGTTCGATGGCGTTATGGCTAGATTCTCAAAACCAATCCCCAACCATTGCCCCTGCTCCGCAAGGATTCCAAAGCGAAGCGTTTGCCCCGGGGTTTCTGTTTCCAGTGACAATGGGGCGGCATTTGCAACGATGACCGGATTACGGGTTAAGCGAACGGATAAATCGGCAGAGCCGTTATTGCTCACCTGCAATGAGAGGACATAAGTTCCAGAAGCAGGGATAAGCGGAGGCAGGATTGTTGCTGTCTGTTCGGTTATTGACCCACTTTTCCAGAGGGTTCCTTTGGCATCATAGAGAGAATAACTGAGAGAGCTATTTGATGGGTTTTTGACAATATTGGATAGGTGAAAGCTCAGTAAATCACCGGCCTGGGCATCAAAAACCAAAATGGCCCTGTTTCCCGATGCAATGGCAATCGTTTTACTTTGCTCTATTGCGATAGGTATCAGGCCACGGCCAAGGTTGGCGCAAGTAATACCGCTGCCACTTGGCGGGACGAAGAAGTGTTCTTTACTGTTTGCCATTCCGCCTGCGGTAATAGCGCGGACGTGTCCGGTAACCGCTTTATTTGGCAAAGCAAAAACCAGCTCTCCGGGGTTAACAACGTTTGCGTCGGTAAAAAGATCGCCGATGCCCGCTTGCGTTGCGGCCGGCGCAGGATCAAAACCATCGCCTCGCACAGTAACCGTTGTTCCCGCTGCCCCACATTTTGGCAAAAAATCATAAATCACCGGCCCACCGCCATCTTCAGTAACCATAAAATCGTTTCCCGAATAAGCGGTATTTCCTTGAACCGTCACGCTGACCAAACCGGTTGTCGCACCCTGGGGAACGCGCACAATCAGCGCCGATTCCGTCGCACTCAGGATGGATGCGGGGGTGCCGTTAAAGCTGACGGCGTTTTGTTCCGGCACGTCTGAAAACAAATTCCCGTGAATTG
>DBDN01000091.1:0-390 GCA_002293615.1 Betaproteobacteria bacterium UBA931 | reverse complement strand
CGACTGGTCGCTTTGTTTGATCGAAACGATATTGCCTGTCGCGTCGTATTCATAGTTTTCCAGAGATTTGCCAAGAGTCGAAAACGACATGAACAAGACAGGCAAGAAAAAGAATAATTTCCTGGGGCAACGTAACATGGGCATTTGTCCTTACGTGTTACTTTGGGAGAAGTGATATAAAAGAGACCAACAAAATTAATACAATGTTTACGATTTTGACACCAACATGGAAAATATTCAATCGAAATTATTATGTGCCGCAATAAATGGCTGTATGGCCTGTCAATTTCTTCAGGAGGAGGCTTGTGAATTAATTATCATACGCTCCGGCGAAGATGGAAAGCATCACAGCGAAACAAAGATTTTTAGGGCGCTATCGGGACGTAAATG
>DBDN01000056.1 GCA_002293615.1 Betaproteobacteria bacterium UBA931 | reverse complement strand
GGTTTGTTCTTCGATTTACTAGGCATAGTCTCTCCTTAAAGATATGATATGCCTTAAACACGAAATTACGGACAAGCCCGACAGTCGATCCGGACGAGTGGGAAGACGAATTGGACGCATGGATAGGCGACACGGATTTCATGAAGCAAGATGCCTATTACGTCATCGCTCGCTCAGCCTTCGGCGAGTTTATCCTGTGGGGCGAAAAAACCGGACAGTCGCTGAAGATCGTAACTTCATACGGTACGATTTACCCTGCATTTGACGAAGATGAATTTCGAAAACGGGGGGCAGACCGAAGCGTCCAGCTTTTTTTTGCTGCGACCTCAAAAGAAAGTTACGACCTCACAGACATGAAGGATGCTCCGCTTTTCGAGCGAGCGTTAGAGAAATTAGAGCCTCTTGACCATGACACCATGTATGGGTTCGTTCCGGCGCTTGCTTTGGGTGGGGTGCCAAATCTTAAAAATCTCCAAAAGCTGGATGCGCACGTTCATTTGGACATCCTGTCCCAAGTTACGGAACGGCAAATCATGCGCGACATCGCCAAAGATGCCCTCACCGAACCCGAAGAACACACCTGTCACCTGAGTCACCCTGCGCGCCGTTGAAGCCTGGCTGATGGGCGAGCATGCACGCAAAGTGACCCGTCACGAAATCGGGCGAAACAAAGCCCGCCCGTCCGGGCAAGCCCATTGAGCGCCTCAGCAGGGGGAACCGCTCGATGGCTAAGATCGGCGCGCGCAAGCACAGAAAATTCAAGGCGGTCTCCACCGCACCGAGTATCAACAAGGCCCCCAGTCAACAACAGCACTCCGCCCTTGCCCTACCCCGTGATGCATGACCTGGACTGTCAAATATTGTGCAAAAGTACCCGAAGTTCGGTCTTGGATGCTCAAATCAGATAATTACGTGCTGGATCATTATTCATTGAATCGATCGGCAGGAGCAAGTTAGAATAGAAGTGGTGCCGAATTACCCTGTAGGTTCTTTGCGGCCTGATAGCATTACAGTACGCCAATGGATAGATGGCACTGCAAAAAAACCATAATATTCGGAAATAATCCCGGCGGGAAACTTTAACTAATGATCGAGGATGCTATGAATAAAAATAAAATATCTGAAGCTGAAAATTTCTACCCGGAAGTGGGGCAGATGATCTGCGACGCCATTCCCGGATATTTTCTTACCGCATGGGTGCATGTCGAGATGATTGATGATGTTTCTTCTTATGGGGTTTTTTATTTAAAAGAAAATAATCGTTTTCAGTTTTTGTACTCTGGTTTGGATGATATTGAAAATAAGTTTAGAGAATTGCGCAATCGATTCAAGGATGCAGATCATGAAGCATGGAGTGGTGCAACTTTCATATTAAATAGGGACGGAAAATTTTCTGTCGATTTCACTTATGATGATGTATCGGATTTTGGGCAAGCATCAGAACGGCGCGATGTATGGATCAAAAAGTACCTTGGTGAAAATCCATCTATCGACTGGGAGTAAGTGTCCCATCCACCCTACCTGTCGCATCTCGTACGATCATAAGGTTGTTTATGGAACAGTTCTGGTTGAGTCTGATGCCACTACTTCATTGCCTGCATGGGTATTTTGCTCTTCAGCGCTGACTGCGGTAATTGGTTGTTGTACAAGGCCACATAGCGCATCAGTGTCTGCTCCAAATCCTCTGAACTGTTGAAGCGCTGGGTCTTGAGCACATCAGCAAGGAGTGGTGCATTTTTGCACCATAATCTCCTTACTACCTGGTGCGCTTTTGCACAATATTTGACACTAGCAATCCCCTTGCCGAGCAGAACAGCCCTTGGAGCCTAGATGTCGGAAAGAAGATCGTATTCGGTACGTTGCCCCACACCTCCGCCGATGCGGTCGCCAAGTTGCTTTACTTGATCATTCCCTCCTCTTTGCCTGTACTTTATAAGGATGCGGCATATTTCTTCTTACATTTTTTCTTATGCATCATCTTCATTCGCCGTTTCGGAAAAGCGTTCACAAAATTCATGTGGATCGGCAATGCTCGGAACCGCCACCTGATAATCGCCCGTGCTTACCACGACGATATCGCCGTAGTTGAAGATACGCCCCAAAATACTTTGCTCAACGAGTACGCCGCCTGCTTTGCTCAGGGGAACCTCCAATGTACTGTGTTTGAGAAAACCGAATTTGGCGACAATACGCCTGTTGGTAAGAGCAAGTTCGGTTGATAGAAATTTAATGGAATCATTAAAAATCGCCAAAATAAAAAGCATTATCAGAAATTGAAAAATAAAATAAATATACTGTGACGCATTTCCGATAAATTGCAAAAAATTATCGGCAAGATCGGGATCGCCAGGAACAACCAAGCCGTCAAGATAACGCCTGGTGATGTAATAAAAAAAATTGATTAGTGCAATCCATAAGCAATTTTTCAAAACAACGAAAATAGCCGCCCAGATGCTCGCTTTTCCTTGGTAGTAAATAGTTTCCCCGAAAAACAAATTTTGCTTAAATGGTTTTTTCACACTTTTATTCCTGTTTTTATTTTTCCGAAACAAATATCCACATTATGAAACAATCGAGAAACGGTATGTCGCCGCTTACTCATACCAGATATAATGCCACATTATCTTACCCTATCGTTAAATGCCATGAAAAAACTAACCTTGATTATCATGCTCACTGTTTTCCCGCTGCTTGGATGCGACGATAACAGTAATGTGCAGCAAGGCATCGATAAAACCAAAGCGTCTGCGGCTCAGGTTGCTGCCGATATCAAAGATACCGCCGACGCTGTGGTAATTTCCGCCAAAGAAACTGTACAGGAAGCCTCCGAAACTATCGAGGGGAAAACCGGTGATGTTATGGCCACTGCCAATGCCGAAATCCAAGACATGAAAGGAAAAGTTGACGCCATTAAAGAAATATTGATTAACGATCACAACACGGTGCTTATGTCTAACCACTGGCATCTGGCCAGTGCGCAAAACGCGCAAGGCCAACGCATTGATGCGCTTTTTGTACAGCCGGACAAACCAGTTCAGTTTGACTTTGACCGTGAGCGTATCAGCATCGGTAATGCCTGCAACGCGATAGGCGGCAGTTACACCGTGCAAGGACAGCAAATTACTTTTGGCATGCTCTCAGCAACCAAACGCGCATGTGCCGATAATCAAATCAATCGCCTGGACCAGGAAATCAGCAGCCGCCTGAATGCACCGGCTACTTTTGCACTAACGCCAAATGAGCTCAAGCTCACTACGACTTCCGGCGATGTACTCACCTTTTCCGCCAGCCCAACGGCAGAAACACGTTTTGGCAATACCGGCGAAACCGTATTCCTCGAAATCGCGCCGCAAAGGCAAGTATGCAGCCATCCGCTAGCTCCTAACCAACAATGCTTGATGGTGCGTGAAGTGCGCTATGCCGAGAACGGCATGAAGTCGTATCCATCGGAAAGCTGGGAACCGCTTTATCAGGAAATTGAAGGCTATACCCACGAACCGGATTTACGCAATATCGTCCGCGCAAAACGTTTCATTATCGCCAACTCACCCGATAACACGCCCAATACAGCTTATGTGCTGGATATGGTAATTGAATCTGAACGAGTACCGGCGCAATAATTGGCATACTACTGTTTTAAAAAAGCCCTGCTTTGCAGGGCTTTTTCATGGAAAATTAATTTTTAAGAAGGCTGTTCCTGCATTAATCAATCCTTTGGCCTTCTCGGCAGAACAACTCTCACCAGCGCCCCCCCATGCGGCGCATTCAATAAATCGAGAGTGCCACCATGCAAACGCACGATCCGATCAACAATCGCCAAACCCAGTCCTGCGCCTAATTGTCCTTCGACAGTTGAACGCGCTTCGAGAGCGCGCTGGAAAGGTTCTTTCAAACGTTCGCGCTCTTCTTGGGGGAAACCCTCGCCGTGGTCAGCCACTTCGATCCAGATATTTTTATTGTTATGTCCGGTCGAAATTTCAATAGGCGGTTTTCCATGGCTTAGCGCATTGTTGATCAAATTCAATACCAGTCGCTCTATCGAAATAGGACGTAATACAATTTCCGGCAGCTTGCCGTTCGGTACAAAGCGCACATCGTATCCAGAATGTTGGTAACGCTCAACGCAATTGGCGATGATATCGTTAACATCAAGCAATTTCACTTTGACTTGATTATCATTCCGTGCGAAATCAAGGAACTGGTCAATAATACGATCCATAGACTCAATATCGTCTATCATCAAGCCACGCTCGACTTCGTCGATATCGCTGATTTCGATACTCAAGCGCAAACGCGCCAGCGGCGTGCGAAGATCATGCGAAACCCCTGCAAGCAATAACGTGCGATCTTTATCGACCTGTTGTAAACGCTTGGTCATCTCATTAAAACCGCGGTTCAACGCAATCACCTCCGATGGGCCGATATCGGGAAGCGCGGGCGGCTCTTTGCCGCGCCCAACCATATCAACGGCCTGCGCCAGTTTGGAAAGCGGCTGCGTTAAATAACGGGCAAAAGCAAATGCCGACAGCACCAGCATACCAATGACAATCAGTGAAAGGAAAAAGGCTCGCGATGACGCGTCCCGCGCCTGCGGCTGCTCGGGTAAAGTAAAGCCCGCCCAGTAATAATTGCTTTGCGCGGAAAAACGCACCCAAAGCAATTGCCGCCCTGGCTGAATTCGGATTTCGGTACCCGGGCCCAGCATTTTTTTCATGTATTTCTCTAAGTCAAGAAACGCGCCGCGCGGCTCCAACCCGGGATGGTGTTCTTCGTTGAACGGCGAAAATGGTGAATCGGTATAAAAAGGTGAATTTGGCGACGGAATGATTTGCTCAAAATACGGAATATTGGGCGGCATATCCTGATAAAAACGCGGATAAGGCGCAGGAAAAATATCATCCCGCGACAATGGACGCCGCCGCTCCTCAAAAATCTGAGCATTAAACTGGCGGCTGAACCGTGCCAATACCGCAGGGCGTTCGGCGCGCAAGCTCGAACGCAACACCGTGCGCAACGCCTGCAATTGAATAATCTTGGTTTCGCCAAACTGGTTAATCAAAAGTTGCTGGCGATCATACTGGAACAACAATATTAGTGTAACCAACACCAACACAATCAGGAAAACCAGCAAACATAAAAGCCGGCCAAAAAGCGAGCCTGGCCAAAATTTATTCACGATATCGGCTTGTCGCTATCTGCTTCGCTGTTCTCGTTTTCCGTGCCTTCGGCATCATCCAACATGTCTTCCGGCACATATATGTAACCAAAACCACGTACCGTTTGGATATAACGCGGATTTATCGGGTCCGGCTCAACCATCCGACGCAAGCGTGAAATCTGCATGTCGATCGCGCGATCAAACGTATCGTGATCTTTACCGCGCGCCAAAAGCGACAAGCGCTCTCGGGTAAACGGCTGGCGCGGATGCTGCGCCAATACGCGCAACAACGAAAACTCCGCCGTACTGAGATGCGTAACCTCTCCTTCTTTATTGGCCAACGTACGCGCCGCCAGATCAAGCGTAAACGGGCCAAACGGCAACGTTCCGGATTCGGTGGGCGCGCCCGCCAATTCGTGCTTCGGCGCGCGACGCAATACCGCATTGATACGCGCCAGCAATTCCCGCGGGTTAAACGGCTTACCGAGATAATCATCCGCCCCCATTTCCAGACCGACAATACGATCCACTTCTTCGCGCCGCGCCGTCAGCATGATGATGGGAACCGATTCATATGTTGTCCGTAAACGCCGGCAAATAGATAAGCCGTCCTCACCGGGCAACATCAGATCCAGAACCACAAGATGCGGCGGAAAACGCTGCATCGTTTTTTCCAATTGGGAACTGTCCGGAAGAGTAATCGTTTCCAATCCATTTTCTGAGAGGTAGCGCTGCAGAAGGTCGCGTAATCGGGGATCGTCATCAATCACCAAAATACGATAACTCCGCTCGTTTGTCTTTGTCATTTCAGACCTCAACTTGGTTCACGAAGATAAAGGTAGTGTAACTCAGGAAAACACATCCTACCAGCATGATAATATGTTACATCATGCTGAGGTGATGATACAAATATTTATGGATAATTCCCATAAAAGGTCTTCATAAGTGATGCGATGTTTTTGGATACAGCGTTTAAAGTGATGTGATGTAGTGGTAGATGATAAAGATAGACTCCTTGGCGAGAATTACCCAAAAAGAACAAAAATATAATCAAAATAATAAACTTAACCTCCCTTTAAACACCCGCTCCTCCCTGGCGGGTTTTTTTTGTCTAAGGACGGTACTGATAAAACGCCGCCAACAGGGCCGCAATCTCCGGATAATCTGATTCAAGCACTTCCGGCGCGACAAAAAAAGTTTCCGAAATCACCGCAAAAAACTCCGGCGGCGATTCGGCAGCATAACAATCAATATCGGTTTCCTCTCCTGCGGCAACCCGTGCGGAAAAATTTTCATAAGCGCTCGTCAGAGCCTGATGCCATCGTTTCGGTGTAATGGATGGCGGGAGTACCGGAAACCCGTTGGCCTCACCGTTACGCATATCGAGCTTATGTACAAACTCATGAATTACGACGTTCGCCGGCAAAACATCCTCTCCCGCCCCGCCGCGCGTGGGATCAAGCGCATCCGGCCACGACAACACTATCGGCCCGCCCGCCATGGCCTCGCCCATCATCGCCTCATCGTCCTGATGAACAACACCGAACTCATCTTCCCACTCCACGCCGGAAATAAACTCGTCGGGATAAAGCACTACCGTTTTAAAATCATCGTATTGACGCAACCCCAGCGCCAGTATCGGTACGCATGCCTGTGCGGCGATCACCACGCGGTGAAAGGGGTGCACTTGAAAGCCATGCGCTCCGACAATATTTTTTTCACACAAAAAAAGCACGGCCATATCGCGCAGCTTTTGCAGCCGCTGCGGCGGCCAATGGCGTAAAAAGGGCAGCGCGTGTATTGCATTCGCCCATAAATCGTCAGGAATCGCATAACGCTTTAATCGATGTTGAACACACCATTGGCGAAAAGCCCCGATCAAAGTCATAGCGCTGAATTGTTATCGTCATCTTCGGAAAGATCGGTAATGCCAAGGATCGCGCTGCTGTTTTGTTGCTCGGGCAACGATTCCACCTCACGCAGCCTACGCGTAATCGCACGAGTGCGAACATCGGCATCTTTAATCGTTTTCGCAGCTTGATCGAGTTTTTCACGCGTTTTTTCAAGAATTTTTCCGAATTTCTGAAACTCGTCCTTAACCGCGCCGAGCACCAGCCATACTTCACTTGAGCGCTTCTCGATCGCCAACGTGCGAAAACCCATTTGCAGGCTATTCAACAACGCCGTTAGATTGCTTGGCCCTGCCAGCATCACACGGTAATCGCGCTGCACTTTTTCACTCAATCCCGGACGCGCCATCAATTCGGCGTATAGGCTTTCTACCGGCACGAATAAAATAGCAAACTCTGTCGTAAACGGTATCTGTACATATTTTTCCTGAATTGCTTTTGCCTGCTGTGTGACAAATTTGCCCAACGATTGCCGCGCGTCTTCCGCGCTTTTCATATCCGCCGCTTCCAGCGCCGCTTGCAAGCGTTGCCAATCGTCAAGCGGAAACTTGGCATCGATCGGCAACCAGCACACTTGATCGCTATCGCGCCCCGGCAGACGAACGGCAAACTCGACACGCTGCCCGCTGCCCGGACGGGTTTCAACATTTGCCTCGTACTGATGCGGCGTCAGTATCTCCGACAACAGCGCCGCCAACTGGATCTCACCCCAGTTCCCGCGCGTCTTGACGTTGCTCAACACACGCTTAAGATCGCCGACACCAACCGCCAGCGTCTGCATTTCGCCCAACCCTTTATGCACCTGCTCCAGACGATCAGCAACCTGCTTAAACGACTCACCCAGCCGCGTTTCCAAAGTTGCCTGAAGTTTCTCATCAACCGTTGCCCGCATTTGTTCAAGCTTATGCGCATTGTCCGAACGCAATACATCCAGGCGCTCCTCCAATCCTTTACGCATGTGCTCGAGCTTTTGTTCGGTATTTTGCGTAAGCTGCGCCGCCTGCTTTTCAAAACGCTCCCACTGATGCAATTGTTGCGTCGCCTGTGCCTGTTGCTGCAATTGCGCCGCCTGCATTTGCTGGTGCAATTGCGCCGAAAGCTCGCTGCGTTGCGTTGCCAAGTCCTGGCGCAAATCGCGCTCGCTTTGCCCGCTTTGCGCAAGCAAAGCCGCAAGCTGGGCACGCACTTCGCTATTCCCCCGCGACAGACGTGTAACATACATCACGAGAACAGCGGCAACCAGCAATATCGCCGCCAGCAAAGCAACGATAAACCATAAAACCATATCAGGGGCCATATTGGATATTGCCATCGCGGCTAAGCGCTCAACAACGATTTCACCTTAGCCGATACCTGCGAAAAATCGGCGCGGCCGGCAAGCTTTGCTTTCAAAATACCCATCACTTTACCCATACCAGCAGCACCAACAACATCAGTTTCCTTAATCGCATCCGCAATCAACGCGTCAATTTCCGCTTCGGATAACGGCTTCGGCATGTACGCCGCCAATACTTCAATCTCCGCTCTTTCACGATCCGCCAAATCCTGTCGGCTCGCTTTTTCATACTGGGCGACCGAATCCTTGCGTTGTTTGATCATTTTTTCAATTACCGCAACCACATCGCTATCGCCAAGTATCTGGCGCGAATCAATTTCTTTTTTTTTAATTTCGGAAATAAGCATGCGTATGGTTCCTAAGCGCATAATTTCCTTGTTGCGCATCGCGTCTTTCATATGCTCTGTAATCGTCTCTTTTAGCGACATCATTTGCTCTCCATCAAAAATCGGACATGTCGGTAAGCATAGCACGGCCAAGATCGCCCAACGCGGCCTGCGTCAAAGTCGCCGCTGCCACAATCGCCGTTTCTGCCCGCAAAATACGCGGGCCCAGATGCGCAATTTGCCAGCGATGCTGCCGCGCCAGCGCAATTTCACTCCGACTGAATCCGCCCTCCGGCCCGATCAACAATATCACCGACTGCGGCGCACGCGACAACGTCTGATGCAATAACGACGTTAATCCTTTTTCCCCACCGGCATCAAACAAAAAACGCAAAACATCCCGGTTCTCCTCCGCCAACAATGCCTCTTCCAACATAGCTGGCATTTTCAATTCCGGCAACACGTTGCGCCCGCACTGTTCGCACGCCGAAGCCAGTACATTGCGCCAGTGCGCGTAACGTTTTTCACCGTGCTTGCGATGATCCGCGTTGGCACTATGCGCGCTGTACATTGGCCAGAACGCGTGTACGCCAAGCTCGGTACCTTTTTGCAATGCCCAATCCATTCGTTCCGCTGACATCACCGGCAACGCCAACGTCAAAGAAAAAGTGTTGGATGCGCTATTTGCAACGTATTCATTGACTACCACCGTCGCCCCATGTTTATCGATCCGCGCAACCAGCGCCCGCCAACAAGCGCCACTACCGTCAAACAATGTGAGGGTATCGCGCAATCGCAAACGGCGTACACGCACCGCATGATGAAATACGGATTCCGGCAAACGCCATTCGACACCGATGGATAAATGAGCAAGCGGCTCTTTGGAGAAAAAACGAGGCATACGATCAATCTCAATATTTTATTGCTTCTTTCATCACTTGAAAATTTGAATAAATTTTCAATTCCTTCGGAGCAAATTTTAAAACAGAGTAATCTTCATCGCCTTT
>DBDN01000045.1 GCA_002293615.1 Betaproteobacteria bacterium UBA931 | reverse complement strand
GAAACAACTGTTTTACGCTCGGCCATGGTTTGAGTTATTTAAAATATCCATCCGGATTTAGCGTATTGTAACGTCTTAAAAGAACAAGCCATGCTTGTCGGCATGGCTTGGACACAATATGGTCGACGATAAAAAATCATTCAACCGCTTTAACGATATCTTCGACAACCTTTTTGGCGTCGCCAAACACCATCATTGTTTTATCAAGATAAAAGAGGGGGTTATCGACACCTGCGTAACCGGATGCCATCGAGCGTTTATTGACGATCACGGTGCGCGCTTTATGCGCTTCAAGAATCGGCATGCCGTAAATCGGGCTGCCTTTTTCTTCGGCGAGCGGATTGACCACATCATTGGCGCCGAGAATCAGGGCAACGTCGGCAATGCCGAATTCGTTGTTGATATCCTCCATTTCAAAGACCTGATCGTAGGGAACTTCCGCTTCGGCAAGCAGCACGTTCATATGTCCGGGCATCCGTCCGGCCACCGGATGGATCGCGTAGCGAACATCGACGCCTTTTTCGCGCAATTTGTCCGCGAGTTCTTTCACGGCATGTTGCGCGCGCGCTACCGCCAAACCGTAACCCGGAACAATGATCACGCTTTCGGCATTACTCATGATAAACGAGGCATCGTCGGCGCTGCCGGACTTAACCGTCTTTTGGCTGGCATTCGCCGCTTGTGCGCCTTCTTCCGCGCCAAAGCCGCCGAGAATAACGCTGATGAAATTGCGGTTCATCGCCTTGCACATGATGTACGACAGGATCGCGCCGCTGGAGCCAACCAGCGAGCCGGAAATAATCAGCATTGGATTGTTGAGTGAGAAACCAATACCAGCGGCTGCCCAACCGGAGTAGCTGTTTAGCATGGAGATCACCACCGGCATGTCGGCGCCGCCGATCGGGATAATCATGAGTACGCCGAGCAGGAACGCGATTGCGGTCATGATGATAAATGGCGTCCAGCCGCCCCCCATGAAGAACCATGCGCCGAAGCCGATCATGATGATCGCCAGCGCCAGATTGACGAAGTGTTGTCCCACAAAAACAACCGGCGCACTTTTGATCTTTCCGGACAATTTCCCAAAAGCGATGATGGATCCGGAGAAGGTAATGGCGCCGATGAAGGTGCCGACAAACAGCTCAAAACGGTTCCCGGTCGGGATCGGAACGGGCAGGCCAACCGCCGCCGGGTTATTCATGGTCGCAACGGCAATCAGCACTGCGGCAAAGCCGACCAGTGAATGCATGGCGGCGACGAGCTCGGGCATTTGCGTCATCTGCACACGCTGGGCAATCACCGAACCGATCAGGCCGCCGACAATGATTCCGCCGATAATACCGACCACATTGCCGGAAGCCGAATAAGCGACGGTAAAGGTAACGACAACGGCAATCACCATACCGATGATGCCGAGCACGTTACCGCGTCGCGCGGTCGATGGGTGGGAAAGTCCTTTTAGCGCCAGAATAAAGCAAACAGACGCGACGAGATAGCATAAAGCAACGACGTTAACACTCATGTCTGTCTCCTGTTATTGGTTTTCGGCAGTTTTTTCTTTGGCGACTTTGGGCTCTTTTTTCTTGAACATTTCCAGCATCCGACGTGTTACCAGAAAACCGCCGAAAACATTCACCGACGCCAACGCCACGGCGAGCACGCCGACGTAGCCGCCCCAGTCAAACGCGGCAGGCGCTGCAGCGAGCATGGCGCCGACCAGAATAATGCCGGAAATGGCATTGGTGACGGACATCAGAGGCGTATGCAATGCCGGGGTAACATTCCATACAACATGGTAGCCGACGAAAATTGCCAGCACAAAAACAATCAGATTGACGACAATAGGATCCATGGTCATCTTGGTTCTCCAATCAATACGTACAGAACTTTATCAGGGCTGCGACGGTGTATAAGGCGCACCGTTTTTGCACAACAGCGTTGCCTGAATGATCTCGTCGCCTTCGGGCAGGGTATAAGCACCGCTTTTCGCGTCGATCATCAGGTTGAGAAAATTGAGAACATTGCGCGCATATAAAGCACTGGCGTCTGTCGGAACCGTTGCGGGCAGGTTGACCGCGCTGACGATTTTAACGCCGTTTACGTCAACGGTTTCACCCGCTTTTGTGCCTTCCACATTGCCGCCTTGTTCTGCGGCCAGATCAATAATGACCGAACCCGGCTTCATCAATGCAACCGTTTCCGCTTTGATCAATATCGGCGCGGCGCGTCCCGGAATCTGCGCGGTAGTGATCAGAATATCCATCTGCTGGGCGCGTTCGTGAATGATTTTTGCCTGACGCGCCATCCAAGCCGGCGGCATCGGACGCGCATAGCCGCCCACGCCTTCGGCAATCTCGCGTTCTTCGTTGGTTTCATACGGGACATCCGTCCATTTTGCGCCAAGCGATGCCACTTGGTCTTTTACCGACGGGCGCACATCAGACGCCTCTATCACAGCGCCCAAGCGCTTCGCCGTCGCAATCGCCTGCAAACCGGCAACGCCGACACCGAGGACCAACACGCGCGCGGCTTTTACCGTACCGGCGGCAGTCATCAGCATGGGCATAAAGCGCCCATATTCATTGGCTGCCAGCAATACCGCTTTATACCCAGCGATGTTTGCCTGCGACGACAATACGTCCATCGATTGCGCACGGGTAATACGCGGCAACTTTTCCAGCGCAAATGCGGTTAATCCGGCTTTGGTGTACTGCTCGACCATTGCCGTATCAAACGGATTGAGCAGCCCGATTAACGTTGCGCCCTTCTTGAACATCGGCAATTCATCCGCTTGCGGCCCGCGTACTTTGAGCACGATGTCTGAAGCGAACGCCTCCGCTTTTGCCACGATTTTGGCGCCTGCCGATTGAAACGCTGCATCGGGAATATGGCTTGCGATACCGGCGCCCGTTTCGACGGTTACGGTATGCACACCGGCGGTAAGCAATTTTTTTACGGTTTCCGGCGTTGCCGCAATCCGTGTTTCATTTGGAGCAGTCTCCTTGGGAATACCAATGTACATGAAACATTCCTTGCTGGTTGAAGTATGTTTTCGATAAATAACAGAGAGTACAATATGATACAAAATACAAAATACGAAGCGTAGCGATTATAAAACAATCTATTCGCTTGCAACCTTTTTATTTAAGAGGACATTTCCATGATTTATGTCTTTTTCCAGTTTCTGTTCTTAATATCCTTACTTGCTCCGTGGTTTGGTTTACCTGATTTTTCACATGCGCGACCGCTGATATTATGCGCGGCGGTATTGGGTATCGCAGCGCTGGCATTATTTTTATGGTCGCTTTCACATAATCGTATACACAATATCGGCGCTTCGCCCATACCGGTCAAAGGTAATCGGTTGATTCAAACCGGGCCTTATCGTTTTATCCGCCATCCGATGTATCTGGCAGCGCTGATATTCGGTATCGCGCCCATTTTTTTCTATGCGGAGCCGTGGCGATTGGCGCTTTATCTCGGCTTGGGCATCGTGCTGCATTTCAAGGCAAATTATGAGGAGCGTTTGCTTTTGCAGCGCCATCCCGAATATGCGGATTACCAGAAGGGAAGTAAACGTATCATTCCCTTTGTGCTGTAAGCGTCAGTCGAAAAAGTAAAGCGCCGCCCACAATAAGCCGATCAACACAGGTTGGTGCAGCATGTAGATCCACAAGCTGTGTCGTCCGGCCCAGCTTAGCTTGCAAAAAACAATATCGCGCTTTACTTCGGCGCTTTGCTTTTTGAAGCCCCAAGGTGTCGCCTGAAAAACAATCCCCAGAAAAACCACACCCAACCAAGGGAAAAGCGGAACAAAATCCTCAGTACGCGGCAACTCCGTGACGAAACCGATCCACGACAAATACCGTGGATTAAAAGATGGGAAAGCCAGTAGCACGCCAGCAGCGATAGCGATAATGCCTGCGATAAAAGCTGTTTTGGGCATACGCGCCAAAGGCCATGCCAAAAGAGACGCCAGCGCGATGAAATGCAGGATGCCGAAGTAAATGAATGATTGTGGGAATGCAAAATAACTCGTGATTGACACGATCAGCGCGCATAATGAGATTTTCAAGAGCCGTCGCCAGAACGCGCCACAACACTGCCGCATTTCACAGGAAACGCGCAGGCTGACGCCGACAATAAATAAAAACGAAAACACGATGAGCGTACGAATTGTCCTGGGAACAATATCCTGATAGAAATTGATGTCGATAAGCTGGAACCAGCTTAAATCGAAAACAAAGTGATACACGATCATCGTGCATACCGCCAGACCGCGGCAGACATCCAGCCAGAAAAAACGAGGCCGAGGAAGGTTTTTTTTCATACGAAAAAATTATTGCATATGCAGTACGTAAGCGCCATCGACATCAGGATGCGCAAACGTGGATAATAATTGCAGCACCTCCGGAGGCGCACTGGCGTGCGGTGTTATTTTTAGACTGCCTTTTGAATCGACAGGGAAATTCCCTTCAAGCTGTACCTCTCCCCCTTGATTACGCACTGTGCCGGAGCGCCCTTGCTCATTCGCGTTCATCAAAAAAGCGACATCGCCAAGCGCAATCGGCGTGTTGTACAACACGATGCTGGCGTCGCGCCAGTTGCCTTGTATGTCGCCCACCTGATTTCTATCGTTCAACAATAATTTGGCTGAATTAAATTCGACGCGGCCATCAACCATTTGCACGACTTCTTTCGGGAAAAACGATTGCAACGATGATGCGAATACGTCAAACTTCAGGCCCTCAATCGTAATGCCGCTTTTGCGTATGGTCAGTATGGCGCTTAACGATGGTGTTTCTTGTGTGCCTTCCAGACGCCAGCGCGCAGCGCCTTCCAACAATGCGGAAAGCTCAAAACGCCAACGTACCGGCGCAATAAGCGTGCTCGGCGCACGCATTAACATGCCGTTGCCTTGCCAAATCGTACCGCTTGTTTCGGCAATACGCCATTCCTCGTGCGTGGCTTTGGCAAGATTGCTGTCAATGACCGAGGCCGGAATCGATACAATAAAAATAATGGCAAGAACGATAAGAACGATAAAAATTTTGAAAAAAGTACGCATGGTAAAAATCAGATTTAAGGATCAAAATTCAGGAGTTCTCTTTTAAGACAGAGGGTGGATAAGCATAGCGCTACCTGCTATATATTCATGATACTGCATGCTTTTCCAGCATATACCCTGAACGGTAATTTGTAAAAACGGTTGGGGTTTATCGTTGAAGCGGTCAATCAGGTCTTGCGAACACAATCTCCGCCCGTACCATACCGCCTTGCTTCAGTGGCGTGATTGTCGCGCCGATCACATAAAAACGCGCGTCTTTTTGCAATGCGTCGAGTAACGATACCAACTGCACAAAGGGCAGGGCGGAGATTGTGCAATCAACCTGCTGTCCGCGCGTTTCCAATGCCGTCATCGCGGAAGCAGCCGAAAAACGTTCGACGATATTCGTAAACGCGGCACGTGCGTCGGTTGTATAAACCTCCTGTTCTTGCCGGGTCAATCCGGCACCTTCCCGCCATTGCTCACGCGCGGCGTCAAGCTGCGCGCGCGCTTGCGGCAGCTGCGCATTCAATTGATCAAGATGCCGGTTAGCCGGTTGCCAGATCCAAAGCCAGAAAATCGTAAGCGCCACCAAAACGGCAAGTACCAGAATGATCCAACGTTCAAGGCGCGGACGCTGTTGCCAGTGTTGCCGCCATTCCAAAAGACGGGTCGTAAAAGAGGGCGGCAGGTTGATTCGTGTCATGGTGCTCCCCCTTGAGCTTGAATGCGCAAACGGTAGGTGTCAGCGTCACCGCCGCTCATGATAAAAAGCCCGGCTTGGCGCAACGCAGCTTCGATATTGGCACGATATTGCGTGTCCACCGCCTGCCACTCCATGGTCCATGCCGCATCGGCATACACCGCCCGCCGCAACGGATTTTCCGGCAGCAGTGAAAACGCCGGTGCCGCTTGCGCCAGCAACGGCAATGCATCATTGGGTGCGGCAAGCCCGGCTTTGTGGCGCATTTGCGCATAAACGCGCGCCCAATCTTGCTGTATGGTGGCGCGGTTATACGATAACCCCACATCTTGCGCCAACGCCTGCCAACCGCGCTCGATTTGCCAATGCTGCCAGAAAGCGGCGCCCCAGGCGGAAAAGGTCAATACAATATGAAGCGCCAGTGCCAAAGCGGCGAGTTTGAGCGCAAGATGCCAGCGCGGATGTATTGGGGCGTTCGGGGTTGCTGCATTTTCAACAGGCAGCAGGTTGGCCGCCTGCGTAAATTTTTCGCTTGGCGCACGCGACCACTGCCAGACTTTCCCGGGCGCGATATTCAAAGATGCAGATGCCGGCAAGGCGCTTTGCCATTGAGCGCGAAGCCGCTCGGCTTCCGGCGTATTCAGGCGCAACATCGTCGGTTGCCGGCAAGGCTTAGGCGTACTGGCGGTTTGCTTGAGCGCCAATAACAGTTCCGGCGGAGGCGCATCCGCGCTGATCTCAACGGCAAACGCGCCGCCGTCATCGCGGCGCACGAATCCCTTGCGATTTTCAGCGCAACAGCAATGCCAGCTTTTTGCCGTGCTTGGCACCAGATCGGTTTCGGTGATAACGCGGGAAAACCCCAGTTTGCGCAAAGCGTTGAGCAACGCTTGATCGATAATACGCACCAATACACCACCGTCGGATAAAGATTCGGCGACGATATGTTGTTGCGCTATCGGCGTCACCAGCTTATCTTCCAGTGCCAACCGGATCGCGCTGTCGCGCCGCGCCGCATTCATTGGCGGCAGTTCAAGCGCTAAACAAGTCACCAAAGAAATATCAAGCACCGCCTCGCGTATTTTCGTTGTCGGCCAATGGTCAGGTTTATCGCGACCTTCGCGGACGACATTTTCGCGCGCATCAAACAGCGCCCAGGCAAAAACGCCTGTATCGTCGGGCGGAGAATCAAAATAAACGCGGAGCATGTTGTTCAAGGCTCAATAATCAATATCAGGTGATGGTGTTTCAATGGCCCATATTCTACCGGTTCTTCGCCGCGTATGCCCTCATGACCATATTTATACTTTTTTGCGAGGGAGGTTATGGTAATGTTTATTGGAACAATCGTTGTTTTTTTAACGCTATTTTGAATCACTCTACCGTTTTCCATACGATACTCGGCCATTGTTCTTTATCATTGCGGCGCAAAACCGCCTGCGCTTCGCTTTGCGCGTTGCCTTGCCGCACGCGTACGGTGATTTGAAAAAAACGACTTTCTGCGGCAAGCGCTGCTTCCTCGATATTTTCAACACTCTCGGGCAGCGCTTTACGGAAGCTTTCAATGTCCGGGAAAGGCGTTGCGCTGCGGCGCTCGATCAATTGGGTAAGCTCATCATTGCCGATACCGGGCAGGCTGGCTTTGAGCGTGTCGCGCCCGGCGGTGTTGATATTAAGCGGCGTCACTGTCGGCAAAGCGATAATATGCGGCGCCAAGGCGCGCAATGCCGCTGCGGAAACATCGGCTTGCGCCGCCAGCTCGCCAACGTCGAAAAGCGGTACAACCGCCGTGTCTTGAAACAGTTTGCGGTTGCTTTCCTGCAGGGATGCCAAGGTGTTCTCCCTGGGATCGGTAAAGCGTGCCACAATGGCAGTAATAGAGGCCTCATCGACACGAAGCGACCGGGCAAGCGCGCGAAAACGAATGCGCTCGGCACGACGCAACGGTGAATGGGGCAACATGTTGTTGAGGTTAATGCGGCTTTGCAGATCAACAATTCCCCCCTCAATCATGCCACTTTCAATCGGCGTCGCCGGCAACGGGAACGCCCATGATTCGCGCAAGTGATCAATTTTGTTGCTGTTTTGATCTTCGAAAAGGATATGGCGCGCCCATTGGATACCTGCAGAGCTCAATGTTTTGGCTTGCGCGTAATCGCGGCGCGCCTCGACGCCTGCCATCCAGCGGGTTTCATCGGTAATCAAGGTAACGGCGACAACGGCGGCAAATGCTGCAACCAGAAGAGCCAGAATCAACGCCGCTCCGCGCGAGCGCTGCAATGAAAACAACGAACAGTGTTTCCACGTTTTCATTGCAGCACAAAAATTCTTTCCACCGGCATGCTGTTACCGGTCGCAATTTGTATGCGCACCGCACGCGGCAGCGGCGGCTCTTTTTCCTGAGGCCAGGTTTCCCTCCATTGTCCCGCCTGAGTCAGGTAGTCAAGCCGAAAGTGATTGATGTCGTTGAGCAGGCGGTAGCGTTGCGGTGCGGCATGTGCGATGTTATCGAAAGTCGGCCAATATAGGAGATCCAGCGAACCGTTGGTCCATTCGTACGCAATGCGCTGCCCGGCAGGCGCGCTCGTGGGCGATGCGAGGCGGGAA
>DBDN01000093.1 GCA_002293615.1 Betaproteobacteria bacterium UBA931 | reverse complement strand
TGCACTTTTGCACAATATTTGACACAAGTAAGCCCAGCAAACGGAGGAGGTGTCACTCTGGAAACAAAAGGAGGTGTTGTTTACGGCTTACCGATAAAAGGCGTGCGAGTAACACAAGTTGAAGCAAAGATGAGATCAATGTTTTATGATCTGCCAGCTTGGTGGCCGGGAAATTTGGAGTCTGATCTGGTGGGCATGATGGCTAGGATTAGTGTTAAATTACGACGTTACCCACCAAAAGGCATAAGCATAGGGAGATCTTCTATAGAAAGCGAAAAGGCAGTTTATAATCGTAAAGAGTACAGGTTAGATATAGATAATCTTCGTGGACATAATTTAAAATTTTATTGATATGAAAATTGAACTAAATACCTTATGGATTAAACAATTAAGGCACGTAAATGAAATTGATCTGCTGATAATGCTTGATCAATTAATCGATCAGATTTGCTATGCTATAGAATCTGATCAAAATCCGTCTTTTCCCGAAGATATAGTGGAGCAACTTTCTTCATGTCTACTTGAGACAGTTTACAGTGCCTCAGACTCTAATATAAGAGATAAAATAATCTTTATACTGGAATATCTGGATACTTCTTTGTCGGAAAAGGTGGCAGAAGAGTTTATTGTAGATGCTTTTTTTCGCGTAAGAAAAGAAGGAGACTCACTTTTTTCCCTAATGAAAATTCTCGATAGAAAAGATGATATTTGTCATGCTAGTTCTTCTATGTTAGATATTAATGAAAGCATGGAAAGATGCCGTGATTACATGAAAAGAAAAGGACTTTTTCATTCACTTAAATGAGCTAATGTTTTTCTAAGGATTTTTATGATTTCCGAAATAGACATTTATCTTCTTGACAGCAGTAATAATTTTGACCTCATAAGAAGGCTGGAGAATATTTTTGAGCAATTGACTTTGGCAGACCAAAAAGAAATGATATCTATTGATAAAGCAATGAAGGTAAGATTAATAAAAATTTCTGAAAAATACTTTCATGCTGAAAATACGTGTTATGTAAAGCGCTTATGCCTTTACATAATTGATTGCTTGGATACAGAAAAGGCCATTGATTTGGCTCAGTCTTGCCTAACAGAGGCGCTGATTAATTTCGAGGAAAGAGCATCTTTTTTACATACGCTAATAGTCCAAGTCGATAAAAGATATAAGATAACCCCGAACAGTTATGGCCATGATGACTATAAAGATACTGTGAATCTTGCAAAGAGAATTTTGCTTAAAAAAAATATTATTATCCCTAATGTTTAGATGGATCGGCCAATCGGTTCAATAGCCTTCGTGCGCTGCAAGCATCGATTCATACCGTAGCAAGAGGAAGCCAAGCGATCACCCCGCAGACATTGACCAACGCGATGAACGTCGGGAAAAACTATACCGGGCAGATCAACAGAATGCTGAACGTAAACGCCAACTCGCTCGGAATGCAGTACCATAAACTGATAGAAAAGAGCCTTGGAGCGCCATCGAACATGACCTATTCGCTGAACAACATTGTACCGACACCAATTCGTGTTCATACACAGATCAGCGCAGTTCATAGTTCGAAAATAGCAGGTCCAGGCAGCAATATCTTACGCACGCATATACAATCTCTTAAGTTGCCTTGGGAGAAGGTGTATGAAATAGAAGCTCGTATTTGGCAACGTGGGATGCAGTTAGATGGTGCCCCAATTCCTATGAAAGATGTTTTGAATATAATAAATAATATATGAGGTATTGAGTATGAAAAGTAAAAGTAATTACGAGAGAATCTTTCTTCCACGTAAACAGTATGCTCATGATAAGACTCCTTGGGATGATTTGCCTAAAGGAACATTTAAGACATTGGAACAAATTAAAGCAGGTGAAGGTAAATGGCCAGACTCTATCAGAGAGCGATTCAAGAAGAACATTTCCTTCCACTTTGACGATATTCATCTTGATGCCGCCTCATCGGAAGTTGGCGAGCTAATTTTTTTGTTTGAAAAAGAAAAAGGTTTTAAACCTTTTTCTTATCTTCAAGGAAAGTATAAGTATTCAAAAACAAAATCCAGTCCATTCCATTTTTTTTGTTTTAGTGAAAAAGGTGTAGGCCCGGGCTTAGCTCTTTGTATGGCCGAAGAGGTTAATTTTGAAAATCAAATGGCTTGCGACTATCCTGTAGGCCATGAGGTGATTATAGGTAATAAAGGTTGTGGTCGATGGAAGAAACAAATCACTCTGTTTCGTTTAGCAAAAAAGCCGGGAAGAGTTCCGACTCGTGACTTTTTTAAGTTTTGGGCGGGGCCACAACTCCCGGATTCTAGGATATGGGGTATCAGCGCTAAAGCGCGGGAAGCCATTTTACAAAGTGGCATCACTGGCTGTGAAATCCAACCTATTTTGAGTTACGAAGGAGAGGCGCTTTCCAACATTTATCAGCTTACGATTACAGGAGAAACCTATTATGCTTTTCCAACGGAGGAGCGCAATAGCGATTTAAAACCATGTAGTATTTGCGGATACACTCCACCATTAAATTGGTTTAAATTATTTCATTCAGCACCTTCAATTATTCCCGATAAGTTCTTTTCAGAAAAAGATTTACAAATATGTGATCGAATTTTAGTCGAAGGGAAGGAGTTACGTGGGTTTGCTCTTTGTCCACTACTTTTTGCTTCAGAAAAATTTGTCCGTATGTGTAAAGAGAATGGGTTGAAAGGCCTTTCTATTGGTCCGGTGAATGTACTTTCTGAAGTTCAAGCGGCAGGCCTTCTGGACGAAACGATATTCCCCGTGATGAAAATAGAGTGACTGCTCAAAAAGAGAACAAAACAATAACGGCAAACGCAACCATTGCGTTTGCCGTTATTGTTTTCTGGCTTTGCGCTTCATCATCGGTGTTTTCTTCCGTCGGCCACCTGATTGAGCATATCGACTTCAACAACCAGACGACGAGATATGAATACAACGAAGCTGGGCAAATTGCCAAGGAATACAAGGCCGATGGCAGCACCGTCACCTACACCTACAATGGCCACGGCTACCTGACCCAGGCCGCAGACAGTCGGAATGCAGTACCATAAACTGATAGAAAAGAGCCTTGGAGCGCCATCGAACATGACCTATTCGCTGAACAACATTGTACCGACACCAATTCGTGTTCATACACAGATCAGCGCAGTTCATAGTTCGAAGGTTTCAACAATAGCTGGAGAGCCGTCTAGGACATTACGCGCGTATATACGGTCGCTTACTCCTCATGGTTCGAACAAACTTCCATGGGAGAAGGTTTATGAAGCAGAAGCTCAGATATGGCAAAGGGCGATGAACTTAAACGGGAGTAAAATCGATGTAAGAGACGCAAAGGCGATCATTGATAATTTTTTATAAAAGAAAGTACTTATGAGTAAATGTAATTATTGGCGTGTTTTTTTTCCACGTAAGCAATATGCTTATGATAGGACGTGCTGGGATGATTTACCTCCGGGAACATTTAAAACAGTGGAGCAGATATTGGCTGGAAAAGGAGAATGGCCGGAAAGATTGGTGGAGAAATTCAAGGCGCAAATGAAATTTAATGAAATATGGCTTGATGCCTATTCTCCAGAAATAGACGATTTGATATCTTTGTTTGAAAAAGAGAAAGGCTTTAAACCTTTTTCGTATCTTGAGGGAAGATACAAATATTCGAAAACAAAGCCAAGCCCATTTAAGTTCTTTGGATTTGCTGTTAATGATGGTTCTGGTGCGTTACTCAGTATGGACGACGGTATTAATTTTGAGAACCAAATGTTGTGTGATTATCCTGCTCATGAAACGGCGATAAAAGGCAATAAAGGTTGTGGTCGGCAGAAAAAGCAGATTGCACCGTTTCGTTTGGAGAAAAAGCCGGGGAGAATTCCTGTCCGTGATTTTTTTAACTTTTGGGCAGGGTCGCGCCTTCCAGATTTCAGGATATATGGCATCAGCGCTAAAGCGAGAGAGTTAATTCTAGAGAACAATATAACGGGCTGCGAAATTCTGCCTATCATGGAGCATGATGGAGAAACGCCATCAGGAATCTACCAACTGACAATTACAGGGGAGGTCAAAGGGGCTGTTCCGACAACGGAACGCCTTGCCAATCTGAAGCCGTGCCGTATCTGCGGATATACCTCTATCGGAAGGAAGACGCAACCGGATGTGCCGATGGTTATTCAGGATAATTTTTTTTCGGATTGCGATTTACAAAGATGTGATCGAGTCCGAGTAGAGGGAAAAGAATTTCGCGGGCTGGATATTCTTCCGTGGTTATTTGCTTCTGCAAAATTTGTCCGTATGTGCAAAGAAAACAAATTAAAGGGCATTTCCTTTGTTCCTTCTTTACTGGAGTCGGAAGTTGAACAAGCAGGCCTTCTGGACGAAACGATATTTCCCGTGATGAAAATAGAGTGATTGCTCAAAAAGAGAACAAAACAATAACGGCAAACGCAATGGTTGTCAAATATTGTGCAAAAGTGCACCAGGTTGTGAGGGGATTACGGTGCAAAAATGCACCACTCCTTGCTGAATGTAAGAGACTCCGTATTTTTTCGGAGCACACCTGGAATGATTTGCATGGAGAAGAGACCTTCATCGAAGGGCTGGTGTCGTCAATCTCGCGGGAAATACGGGCTAAAGCTATGCTGCTTTACGAGGTACGATGTGAGTTAGCGTCTCCGATAATTCTTTTTGGCAGGTCTTGAGATCGTAATCATCCTGCAACCCGAGCCAGAATTCTGCGCTGGTGCCAAAATAGCGGGATAAGCGCAATGCTGTGTCAGCTGTGATGCCGCGCCGCTCCCGAACGATATCATTGATGCGCGGCGCCGGCACGCGCAAAGCGATGGCCAGCGCATTGGCACTAATCTCCATAGGTACCAAGAATTCTTCCCTCAAGATTTCTCCGGGGTGGATTGCTCTCATGCCATTAACGACGTTTTTCATGATGTCCTCCTTCAGTGGTAATCAACGATTTCCACGTCGAATGCGTGGCCGCCTTCAAATCGGAAACACACGCGCCATTTATCGTTGATTCGGATGCTGTACTGCCCAAGCCTGTCGCCGCGTAATGCCTCCAAGCGATTGTTCGGTGGAATACGGAGATCATTAAGCCGGACTGCTCGATGAATCATTTGGAGCTTTCGTTCCGCGACAGCGCGGAAATTAACAAACCTCCGAACTGTTCGTCCTTCAAACAAAGCCTGAGTATCAGTACATGCAAACGATTGAATCATGCGCAGATCGTATAACGACAAACGTTAAATGTCAAACATTAAAACATAAGGTGTTGTTTTGGGAAGATCGTTAGAAATGGCCTCGCTTATTTGGGCAGGAATATTCCAAAGTGAGGTGGATTCTCCACTGTCAAGCCGCGATGCGGTTCGGCAACAGGTTGAAGTAAACCGCATCCGGCGTTTGCCCGTCAGAGCGCGCGCAATGTTTTGGCTGCCGCGACCATGTTGGCCAGTGCCGGAATGACTTCAGGCCATTGGCGCGTTTTCAGGCCGCAATCCGGGTTAACCCACAAGCGTTCAAACGGAATGCGCTCCGCGGCTTTTTTCATAAGCGCGACGATATGTTCTTGTGTCGGAATGTTGGGCGAATGAATATCGTAAACGCCGGGGCCGATTTCGTTGGGGTACTTGAAATCGTCAAAGGCATTGAGCAACGCCATATCCGAACGGGAGGTTTCAATGGTGATGACGTCGGCGTCCATATCGGCGATGGACGCGATCATATCGTTGAACTCCGAGTAACACATATGTGTGTGAATTTGCGTTTCATCCCGAACACCATTGGCGGCAATGCGGAATGATTCGATTGCCCAGCCAAGATATTCCTGCCATTGCGATTTGCGCAACGGCAAACCTTCGCGCAGCGCGGCTTCGTCAATCTGGATGATGCGTATTCCGGCTTGTTCAAGGGCCAGCACTTCTTCCCGTATCGCCAGCGCCAGTTGCTTGCAGGAGAGAGAGCGGGGCTGGTCGTCGCGCACGAAAGACCAGTTCAGGATGGTCACCGGGCCGGTCAACATGCCTTTCATCGGTTTATCCGTCAGGGATTGTGCGTATTGGATCCACTCTACGGTCATCGCTTGGGGGCGGCTGATATCGCCGAACAGGATCGGCGGCTTCACGCAACGCGATCCATATGACTGAACCCAGCCCGATTGGGTCAGCGCATATCCATCAAGTTGTTCACCGAAGTATTCAACCATGTCGTTACGTTCGGCTTCGCCGTGCACCAGCACGTCCAGCCCAAGCTTTTCCTGTTCATGCACGCAATGCGCGATTTCGGCGCGCATCGCGTCGCGGTATTGCGCCTCGTCGATTTTTCCCGCTTTGAACAGGTGGCGTGTCTGGCGGATATCGGCTGTTTGCGGGAAAGAGCCGATGGTGGTCGTGGGGTAAACGGGCAGTTTCAGCAGCGCCTCCTGTTTTGCCGCGCGTTGTTGATAAGGGCTTTTGCGTTGGCCGAGTTCGGCGCCAAGATGGCTCAATGCCGCTGCGATCGCCGGGTTATGGACGCGTGATGAATGGTGGCGCGTTCCGATGGCGTAGCGATTTGAAGCAAGCGCTTCTTTCATCGCGCCGCGCCCTTCGCGTAGCGCCGTCGCCAATATCTTCAGTTCATCAAGTTTTTGCAGCGCGAAAGCCAGCCAGGATTTCAGCTCGGCATCAAGTTGTTGCTCGTCGGCAAGGTCCACCGGCACATGCAGCAAGGAACACGACGGCGCGATCCATAAGCGATGTCCCAACGATTGCGCCAGGGGTTCCAACCAGTCCAGCAGCGCATTAAGATCGGTTTTCCAAATATTGCGGCCGTTGATGACGCCAAGCGATAACACCGTATGCGCGGGCAAAATGTTGAGCAGCGGCGCGACATCGCCACGGCCATTGACGGCGTCAATATGAAGGCCGTCAACCGGCAGGCCAGCGGCCAGCGACCGGTTTTCAAGTAATTGCCCGAAATAAGTCGCCAGCAATATTTTGACGCGACGGTTTTCGAGTTGCCGATAAGCAGTATGGAATGCGTTCTGCCAATCGGTATCAAGCTCGGTGGTCAGCAAAGGCTCGTCCAATTGCACCCATTCAATACTTTGTTGCGCCAGCGTTTCCAGAAGTTCCGAATAAACAGGCAACAAGCGTGGCAGCAGAGCGAGCTTATCGGTGTTGTCTTTGGCTTTGCCGAGCGCCAGATAAGTGATCGGGCCGATGATGACCGGCTTGGCTTTTACGCCTTGTGTTTTGGCCTCAGCCAGTTGTTCCAATAACAAGGAGGCGTCGAGTTTGAATTTTGTGTTCGCATTGAATTCGGGAACGATGTAATGGTAATTGGTGTCGAACCACTTGGTCATTTCACCGGCGGCAATATCTTCATCACCCTCGGCGGTCTTTTCCTGCGTTCGAGCCGATCGGCCACGCGCGACGCGGAAATAATTGTCCAATACGTCGCCGTGAAAATGCTGCGCCCGCTCCGGAATCTGCCCCAGCATAAAGCTCATATCGAGAACGTGGTCGTAGAAAGAAAAATCCCCGACAGGAACCAGATCAAGCCCTTTCTGATCGTGCCAATGCTGCTTGCGTAACAGCGAAGCCGTTTCTTTTAATGTTTCCCGCGTTGATTGATCTTTCCAGTAGGATTCCAGCGCGAATTTAAGTTCCCGTTTGCTCCCGATACGGGGAAAGCCCAGGTTGTGCGTTGTGACCATGTGACGTTCCTTGTTTTCCTTAAATGAATCAAGAGCGGCATCCTAGCGTTGTTGATTCATGAGGTAAAATGGTTTTATTTCAATATTCGATGAATAAAATTCATAAGGATTGTCGACGATGCTGGAGCGAATACATCTTTCGATTGTTCAAGAAGTAGAAAAGCAGGGGTCGTTGACCGCAGCGGCGGATATTCTCTGCTTGACGCAGTCGGCATTAAGCCACAGCATCAAAAAGCTGGAGCAGCAATTGGGTACCGATATCTGGCGGCGCGAAGGGCGCAATCTTCGGTTGACCCAGGCAGGGCAATATTTGCNNTACCAATATTTGCTGGCGGTTGCCGGCCGGGTGCTTCCGCAATTAACGCTGGCAGAAGAGCGTTTGCAACAGTTTGCGCGGGGCGAGCGGGGGACGCTGCGCATCGGCATGGAGTGTCATCCTTGTTATCAATGGTTATTGAAAGTTGTCTCTCCTTATCTGGCGGCTTGGCCTGATGTCGATGTCGACGTAAAACAGAAGTTTCAATTTGGCGGGATCGGGGCGCTTTTTGCGTACGAAATCGATTTGTTGGTCACGCCCGACCCGCTCTTCAAGAAAGGGTTGCATTTTGAGCCGGTGTTCGATTATGAACAGGTGCTTGCCGTCAGCCGTTCGCACCCTTTAGCGCGTGCAAAATATGTTAAGCCACGGCAATTGATGCAGGAGGTGCTTATCACTTATCCGGTGGCGATAGAGCGATTGGATATCTACCAGCAGTTTTTATTGCCTGCCGGTGTCGCGCCGAAACGACATAAAGTCATCGAAACCACAGATATCATGTTGCAGATGGTCGCCAGCGGTCGCGGCGTATCCGCTTTGCCCCGTTGGCTGATCAAAGAGTATGCAGGCAAGATGGGTATTGTTCCGATACCACTTGGTGCGCAAGGTATCAAGAAACAGATATACCTCGGCATACGTCAGGCCGACATGGAAACCGATTACTTGCAAGGCTTTGTTGAAGAGGCGCGACGGCTTGCACGCCCGGATTATCTTGAAAGTTGATGCTTAACCGTAACCGCATTTTATTTTTGTGGCTATGCGGTTACGGGCGAGACGCCACGGTTTTAATTGGGGGGATTTATGCATGCAACCGCTTAGTTTTTTTCCGGAAATGATTTTCCTTGAGGCAACACTTCAAACGAGGATAATGAAAGAATGGGTATTGAAAAAAAGTGAATAAACATTGTGCGATAGTGGCCTTATGGTCGCGATTAAAAAATGGATTTATTTTTTTTAATTGTCGCTATAATGTGCAAAATTTTTCGGGGGAGCCGGTCATGATTGATATCTTCTCCGGGTTCATCGTAGTGGCAGTACACAATAAATCAATTGATTGAGGAATGTACGATGTTGCAAGGTTATATACCGATTCTGATGTTGCTTTGTGTCAGTGTGGTATTGGGGTTGACAATGCTGGTTTTGGGTATTGCCCTTCCGCCAAGGCGCAAACCGACTCCCGAAAAACTTCTGCCTTACGAGAGCGGATTTGATGCCAGAGAGGATGCGCGCTCGCCGTTTAATATTCGCTACTATCTTGTTGCGATCCTGTTTATCCTTTTCGATATCGAGCTGGTTTTTTTGTTGCCGTGGGCGGTGGCGTTACCGGCTATCCAACCGGCGGCAATTTGGTCGATGCTGATCTTTTTGGGCATCCTTGCCGTAGGCCTGTTGTATGAATGGCGTCGCGGCGCTTTGGAATGGGACTAGCACGATGAATATGCCTGTGAATGCCCGGGATGTGACGCAAGCGCTCAATGACGGCGTTGAGCAGCATGGTTTTGCGCTGGCGCGCCTTGCCGATTTGATGGCGTGGGCGCGGAATGGTTCCATGTGGCCGGTTACCTTTGGGCTTGCCTGTTGCGCGATGGAGATGATGCACTCCGGGGCCTCGCGCTATGACCTGGACCGTTTCGGTACGATGTTTCGCCCCAGCCCGCGACAGTCCGATGTGATGATTGTTGCCGGAACGCTGACCAACAAAATGGCGCCGGCGCTGCGCCGCATTTACGACCAG
This sequence comes from Betaproteobacteria bacterium UBA931, assembly GCA_002293615.1. Classification (GTDB taxonomy): domain Bacteria; phylum Pseudomonadota; class Gammaproteobacteria; order Burkholderiales; family Casimicrobiaceae; genus UBA931. The sequence goes on along the minus strand of DBDN01000093.1, from coordinate 25,958 downwards.
ATGCCCGAGCCGAAAACCGTGATTTCGATGGGGTCCTGCGCAAACGGGGGAGGCTATTACCATTATTCGTATTCTGTTGTGCGCGGCTGCGATCGCATTATTCCGGTCGATATTTATGTTCCCGGTTGCCCGCCGACGGCGGAGGCCTTGGTGTATGCCATTTTGCAACTGCAGAATAAAATCTGGCGGACGAGGAAGGTAAAACGATGAGGCCTTCAATCCAAAACCTTGAAAAAACGTTGCGCGATACTTTTGCGTATCTATTGGCGGAAGACGCGCCGCAGCCGTCAAAGCTGATATTTTCTTTTAATGAGTTAACGCTTGAAATACCGGGCAATACGCTATTGGCCATAATGCGACGCCTGCATGATTTACCGGCGTTCTCTTTTGATGCGCTTGCCGATATCACGGCCATCGATTATCTCGATTACCAGAATAAGGAAGCGGCCGGGATCCATAAGCGTTTTGCGGTGGTTTACCATTTGTTGTCCACGACGCATAACTGGCGCTTGCGCGTCCGTGTCTTTCTTGATGATGATCGGCTTGAGGTACCCAGTATTGAGCCGATCTGGACGTCGGCGAATTGGATGGAGCGCGAGACTTACGACATGTTCGGCATCCGTTTCGCCGGGCATCCGGATTTGCGCCGCATTCTGACCGATTACGATTTCGAGGGTTATCCGTTCCGTAAGGATTTCCCGCTCGAAGGGCATTTGGAGGTTCATTACGACGAAGCGCAGCGGCGCATCGTGTATGAGCCGGTCACCATTCCACCGCGCGAAAACATCCCGACGGTGCATCGCGAGCCGCAATATGCCGATGAGACAGCGATGCCCGTACCGCAATCGGTTTCGCCGCAACCGGTTCCACCACCGCCGAAAAAGGATTGAGCCATGTCGGAATTTCATCATTATGAAATGAATTTCGGTCCGCAGCATCCTTCGACGCACGGCGTGTTGCGGTTGATGTTGACGTTGGACGGCGAAATGGTTGTGAAAGCCGATCCGCACATCGGTATGTTGCATCGCGGCACCGAAAAACTGATCGAACACAAAACTTATGTTCAGGCGTTGCCTTATATGGAGCGGCTGGACTATATGTCGATGATGGGCAACATGCACGCCTATTGCATGGCCGTCGAAAAATTATCGGGGATTGACGTGCCGCAGCGCGCGCAATACATCCGTACCATGTTTGATGAGCTCGGGCGTATTACTAACCACATGCTGTGGGTCGGCACCTGCGCGCTTGATCTTGGCGCGATGACGGTTTTTCTCTATTGCAGCCGTGAGCGTGAAGCCATTTTTGATATTTTTGAATCGGCAAGCGGCGCGCGGATGCATACCGCGTATTATCGCCCGGGCGGCGTTTATCGCGATCTGCCCGACCAGATGCCGAAGTATGAGCCGACACCGCTGCGTACGCAAAAGCAGCTTGATGAGATGAACAAGGGGCGCGACGGTTCGCTGCTTGATTTTATCGACCATTTTATCGGCACATTGCCGTCGCGCATCGATGCGTTGGAGACGTTGCTGACCGATAATCGCATCTGGAAGCAGCGTAACGTCGGCATCGGTGTTATCGCGCCGGAAGATGCGGTCAAGATGGGTTGCACCGGGCCGGTATTGCGCGCTTCCGGCATTGCCTGGGACTTGCGCAAGAAGCAGCCGTACGCGGCCTACGATCAGGTTGATTTTGATATTCCGGTCGGTAAGGAAGGCGATTGTTACGACCGCTACCTGGTACGTATCGCCGAAGCGCGCCAGTCGGCGCGTATCGTCAAGCAATGTGTGGATTGGCTGAAGAAAAATCCGGGGCCGGTGATGGTGGAAGACCGCAAAATCGCGCCGCCGCCGCGCGCCGAAATGAAAGCCAATATGGAAGCGCTGATCCATCATTTCAAATTGTTCAGCGAAGGCTTTCACGCGCCGGCAGGCGAAGTATACGCCGCCGTCGAGCAAGCCAAAGGCGAATTTGGCGTTTATCTGGTTTCCGACGGCGGCAATAAACCTTATCGTATTAAATTGCATACGCCGGATTTTGTGCATCTTTCGATGATGGCGAAAATGGCGCCTGGCCATATGATTTCGGATATCGTGGCACTGATCGGCACGTACGATATCGTATTTGGCTCGGTGGACAAATAGGTGCGATGATGAGCAAACTTTCTGTCGAATCCTATGAAAAAATCAATGCGGCGATTGCCAAATATCCGCCGGAACACAAACAATCTGCGGTGATGGCAGCACTTGCCATTGCGCAGGATGAGCGCGGTTGGTTGTCCTCGGAAACGCTGCAGGAAATTGCCGATTATCTGGATATGTCGCCGGTTGCCGTGTATGAAGTGGCGACTTTTTATGCGATGTATCACTTAAAACCCGTCGGGCGCTACGTGTTGACGGTGTGTACGAATTTATCGTGCGCTTTACAGGGCGCGAATAAAACAGTCGCGCATCTCAAGAAAGTTCTCAATATCGATTTGGGAGAAACCACCGAGGACGGTATGTTCACGCTTTTAGCCGGCGAATGTTTGGGCGCGTGCGGCGAAGGGCCGGTTCTGCTGCGCAACAATAAGAAGATGTGCGGCAACATGACGCCGGATGCCATCGATGCGATGATTGCCGAGCTGCGTCAAGCCGAAAAAAGGGAGACACTATGAGCGGGCAGTTTCTTGACTACGGGGCAGACGCTATTTTGATGGCGGGCCTGACCGGCAAAAACTGGCATTTGGACGATTATGTCGAACGCGGCGGTTACAAGGCGCTGAAAAAAATTCTTTCCGACCCGAACCATTGGACGCCGGACCAGGTGATTGCCGAAGTCAAATTGTCGGCGCTGCGCGGGCGTGGCGGTGCCGGTTTCCCGACCGGCATGAAATGGGGCTTCATGCCGAAAACGGCGCCCGTCAAATACGTGGTGTGCAATGCCGATGAGAGCGAGCCGGGCACATTCAAAGACCGTGATTTATTGCGTTTTAACCCCCACCTTGTTCTGGAAGGCATGATCATTGCCGGTTACGCGATGGGTTGCGCGCGCGGTTATATATATGTGCATGGCGAAATCTGGGAAGCGTATGAGCGTTGCGAAGAAGCAGTGGCCGAAGCGCGCGCCGCCGGTTTTCTTGGTGACGGTATTTTAGGCAGCGATTTTTCTTTCGATATTTTCAACCACCATGGTTTCGGCGCTTATGTATGCGGCGAAGAAACGGCTTTGATCGAATCGCTTGAGGGCAAGAAAGGGCAGCCGCGTTTTAAGCCGCCCTTTCCGGCCAACGTCGGTTTGTACGGCAAACCGACCACGATCAACAACGTGGAAACGTTGGCAAATGTGCCGTTCATTATTAATAACGGCGGTCAATGGTTTCTTGACCGGAATCAGACCGGGGCGGGCGGGACCAAAATCTTTTCGATTTCCGGTGATGTGGCGCGTCCCGGCAATTATGAGTTTCCGCTGGGTGTGCCGTTTTCCAAACTGTTGGTCAAAGCGGGCGGCATGCGCGACGGATTGGGTATCAAGGCGGTGATTCCCGGCGGCTCTTCGGCGCCGGTGCTGCCGGGGGCGGTGATGCTGGAAACCAATCTTGATTACGACTCCATTGTCAAAGCGGGTTCGATGATGGGGTCGGGTGCCGTCATCGTGATGAACGAAACGCGCTGCATGGTGCGTTCGCTTTTGCGCCTTGCCGAGTTTTATCATGAGGAATCCTGCGGGCAATGTACACCGTGTCGCGAAGGCACCGGCTGGCTCGTACGCGTACTGCACCGTATCGAGCATGGCGAAGGCAAGCCGCAAGATATCGACTTGCTCGACCGCATTGCGCAGGATATTTCCGGGCGCACGGTTTGCGCGTTGGGCGATGCGGCGGCGATGCCGATTCGCAGTTTCATCAAACATTTCCGCGATGAGTTCGTGTATCACGTCGAACATCATCGCTGTCAGGTGCCGGATTATGTCTGATACAGTGGTCGATAAGAGCCAGTGGCTTAATCTTGAAATCAACGGGCAGCCAGTGCAAGCGCCACCGGGCAGTACCGTGATGGATGTCGCGACGGCGGCGAAGCTTTACATCCCGCATTTCTGCTATCACAAAAAACTGTCGTTGGCGGCAAGTTGCCGGATGTGCCTTGTCCAGGTGGAAAAAATTCCCAAACCGGTGCCCGCTTGCGCGACCAGGGTTTCGGAAGGCATGAAGGTGTGGACGCGCAGCGAAACCGCGCTTGCCGCGCAACGTGCCGTGATGCAGTTTTTATTGATCAACCACCCGCTTGATTGCCCGATTTGCGATCAGGGCGGCGAGTGCCAGTTGCAGGACATTGCGGTCGGTTATGGCAAAGGCACTTCGCCGTTCGGTGAAATCAAACGAGTTGTGCCGGGCAAATATCTTGGGCCTTTAGTGTCTGCGGCGGAAATGAGCCGCTGCATTCAGTGTACGCGTTGCGTTCGTTTCGCCGATGAAATCGGTGGCGCGATGGAATTGGGTATGGTCAGTCGAGGCGACCGCGCCGAGATTGTGCCGTTCGTCGGCAATACTTACGATTCGGAAATTTCCGGTAACGTCATCGATTTGTGCCCGGTCGGCGCGCTGACGTCGAAACCGTTCCGTTATCAGGCGCGCTCATGGGAGTTGTCGCGACGGCGCTCGATTGCGCCGCACGATGCATTGGGCAGCAATATTGCCGTGCATGTCAAGCGCGGTAAAGTCATGCGCATCACACCGCTTGTCAACGAAGCAATTAACGAATGCTGGCTTTCCGATAGAGACCGTTTTTCCTATGAGGCGTTAAGCGGCGATGCGCGGTTACTCAAGCCGCTGGTAAATAAAAAGGGTCGTTTGATTGAAACAGAGTGGCAAGAGGCGTTGCCGCTTGCCGCGGATCGTCTGCGTAATATCGTCGAGCGCGAAGGCGCCGATGCCATAGGCGCGCTTTTGTCGCCGCATGCGACAACTGAGGAGGCCGGACTGTTTGTGCGTATGTTGCGAACGCTCGGCTGTAAAAATATTGATTCGCGTTTGCGCCAGCGTGATTTTGCCCATGAAGAAAAAAATGCCGGTATTCCCTGGCTGGGTATGCCGATTGCCGCGGTGGATCAATTAGAAACAATGCTCGTCATCGGCAGTTTCTTGCGTGCCGATCATCCGTTGTTGGCAGTGCGTTTTCGTCAAGCGGCGAAACGAGGCGCGGCGGTGTTTAACCTGCATGCACAGCAAGCCGATTGGCGCTTGCCGGTGCGGGCGGAAATGGTGGTGCCGCCATCGCAGATGGCCGAAGCGCTTGCCCAAATCATTGTTGCCGCGCATGCGCGTCATAAGGCACATGCGGAGCCTTTGCCGGAAATGCTAAGAGGGGTTGAGCCTTCGCCGCAGGCGCAGAAAATCGCCGAAGGCTTGCTGGCGGATACGGGCAACAAAGCGATTTTCATCGGCAGCTTGGCGCAGCACCATGAGGACGCTTCGCGATTGCGGATGTTGGCGCAGTTATTGGCGCGTATGGTCGGCGCGACGGTGGCGGTGTTGCCGGACGCCGCGAACAGTGTCGGTGTACGCGCGATGAATGCTTTGCCGGTCGATGGCGGCTTGAATGCGCGTACGATGTTTGAGCAGCCGCGTAAAGCCTATGTGTTGTTCAACACGGAACCGGAAGATTTGGGGCAGGGCGCCGTTGCGGAAAAAGCGCTGGCAGACGCCGATTTTGTCTTATCGTTCTCATCGTTTCGTCCACCGGAAAATACGCAAATATTGCCGGATATCGTTTTGCCGATCACGCCGTTTACGGAGACCTCCGGGACGTTTATCAATATGGAAGGCCGGGCACAGTCGTTTTCTGCCGCGGTGCCGCCGCAAGGCGAGGCGCGTCCCGGTTGGCAAGCACTGGTCGCGTTGGCGCGGCTTCTTGGCCAGGAGGTCGATGAAGATTCGCCGGAAGCNNCAACAATTGTCGAACGCGGTTTCACTCGAGAGATTTTTGCCCGTGCATGCCGATAAAGAAAGAGCGGCATCAGTGATGGAACGTATTTCAGCGGTGCCGCCTTATGCGGCGGATCCGTTGGTACGCCGCGCGCCGTCTTTGCAGAAAACATCTTGGGCACAAACACCGACCGTGCGTATTCGCACCCAAGACGCCGCATCGCTTAAGATCAAAGGGGGCGACCGTGTGCGCTGCTGCAATGCGCAACAAGATGCACAAGCATGCACTGATGTTTTATCGGTTGCCATTGACGATACGTTGGCGCCGGGCACGGTACGCATCGATGTAGCGCACGTGACCACCCGCGCATTGGCGGGAAGCGCGGGTGCAATTACTCTGGAGATTGTCCATGATTGACGCGATGGCTCATTTTTTTGCTGAATGGGGTACGTTGGGCATGCTGGTCTGGACGCTGCTCAAAATTATCTGCATTGCGCTGCCGCTGCCGATTATTGTGGCGTTTTATGTCTATGCGGAGCGGCGCGTGATCGGCGCGACGCAATGGCGTTATGGCCCGACCCGGGTTGGCCCTTATGGCTTGTTGCAATCGTTTGCCGATCTGCTCAAGATGTTGTTCAAAGAAATCATCTGGCCGCAACGGGCGAATAAGGGGTTATTTACAATTGCGCCGGTTCTGGTGGTTATTACCGCCATGGCGTCATGGGCAGTGATTCCTGTGTCCGACAAGCTTTGGCTTACTGATATCGACGCCAGCTTGCTTTATATCATGATGCTGAGTTCGGTCGGCGTGTACGGCATTATTCTTGCGGGCTGGTCGGCCAATTCGCGTTATGCGTTCCTGGGCGCGATGCGTTCAACCGCGCAATTGATCTCGTACGAACTGGCGATGGGTTTTGCTCTGGTCGGGGTGGTTTTGCTGACGCATTCATTAAACCTGCTTGAGATCGTGCATCATCAGGAAGGTGGTATCTTAAGTTGGCATGTCTGGCCGCTCTTGCCGTTATTTTTTGTGTACTGGTTTGCCGGTATTGCCGAAACCAACCGCCACCCGTTTGATATGGCGGAGGGCGAGTCGGAACTGGTCGCGGGCTTTCACGTCGAACACGGCGGTATTACGTTCGCGCTGTTCTTTCTTGCCGAATACATCAACATGATCATTATTTCGGTGTTGATCGTCATTCTCTTTCTCGGCGGGTGGATGGCGCCGTTTCCGTTTTTAAACGAGATTGGGTTTTTGGGTATTACGCCTCTTGGCGACGGTTTTTTGTGGCTGGTGGTGAAAGTCGTATTCTTCCTGTTTGCTTATTTATGGATTCGTGCGACGTTTCCGCGTTATCGCTACGATCAGATCATGCGGCTTGGCTGGAAAGTGTTCATTCCGCTGACGTTGTTCTGGGTCGTTATTGTGGCGGTGGCAACACAGTGGTCCAGAATGTTCGGGTGACACATGGAACGAGCAAAACAATTTTTCAAAACCTGGCTGTTATGGGACATGATCACCGGTTTGCGGCTGACGTTGCGCAGGATGTTCGAGCCCCGAACCACAGTTTTTTATCCTGAGGAAAAAACGCCCAAAAGTCGGCGTTTTCGCGGCATGCATGCATTGCGTCGTTACGAAAACGGCGAAGAGCGTTGTATTGCTTGTAAGTTGTGTGAGGCTGTTTGTCCGGCGCTGGCAATTACGATTGATATTGCCGAACGCGAGGACGGTACGCGTCGCACCACGCGCTACGAAGTGGATATGTCGAAGTGTATTTATTGCGGCATGTGCGAGGAAAGTTGCCCGGTCGACTCCATCGTGCTGACCAATATCCACGAATACCATGGCGAATCTCATCAGGATCTGTATTTCACCAAAGAGATGTTGTTGGCGGTAGGCGACCGTTATGAGCGGCAGATTGCTCATGATCGTGCCGGGGATGCCGCTTATCGCTAATATCATCGAACGAGATCAAACTTATGAGCTTTTTGGCACTGTTGTTTTATATTTTTTCGGCGATCCTGTTGGCTTCGGCGCTGGGAGTCATTGCGGCGCGCCATCCGGTACATTCGGCGTTATCGTTGGTGCTGGCGTTTTTCACGATGGCTGCCTTGTGGATTTTGTTGGGTGCGGAATTTTTGGGACTGGCGTTGATTATTATTTACGTGGGCGCGGTCATGGTGTTTTTCCTGTTCGTCATCATGATGCTGGATACGCGGCATCCGGAAAAAATCAAGGCAAACTGGCGCGTGACGCTGCCGCCGCTGGTATTGATCGGCATCATCATGTTTGCCGAGCTGGCCATGCTGATCATGCATGGTTCCCACGCCCGGGAGGCCATGCCGGTGCCGGAAGCCGGCAACACATTGGCGCTTGGTCAGGCGATGTTTGATCGCTACATTTATTCGCTGGAGGTGGTCGCCATATTGCTTTTATCGGCGATGGTGGCGGCGATTGCCTTGACGCATCGCAAGAATCCGTTGGCAAAGCGCCAGGACCCCTCGAAACAGATGGCGGTCAAAGCGGAAGATCGCCTGCGCTTGGTCAAGATGACGGCGGAACGGGAAGAGGATAACGAGAGCGATGTATCTTCCGGCAACGTATCCTTGGGTAATAAACCGGACGGGAAAGGAATATCGTCATGATGCCAGGAATCGAGCCGACATTAACGCATTATTTATTGCTTAGTGCCGCATTGCTGACGATTTGCATGGTTGGGCTGATTGCCAATCGCCGCAATATGCTGGTGCTGCTGATGATCGTTGAGCTTGTCTTGTTGTCGGCCAATCTGAATTTTGTCGCGGTCTCCGCCTATCTTTCCGATTTGAACGGGCAGGTCATGACCATGTTTGTGTTGGCGACGGCTGCCGCCGAATCGGCTGTCGGCCTAGCGCTTCTGATTGTTGTTTTCCGCCGTCGCAAGACAATTGGTATTGATGCGGTCAATACTTTGAAAGGGTGAGCGCATCATGAAAACGTTGGTACTTCTTATCATCCTGCTGCCGTTGGCGGCGTCGGTGATTGCCGGTTTTTGGGGGCGGCGTCTGCCGCGCGCGGCATCGCACTGGTTGTGCTGTTCGGCTGTTGGCACTGCAATGGCGCTGTCGTTCTATGTATTGTTGCAAGTCAATCACGGCGTGCGTCTGGACGAAGCGGTGTACACCTGGCTTGATCTCGGGTTCGCAAAGCTGACCATTGGCTTTCTTATCGATCCGCTGTCTGCGTTGATGATGGCGGTGGTGACGTTTGTTTCTTTTCTGGTGCACGTCTATACCATCGGTTATATGCGTGACGATCCGGGCTATGCCCGCTTCTTTGCCTATATTTCGTTTTTTACCTTTGCGATGTTGATGTTGGTTTCCGCCAACAATTTCCTGCAAATGTTCTTTGGCTGGGAGGGCGTCGGTTTGGCGTCGTACCTGCTGATCGGTTTCTGGTACACGCGCGACTCGGCAAACAAGGCCGGAATGAAAGCGTTTTTGATGAACCGTGTCGGTGATTTCGGTTTCATGATCGGCATTGCGCTTTTGTTCGCGACATTGCAGACGACTGATTTCTCGGAAATTTTTACGCGCATCGAAGAGTTAAGAGGGTTGACTGTTTCGCCGCTGCCCGGATACGAGTGGCCGCTGATTACGGCAATCTGCATCGCGTTGTTTGTCGGCGCGATGGGCAAAAGCGCCCAGGTTCCGTTGCATGTTTGGTTGCCCGATTCAATGGAGGGGCCGACGCCGATTTCCGCGTTGATTCACGCCGCAACCATGGTGACCGCCGGTATTTTTATGGTAGCGCGGATGAGCCCCGTTTTTGAGTGGTCGGATACCGCATTGTCGTTCATGATAATGATTGGCGCGACCACGGCAATCCTGATGGCTATATTGGGTTTGGTGCAAAATGATATCAAACGGGTGATTGCATACTCGACATTGTCGCAGCTGGGTTATATGACGGTGGCGCTTGGTCTTTCCGTTTATTCGGTGGCGCTCTTTCACCTGATGACGCACGCGTTCTTTAAGGCGTTGCTGTTTTTGGCGGCAGGTTCCGTCATCATCGCGCTTCATCATCAGCAAGATTTACGCAAGATGGGCGGATTGCGCAAGATCATGCCGGTTACTTATATCACCGCACTTATCGGCGCCTGGGCGCTAGCGGGACTGCCTCCGTTTGCCGGTTTCTTTTCCAAAGAGCCGATTATTGAGGCGGCAAAATACGCCACGTTGCCCGGACACACTTACGCTTATATTGCGTTGACGCTGGGCGTGTTCCTGACCGCGTGCTATACGTTTCGTATGATTTTTCTTGCTTTTCACGGCAAGCCGCGCTTTGATGCGCCGCATGGGGATGATCATCATGATGTGCATGCGCACCACGCGCCGAAAGAGTCGCCGTGGGTTGTCACTGTACCGCTGATTCTGCTGGCAATTCCGTCGATGCTCGCCGGTATTGTATTCGTCAGGCCGATGTTATTCGGCGATTTCTTTGGCGATGCGCTTTATGTGGCGGCGGAACATGGGGCGATGGCGGCGCTTGCCGGGCACTGGCACGGCATCGGCGCTTACTTAACACACTCATTGGCATCGCCCGCGTTATGGCTGGCGCTGGCAGGTATCGCGGTTGCCTGGTTCCTGACACTCCGTTGCCCGAAAGCGGGTGTTGCTTTGGAGCGAATGGTGTCGCCAATCTCCGGCTTGTTTGCCAATAATTTTTATTTCGATGCTTTTTACGAAAAAGTGATTGCCCGGGGGGCGCGCTCGCTGGGCGATTGTTTGGCGCGTTTTATCGAAGGTGCCGGCATTGATGGATTGTTGTTTCGTTTGCCGACGCAAGCGATACGCTTTGGCTCTTCGGTATTGCGTACGCTGCAAACGGGTTACCTGTACCACTACGCGTTGGCGATGGTGCTTGGCTTGTTGTTATTGATTACCGGTTGGGGGATGCACTGATGGAAACGGCAAGCTGGATTTCTCTTTCCTTTCTGATCTGGTGTCCCATTGTGGCCGGGATTCTTGTGTACGCGTTGCGCGGCAGCGCCAATGGCTCGATATCGCGTTGCCTGGCGAATATCGTGTCGGCATTGATGGTGTTTGCCGTTGCGTATCTGATCTGCCATTTTGACGGCGGCACATCAGCGTTTCAGTTTCAAGAACGCGTCGCTTGGATACCGTCGTTCGGTATTGAGTATGCGTTAGGCGTCGACGGTATTTCGTTGTGGTTTATCGCGCTTAATGCGCTGATTACTTTTCTGGTGATCGTCAGCAGAAAAGAAAAAACCAATCAGGCTTATCTGGCCGCGCTTCTGGTCACGTCGGGGCTGACGTACGGCGCGTTTACGGCGCTCGACGGCGTATTGTTTTATGTGTTCTTTGAAGCGATGCTTATCCCGATTTATTTGGCAATCGGCGTTTGGGGCGGTCCCAACCGAAAACTGGCGGCAACGAAATTTTTCCTGTTTACGCTTTTCGGTTCGCTGTTTATGCTGCTGGCGCTGTTCGGCCTTTATAAAGTTTCCGGCAGCTTCTCGATCAAAGACTGGCATGTTCTGCCGTTGAACATGAATATGCAAACTTTATTGTTCATCGGCTTTTTCATGGCGCTGGCGGTAAAAACGCCGATGTGGCCGTTGCATGCTTGGGCGCCGGATACGTACAGCGAGGGGCCGACCGGTGCGATCGTGATGTTGTCGTCCACCAAAATCGGCGCTTATGCTTTCTTGCGTTTGTTGTTGCCCATCGTACCGGATGCCGTGCATCAACTGGCGCCGTATATGATTGCATTATCGTTGATTGCGATTATTTACTTTGGTTTTGTGGCGCTGGCGCAAACCGACTTGCGCCGCTTGGTCGCGTATTCGTCAATAGCGCACATGGGCATGGTTACGCTGGGTTTTTTCCTGCTCAACGCCGTGGCGATGAAAGGCGCGTTATTCCTGATGATTTCCAACGCGCTGGCCGCCGCAGCACTTTTCTTTTGTGCCGGCGCCTTAACGGATCGCATAGGCAGCCGCCGCATCATGGATTATCAAGGTATCGTGAACGCGATGCCCTGGTTGGCAACGTTATTTGTCTTCTTTGCCATGGCCAATATTGCGTTGCCAGGTACCTCCGGTTTCGTCGGCGAACTGTTGGTAATTTTTGGCGCCGTGGAGTACCACTTGGGTATAGGCTTGCTGGCGGCTACGGTGTTGGTGATCGCGGCGGCTTATACGTTGTGGTTGGTCAAACGGGTTGTCTTTGGCGCGGCCGGCAATTCGCAAATTGCCCAAATGGGTGATTTGCTGACCCGAGAACGTTTTGGCCTGGTGATACTGGCGCTGGTCATGTTGATCATGGGTGTTTGGCCGCAACCTGTTCTCGTATTGATGGATGCTTCTGTCGCCGACCTTCTTGCGCATATTGCGCGAACCAAATTGTGATGAGCGCGCTATGAATTTTCCTGTTTTTTCACTTCTTCCGGAACTCGTTTTATGTGGCGGGTTACTGATTTTGCTGTTGGCCCCGTTTTTTGAAAAACGGCCGATCGGCGCTTTGTCGGATGGCTCGTCATGCTCGTCATGCTCTTCCTGCGCGACGTGCAGCGGCAAATTTGCCTTCGCGATAACGCAAATTGCGCTGTGGTTGGCGTTGTTTTTTATTTGCACGCAGGGGGCGGGAGAGACGCGCCTGACGATGCAGGCGTTGCTGTTGCGCAGCTCGTTGACGCAGGCATTGCAGGCGGCGGCGTTGATCGCAACATCGATTGCGTTGTTTTATGCATGGGCATGCTTGGCACGCGATAATTTGCTAAATTCAGAAACGTTCATCCTGTTACTTTGCACCTTGCTCGGCGTGATGACGGTGATCAGCGCGACGCACCTGATACTGATTTATTTGGGTATTGAACTGATGTCGTTGCCGCTTTACGCGATGGTGGCGCTGCGCAAAAAACATCTGCCTGCGGCGGAGTCGGCGCTTAAGTATTTCTTTCTCGGCGCGCTGGCATCCGGTCTTTTGTTGTATGGTTTTTCACTGATTTATGCCGCTACCGGCGCCATGTCGATTTTTGATATTGGCCAACTGGCAGCGACCGGCAGTACGACTTTGTTCAAACTCGGATTGATTTTTATCCTGGTCGGGCTGATGTTCAAGCTAAGCGTGGTGCCGTTTCACATGTGGGCGCCGGACGTTTATCAGGGAGCGCCGACATTCATGGCTTTATACATCAGCACCGTGCCTAAATTTGCCGCGGTGATTCTGCTTATAAGGTTATTGAATGGGCCGTTATCGTCACTGGTGATTTACTGGCAGAGCGTTCTTGTGATACTGGCGGGGTTATNNCCCCATGATTCTGGGCGCGGTGGCGGCGATTCTGCAAAGCAATATCAAGCGAATGCTGGCGTATTCAACAATCGGCCATATGGGTTATTTGCTTTTGGGTGTATTAACCGGCGATATTGCGGGTTATTCGGCGTCGTTATTTTATGTGCTGGTTTACGCGATGACCAATTTGGTGGCTTTTGGCGTTCTGCTGTCGATGGCGACGCCGGACAAAGATAATGATGAACTGAACGATTTTCGCGGGCTGTATCGTCGTGCGCCGCTGCGGGCGGTGCTTATGGGGGCGGCGATGTTCTCATTGGCGGGCATTCCCCCGTTCATCGGGTTTTTCGGAAAATTTGCTGTTATCGAGATCGCGTTTAACAGCGGCTTTTTCTGGCTGTCGATTATCGCGATCCTTACGTCGGTGATTGCCGCGTTTTATTACTTGCGCGTTGTGCTTCTGATGTTCTTTACGGACGCGGAAGCTTCGGCGACAAAACAGTTTTTGACAACGCCGCTATCGATGGTTTTGTTGAGCGGCAATGGGCTGGCATTGATTGCGTTGGGTATTTTTCCGAACGCGATCCTTGGCTGGCTGGCGCAGGTCGTTGCTCGTGTGTATGTTTTCTGAGCGGCAATAGCACATCGCGCCGTTAAGGCAGGGTTGGCTTTGCCATATCAGCGGGCAACGACGGGTATGGGGCATACCTGCGCTAAAAGCGCTGACGTGCCGTTCCAGATGATTTGGATACCGATACACAGAAGAATAAACGCGAACAGGCGGGTAAAAACCAGTGTGCCGGTCGCGCCGAGCAGCTTGGTGATCTGGTAAGCATAGCGAAAACACAGGTAAATACTGGCGGCGACGGCAGCGGCGCCGACAATAAACGATGGCGCGGCGGCAAACCATGAATGAACGGAATTGGCATGGTTGGCGCCCAGCGTAATGGCAACGCTGATGGAACCGGGGCCGATCGTCAGCGGCAATGTCAGCGGATAAAACGCCTGAACAGTTCCGTTTTTATCCGGGTTCAATTCATGCTCCGGCCCGGTGTTGCCAAGATCGGACATGGAGTCCTGCTTAAGCAGGCTCCAGGCAAGATTGCATACGATTAAACCGCCGCCGATTTGTATCACAGGCACCGACAAGCCAAAGAAAATCAGCACCAGATTACCGACGAAAAGTGAGGCCGCCAACAACAGAAAAGCGTTGATGGCGACTTTGCGCGAAAGAAATATCCGGCCGCTGGGCGTTAATCCGCGCGTGATGGCAATAAATACCGCAGCACCGCCCAGTGGGTTGACGATAGGAATCAGAGCAATGAAAACCAGCAGAAAATTTTCGATAAAAAGGCGCATGGTAGGGTTGTCGTTGTAAATGAAGCAAATCGTTATTATGAGAAGAAAAGACGCAGGAATCAAATCATCATGCGTCCGCTGCGACGGCGGCGTTGCGTCGTAGCCAGCACGGTTTTGCCGACTCCTGTCGTGCTGTTGGCGTGGCAGATGGCGCATGCTAAAGCGTCTGCCGCATCGGGCGCCGGTGTTGCCTGCAACATCAGCAAACGCTGCACCATATGTTGAACCTGTTCTTTGTGCGCTTTTCCGTGCCCGACGACGGATTGCTTGATTTGGTTGGCCGTATATTCATATACCGGTAATCCGGCGATTACCAGCGCAGTAATTGCGGCGCCGCGCGCTTGCCCAAGCAAGAGCGTTGATTTGGGGTTGATATTCACGAATACCTGCTCGATGCAGGCTTCGTGCGGTCGGTACTCCTGGACAATATGCGCCAGATCGCGCGCGATGATGCCGAGTCGCATGGGCAGGCCGTCGCCTTCGGTGGTAATGCTGCCGCTGGCGATATAAAGATGTCGGCCCGCGTGAATTTCGATCACACCAAATCCGGTGGTGCGTAAGCCGGGATCAAGTCCGACAATGCGGCGTGTTTCAGTCATGCCCGCTATATTACGGATAAAACTGCTCTTCGCGCAATGACCAGACCGGCGTCAAACCGTCGGGAAGCGGCGGTATTTCGCCCAGATCAAAACGGCTGTGGTCACCGTGAAAGTCGGAGCCCAGCGAAGCAGCCAAACCAAAGTAATGGGCAAAGCCGACGAACTGTTCATTGTCTTTTGGTGTGTGCGAGGATGAAAATACTTCGATGGCTTCGCCGCCGCAATCCTTGAATTCCGTGATCAGCCGTCGTCTGCCGGTTTGTGTTAAATGATAACGTCCCGGGTGGGCAAGTACGGCAACACCGCCTGCGCCAAGAATCGTGGCGACGCTTTGTGCGATTGACGGCCAGGGCGGGGCGACAAAAGCGGGCTTGCCTTCGGTAAGGTAGCGGTCAAACGCTTTCTGCTGATGGGCAACATAACCGGCATCGACAAGAAATCGCGCAAAATGAGCGCGCGAGATGAGATCATTGTTGGTCACGAAATGATTGGCGCCTTCCCAGGCGTTGGCGATTCCCAGAGCGGCCAATTTTTCCGCGATTTTTTTACCGCGTGTGTGACGTGTTTCTCTAACCTGATGTAGTGCCGTATTGAGTGCCAAATTGTCGGGATTCAGGAACAAACCAACGATATGTACGGTTTTGCGCTCCCATAGGCTGGAAAGCTCAACACCGTTGATTACGGTCACTTGACACGCTTTTCCCGCGGCACGCGCTTCGGCCAAACCGACGATTTCGTCATGGTCAGTTAAGGCCAAATGTGTAACGTATTGTCTTTTTGCGCGCAAAACCAAATCTATCGGCGTTAACAGACCGTCGGAAGCGGTGGAGTGGCTATGCAAATCGGCCAGTAACATAAAAAATAAAAAAGCCTAAAGCAAACAATAAGATAATAAAAGTGTGTGTAATATGCCAAATATAATGATATGTCTATTCTACAGATTTTCTTATGGTGTGTAAAAAAGTCATACCAAAAACATATTTCTTTAATTAACAGGGTCTTGAGTGACCTCAAGGAAAGTTAACTGTTTAGCCGGTATAAATACTTGAGAAAAATACCGGCTAATATCAAAATACGGGTGTTTTCAAAGATATTTAAAAACAAAAGAATGGTTGCAAAATAACCTTCTTTTTGAGGCATGTGTTGAAATAGGTGGCAAGGTATTTGCTAAGCGGCGCTATTTTACACAATTTGTCAAAATAAGCGTTGTATGCATTAGGTGATGGCTGTTGATTTGTATGACAATATCCGCTGGCAATGTTTTTGTAGTAGATATGCGTCATTCACTGATCAGTTAATCTTCAAAAAGAGAAGTATAAAATTTAAGAGAGAGAAAAAAATGAAAAGTTTTTTTACGTAGTGATGATGCTTAATGAAAGTCGGACTTTGAGAGATACAACTATTTAATGAAACGAAATAAGGAAAATACTGTGAAAACTAGTGACACAATACTGAACCCGCGTGAAATTCGTCTTCGTCGTGGGATGAATCAAGAACGCTTCTGGTCGCAGGTCGGCGTAACGCAAAGTGGTGGTTCCCGTTACGAGAGCGGTCGCTCGATGCCGAAGCCGGTACGTGAATTACTGCGTTTGGTGCATGTTGAGCAAATTGACTTGGGCCAGATCAAGCGTGTGGATTACGAAATTATCAAACACTTAAAAGCCAGCCAGCCTGACCTTTACCGTAGCTTGAGCCGTACCGTGAAAAGCAAATGGAAAGACTATGAACTTGAAGAAGCGGGTGAAGACTCCGTAGAATAATAGTTTCCATATATAGATAGAGAGCATGATGTTTTTTTAGAACGGCACCATCTTATGGTGCCGTATTTTTTATGCATCGTATTGTTGCGGCACTATTGATTTTTTGATTGATGATATCCCATTCGGAAACACTGACCCAATATCGACGCGATTATCGCCCTCCCGCATTTCTTGTGCCGCGCGTAGAAATGATTTTTGATCTTGACGCACGGGCAACAGAGGTTACTTCTGCGTTGTATTTTGAACGTAATCCGCGGCAGGAGATATGTTGCCGGAAATTGATATTGAACGGCGAGGCGCAAACACTGCTTGAAGTCACGCTGAACGGTACACTGTTATCGCCAGCGCAATATCACTTGACCGATAAAGAATTGCATATCCCCAATGTCGGCGAACGTGGGGTATTGGTCGTGAAAACACGACACGCGCCGGCGGATAATACCGAGCTGGAAGGCTTATATTTGTCATCCGGTATTTTTTGCACGCAATGCGAGGCAGAAGGCTTTCGGCGCATTACTTATTTCCCGGATCGCCCCGATATGTTGTCGCGTTTTACGGTAACAATTCGCGGCGATCGGAAAATATTGCCGGTGATGTTGTCAAACGGCAACTTGCGCGCGCAAGGCAAACTTGACGATGAGCGTCATTTCGCCACATGGGAAGATCCATTTCCGAAACCGTGCTATCTCTTTGCCTTGGTGGCGGGGGATCTTGATGTTTTGCACGACCAGTTTGTAACTTGTTCCGGACGCCGCGTTGACCTTGAGATTTATTCGACAAAAGAAAATATTCCGAGTTGCGCTTACGCCATGGATGCGTTGAAGCGGGCGATGCGCTGGGACGAGCAGCGTTACAGTCGTGAGTACGATCTTAACCGTTTCATGATTTTTTGTGCCGACGATTTCAATATGGGCGCGATGGAAAATAAAGGGCTCAATATTTTCAACAGCGCTTTGGTGCTTGCTGATCCGAAGACTGCCACCGACGATGACTATCATGCAATCGAAAGCGTGATAGCGCACGAATACTTTCATAACTGGACGGGCAACCGCATTACTTGCCGCGACTGGTTTCAGTTATCGCTCAAAGAAGGCTTGACTGTTTTTCGCGACCAGCAGTTTTCGTCGGAGATGGGGACAGAGGCAAGCGAGCGCATCCAGATGGTCGATTTTCTTCGCCGCCGCCAATTTCCCGAGGACGCCGGGCCGATCGCGCATCCGGTACGTCCGGACGAATACCGGGAAATCAATAATTTTTATACCACGACCGTTTATGAAAAAGGCGCGGAAGTGATTCGTATGCAGCATACGCTGCTCGGCGAGGAAAAATTTCAGCGCGGCATGGCGCTTTATTTTGAGCGGCACGACGGGCAGGCGGTAACCTGCGATGATTTTATTCAAGCGATGCAGGATGCATCGGGCGTTGATTTGACGCAGTTTAAACGCTGGTATGAGCAGGCAGGCACTTCTGAAGTTGGCGTTTGTGCCGATTACCATGCGGACACTCGGGAATACGTGTTGACACTGACGCAGCGCACACCGCCCACTCCCGGTCAGCCGGAGAAAAAGGATCTGGTGATTCCTGTTGGCTTTGCGCTGCTGGATCGCGACGGCAAACGGGTGCCGCTGCAACAGGCAGCGTCGCAATGGGATGAAAAATCGGCGGCGCAGGAAAGTGTTACGCTGATATTACGTGAAAAAGAGCAGCGATTTACTTTTCGGCATGTGCCGCCTGGCGTTGTACCGTCGCTGTTGCGCGATGGCTCGGCGCCGGTACGTTTACTATTTGATTACCGCAAAGAAGAATTACGGCACCTTGCCCGTTACGATTCCGACCCGGTAAATCGATGGGACGCGATGCAGCGTTGTTTTACCGGGGAGCTTGTGGCATTGGCGCAGGCGGCCAAAGAAGAAAAACCATTTGCTTTATCCGAAGATTTTCTTACGCTGTATGCGGCGCTGCTGCGCGATGACCGAAGCGATCCGATGCTGCGGGCGCTGGCGTTAAGTTGCCCGGACCTTGCGGCGCTGGTTGATGATTATGCGCCGTTTGAGTGCAACGCTTTTATCGAAGCACAGCGATTTTTGTTAAAAACGTTGGCAGACCGTTTGCAGAACGATTTGCAAACCGTATTTGGGCAACAGCGCGCGTGTATATCGGCATTGCCTTATGCGCCTACGACCGAGCAACGGGCGCATCGTCGCTTGGCGGCGCACGCACTATCCGTTTGCTGCGCGAATGATGATGCTTCATCGTTGGCGTTGGCCGACGATCTTTATTGGCGCGCGGACAACATGACCGACGCCATCGTAGCATTAACGGCCATTCGCGACAGCGGCAGCGCGTTACGCGCCGATCTATATACTGATTTTGCCCGGCGTTGGCGAGACCATCCGCTGGTGCTCGACAAATGGTTTTCGCTGGAGGCCACGCGCGACGGCGATGATGTGTTGGCGCGCGTCAAAACGTTGACCGAACATCCGGCGTTTACATTGAAAAATCCGAACCGGGTGCGAGCGCTGTTGGGCGCTTTCGCGCTTCGCAATTTTCCGGCGTTTCATCGTAATGACGGTAGCGGTTATCGCTTGATTGCGTATTACGTCGATGTTTTGGACGCCAGCAATCCGCACAGCGCGACAATGCTGTTGAATGCTTTCCGCTCATGGCAAAAATGGGATGTGGCGCAACGCAACCATGCGTTTATGGCATTGCAAGAACTGCGGCAAAAGGAACGCTCACCGGAGGCCGGTGAGCTGCTCGATAAAATGCTGGCAAATGTGTGATTTGGTGTTGAAAAAATAAAAACAGCTTACGGGCAACCGGCTTTTTTCATTTCTTCCTCGATACGCTGGGCTTCCTGCTCACGCATGGCGCTGTCCATCAGTATGCGTTCGCCGGGGTTTTCTCCCGCGCGATAAATGCGTCCCGTCGAGTGGCGATATTGATTGATATTTGTGCGGGCATCGCTGCAAAAGCGATTCAAATCGGCTTGCCGTTGCCGCTCTTCCGCCGCTTCATTCTCATTGGCTTCGCGGTTTTCCATGCGTTGTTGCAGCTCTGTTTCTTCTTTCACCAGCTTTTTGGCGGCGTCAGGGTCGCCGGGAGGAGGAACGTCGCGCATTTTGGTTGTTTGCTCGTTTTTGGGCGTCATCGGCGGCTTGTCGGAATAAGTGATATTGCCGTGCTCATCGACCGATTTGTAAAGCGCGGTATTTGCCGCGCCGGAAAATACCAGCACGCCGGTTATGACAAAAAACAGATGTTGAAGCGCGGTTAATTTATTCATGATTGCTTATCCTGAGATTGCCTTTACATTGCTTGGGGAGTTTCCATAACGTGAGTATAATCCACTTTTGCAAGGAATCGACGCACATGCGACCCATTCATAAAGCCCTGACGTTTGACGATGTCCTTTTAATACCCGCCCATTCGGTTGTCGTCCCGAGAGAAGTTTCCCTTCAGACGCGATTAACGCGAAATATCAGGCTGAATATTCCTATTGTGTCGGCGGCGATGGATACTGTCACCGAAACACGACTGGCCATCAGCATCGCACAAGAAGGCGGCATCGGTATTCTCCATAAAAACATGACGCCGGAAGAGCAGGCGAACAAAGTCTCCAAAGTAAAACGCTTTGAAAGCGGCATTGTCAAAGACCCGATTGCCATTCCGCCGACGATGAAAATCGCGGATGTGCTGGCGCTGACCAAAAAACACAAAATTTCCGGCTTGCCGGTGGTTGATCAGGGGAAAGTCGTCGGTATTGTCACCAATCGTGATTTGCGTTTTGAAACCCGTCTGGAACAACCCGTTTCCGAGATCATGACGCGCGGCGACAAGCTGATCACCGTTAAAGAAGGTGCGGATCTTGAGACTGCCAAACGCCTGATGCACGAGCATCGTTTGGAGCGCGTGCTGGTCGTTGACGGCGAGATGAAGTTGTGCGGCTTGATTACCGTCAAGGATATTCTTAAATCCACCGAACATCCCCATGCCTGTAAAGACGAACATGGGCGTTTGCGTGTCGGCGCCGCGATCAGTGTTGCCGCCGATAACGAAAGGCGGGCGGAATTATTGGTCGAGGCCGGTGTCGATGTAATTGTCGTCGATACGGCGCACGGCCATTCGCAGGGTGTGCTGGATCGCGTTGCCTGGGTGAAAAAACATTTTCCGCATATCGAAGTGATCGGCGGCAATATTGCCACACGTGAGGCTGCGCAGGCATTGATCGACAGCGGCGCGGATGCGCTGAAAATAGGTATTGGCCCTGGCTCCATTTGCACCACGCGTATCGTTGCCGGCGTTGGCGTGCCACAGATTTCCGCGTTGATGCGCGCGTGCGAAGCGGCGGAAGTTGCCGGTGTGCCGGTGATTGCCGACGGTGGTATTCGCTACTCCGGCGATATTGCCAAAGCGATTGCCGCCGGTGCGTCGGCAGTGATGCTGGGAAGCCTTTTTGCCGGCGCGGAAGAAGCGCCGGGCGAAATTGAGCTTTTCCAAGGGCGCTCGTACAAAACGTATCGCGGCATGGGTTCACTCGGCGCGATGCAGCAAGGCAGCTCGGATCGTTATTTTCAGGAGCTGGAAAAAGGCGATCCGGTCGCCGCGCAAAAGCTTGTGCCGGAAGGTATCGAAGGGCGCGTACCGTATAAAGGGCAATTGTCGGCAATCATTCACCAACTGATCGGCGGTTTGCGGGCGGCGATGGGCTATTGCGGTTGCACGGACATCGAAGCATTGCGTACCAAAGCGGAGTTTGTCGAAATCACTTCGGCGGGGATGCGCGAATCGCATGTCCACGATGTGCAGATTGTCAAAGAGGCGCCCAATTACTGGGTCGGCTGATGCGATTTGATTGGCAGCGTTTTCCGAAAATAAAAATGGTTGCCTCAGAAAAAATAATGTTTTCAGAAAGACTGGTCGCGATTGCTTCAGATTCTTCTTTCGTTTGTGGGATGGGGAAACATTCAATCCCCTCTCCCGCGAGCGGGAGAGGGTNNTCCATTTCCCGCATTTAAGAGGCGAACGGAAAGAATCCGCGCAAAATGGAAATGCCCTAAAACATTCCGCTTTCCCTATCCATTTTATTAAAACTTTTAACCATTATTGACGGTAACCATGCTTTCCTCTTCCTCCAACCACGACAAAATTCTCGTTCTCGATTTCGGTTCACAAGTCACGCAACTCATCGCGCGGCGTTTGCGCGAAACGCATGTTTACTGCGAAGTGCATCCGTTTGATGTTGACGAAGCGGTGATTGCCCAATTGGCGCCGCGCGGCGTCATCCTTTCCGGCAGCCCGGAAAGCGTCACCGAAAAAGATTCACCGCGCGCGCCTGAAATCATCTGGAAACTCGGCGTGCCGGTATTGGGTATTTGCTACGGCATGCAGACGATGGTGGTGCAGCTTGGCGGCCAAGTCGATGCCGGAGACGTGCGCGAATTTGGTTATGCCGAAGTGCGCGCGCGCCATCACACTAGGATTTTTGACGGCATCCAGGATCGTAACAACGAAGAAGGGCATGGCCTGCTCGATGTCTGGATGAGCCACGGCGATAAAGTGACGCGCTTGCCGGAAGGCTTTGTATTGGCCGGCTCGTCAACGGTATGCCCGGTGGCTGCGGTGGCCGATGAGCAGCGCCGTTTTTACGGCGTACAGTTTCACCCCGAAGTGACACATACCGCGCAAGGCATGGCAATATTGAAACGCTTTGCGCACGATATCTGCGGTTGCGGCGAGGATTGGACGATGACCGCATACGCCGACGAAGCCGTTGCCGATATTCGCGCGCAAGTCGGTGATGATGAAGTGATTCTTGGTCTTTCCGGCGGTGTGGATTCTTCCGTCGCCGCGGCGCTGATACATCGCGCCATCGGCGATAAACTCACTTGCGTGTTCGTCGATCATGGCTTGCTGCGCTTGAATGAGGCCGAGCAAGTGATGCGCACGTTTCAAAGCAATATGGGCATGCGCGTGATCCATGTGAACGCTGCCGACGAATTCCTCAGCGCGCTGCACGGCGAGGCCGACCCTGAAAAAAAACGCAAAATCATCGGAAAAGTTTTTATCGATATTTTCCAGCGCGAAGCGGAAAAATTGCCGAACGCGCGCTGGCTTGCGCAAGGCACGATTTATCCGGACGTGATCGAATCGGCAGGCGGCAACAGCAAAAAAGCGCACACGATCAAATCGCACCACAACGTCGGCGGCTTGCCCGAAACCTTGCATTTAAAGCTGTTGGAACCGCTGCGCGACCTTTTCAAAGACGAAGTGCGCGAACTGGGCATCGGGCTCGGCCTGCCGCGCGAGATGGTATTTCGCCATCCGTTCCCCGGTCCCGGCCTCGGCGTGCGCATCCTCGGCGCGATCAACGATCGCAAGCATATTGAGTTGTTGCAACACGCCGACGCTATTTTCATCGAAGAGCTTCGCAATACAATCGCCGACGACGGCCGAAACTGGTACGACAACGTTGCGCAGGCGTTTACCGTTTTTCTGCCGGTGCGTTCCGTCGGCGTGATGGGTGATGGCCGTACTTACGAACATGTTGCCGCGCTCCGCGCCGTGCAAACCACCGATTTCATGACCGCCCATTGGGCGCCGTTGCCGCACGATTTACTGGCGCGCGTCTCCAACCGAATCATCAACGAAGTGCGCGGGATCAATCGCGTGGTGTACGATATTTCGGGTAAGCCGCCGGCGACGATTGAGTGGGAGTGAGTCGTATTTGTAATTGATTGATTTTATTGAAAAATAATGTTTTGTGACAACTTTTTGTACATCGTCAATGGTATTTTTCATGGTATTGGATCCAGTAAATAAAAAATACCGTCTGGTTTGATTTGTTTGACTACGTGATTCACTTCTTCAGGGGTGTGGATCTTGAAAGGATGAGCGCAATTTCATTGCCTGAGTATATGGGCTGGCAAAATTGTTCATCCGGTGTGTACACCAAGTGATGGTATGGGGTAAAGTTTATTTGCCTCATCGTTAAAAATACACAATATTAGAAAGCTTAGGGCAGCGATAAAATGGCAATGTTACAGCAAGAGCTAATAGTTCGTGGCGAACAAGTTGAGCGAATTTTTATCAATTATCAGGAAAAAAAATACGTTGTGAATCGGCAGTATCAGCGTAAGCTGATTTGGACTATTGAGGAAAAACAAAGCTTCATTGACTCAATTATCAAAGGATTCCCAATACCTATCATATTGTTAGCGGAACCTCTTGGGAGGAAAGACGGGACTCTCGAGATTATTGATGGAATGCAGCGTATGAATGCCATCATGTCTTTTATCACTAACGATTTTTCGTTTGATGGTTACTACTTTGATTTGAATACATTTGCGATGACAAAAGATTTACTTGATCGCAAAGTAATTGCGCAGAAGACGCCGCTCCTCGACCGAAATCTATGTCTAGCGATTGCATCTTATCCTGTACCGCTCTCAATTTATGAAGCAGCTGAGAGAGAGTCAGTCGAAGAGGTCTTTCGGCGAATTAACTCTGGTGGACGTCAGCTCTCACGGCAGGAATTGCGGGCTGCAGGTGCTACGAATATGTACGCAGAATGTGTTCGAAAAATCTCCGCAAGGGTTCGCGGTGATACATCTAATTCTGACCTCCTGCTTTTAAGCGAGATGCAAAAAATTAGCATCACGAACAAGGAGCTAGACTACGGCATCAATGCCGACAATGTCTTCTGGATTGCTAACGGAATTTTGACGAAAGAGCAGCTTCGCCAGAGCCGGGACGAGGAGTTGGTGGCGGACATTGTTGCTTACATGGTTTCCGACAAACCTGTTGCCTCGCGCACAGAGCTTTTCGATGATTATTACGGCGCGACATTTCCAGAAACGGTGAATAGCAAGGCAAGATTTGACGTAATTGATCAAGCTATAAAAAAGAGAAGTGTGGAACTAGTCGATCTTGATTATCAACGAGTGCACGACGCGATAATCCTACTCCTCAATCAGGCCCGGACGACATTTTCTGGATTGATTTTTCCTAGCGGAAATGGAGGTAATCCGGTCCCTCGTTACTTCCAAGTGGTTTTTCTCGCTCTACATGACTTGATAATAAAAAAGAGCATGGTGGTTTCCGATAGCACTGGCCTGATCGCACGGCTGAGGGATTATGGGAAGAGCATTCAGATTCAAGATGGAGGGAGATGGGGCGCGGAGAACCGAAGTAAAACGGTCGATGCACTCATTGGTTTGATGCAGGGCTTTTTCGAAAATGACCAAAATCCAGATCCGGCAAAAGTTCATTGGATCACGAAATTCCAAAATTTACTTACTAACTCAATTACTGAGCAAGCAGCCTATGATTTCAAACAAGGTTTCTATAATTTAGACCCATCGCCTTCTTTCGATGAGCGTTCTTTCGAAAAAATCATGGAAACCTGTGCTGCTATCGCTAATATTGGTAGGAAACACAAGGGCTACGTGCTTGTCGGTGTTGCGGAGAACGCTAAGACTGCGACAAGGGTACAGGAAGTTTTCGGAAGCCAACCTAAGTCTTATAATGGCTTCCATATTACTGGGATAGATCACGAAGCGAGCCATGCTGAAAAGAATATTGATCAGATGTTCCAAGACATCACTAATCGAGTCGAACGCTCCGCACTCTCAGAACCGCTTAAGTCTTACATAACCAACCATCTTAAGTGTGTTCGATATTATGATAAGACTGTCTTCGTTTTTGAGATTGTAGG
The DNA here is from genome assembly GCA_002293615.1 of Betaproteobacteria bacterium UBA931. Classification (GTDB taxonomy): domain Bacteria; phylum Pseudomonadota; class Gammaproteobacteria; order Burkholderiales; family Casimicrobiaceae; genus UBA931. Next base: position 322 of record DBDN01000093.1, on the reverse strand, counting down.
TCAGGACAGCCCTTCCCACTTGGGTGGGAAGTGGGTAGAGCGGCAAGGAGCACAGGTTAAAGATATCCCTCCTGATCGCATAGGCGCGCTGTTCGAGCGTTTCAGGTGAGATGACTTAGGTCTGACGAAGCAAAGCGATGAGTCGTGGTATTGTTTATGGTATTAAAAAATATGCTTGAAACAATTCATTGTTTCACAAAGAAACACCCAAGCCGGGCTTGTCCGTAATTTCGTGTTTAAGGCATATCATATCTTTAAGGAGAGACTATGCCTAGTAAATCGAAGAACAAACCGGTTACCTTGCCGGAGATACCTCAAGAAC
>DBDN01000067.1 GCA_002293615.1 Betaproteobacteria bacterium UBA931 | reverse complement strand
CGCACATCAGCGCGTATCTTAAGGAGGGCGGTTATACAGGCGCGGGCATGGTGCTGGATGTTACAGATGAAAAAGCAATTGCCCGTGTGTTATCCGATTTCGAAAAAGTGTGCGAAGGTGCGCCGACGATTCTTGTGAATAACGCGGGCATTACGCGCGACAATTTATTGATGCGCATGAAAGATGAGGAGTGGGACGCGATTATTGCCACCAATCTTACCTCGGCATTTCGTTTATCGCGCGCCGTTTTGCGTGGGATGATGAAAGCGCGTTTTGGCCGCATCATCCAGATCGGTTCGGTTGTCGGTTCAATGGGCAACGCCGGACAAAGCAATTACGCGGCGGCAAAATCGGGCTTGATTGGGTTCACTAAATCGTTGGCTCAAGAAGTCGGTAGTCGCGGAATCACCGTCAATTGCATTGCCCCCGGTTTCATTGATACCGACATGACGCGGGCGCTGCCGGAAGCACAAAAAGAGTTGCTGATCAAAAACGTGCCGGCGGCGCGTTTCGGGTCGGTTGAAGACATTGCTTACGCGGCGGCGTTTCTCGCCGGCCCGCGTGCGGGATACATCACCGGCGCCGTGCTGCACGTCAACGGCGGCATGTACATGAGTTGATCGAAGCAGCCTGTCGAGCGTAGCGGCGATGTACATTGGCTGTGCTAGGCAAGGAATGGGCGGCTCGGCTATAATCTCCCAGTTTATCCCGTAGCCCGGGTGGTGAAATAGGTAGACACAAGGGACTTAAAATCCCTCGGCGGTTAACGCTGTACCGGTTCGAGTCCGGTCCCGGGCACCAAGAATTTTCATAATCATAGAAGTAACAGTACGGTGCCTTTCTGTTGGCAGAAAACGTACGATCATCAAAAAAAACTCTGTAAACACCACAACGCAATCATTCCTGTGGCGATTGTTGCCAGTACGTTGCGAGTAAAATAGGCGGCCAGAAAAGCCAGCGCCGCCGCCCAAATGCGCAGGTTATCCGGCGCAAAATCAAAGCTGCTGTTTTGCACGAATATTTCCGGCGCGATAAGCGCCGCCAGTACGGTGGGCGGAACGAAACGCAGCATGTCCTGAAAATGCGGATTTTTCGGTAAATATTTGCTGGCAGCGATGAAAGAATAACGGAGCAGAAAAGTAATGCCGCTGCACACCAGAATAAGTATGAGAAGTTCCATATTTTTGGTCAGCGGGTCATCCGAATCATTATTGTGGATTGCCGTCCTTTTTTATTTATTGTCATGATGTCTATCAGTTTATTGATACGGATGGTTTTTAAAATATGCGTAGATAAAAATACTCATCGTCTTATTTCCAGACGACGGCAGAACACGCCGACGGCAATGCCGATGAGCGCGGCGGCGAGTATCCATAACTTGTAAGGTAGCGATTGCAGCATTAAAGCCGCACCGGCGGCGGCAAGCGCCGCGATGATTTCACTCTTTCGTTGCAACGACATCACAAGCAGTGCGATAAAGGTGAGCGCAACGGAAAAATCGAGCGACCAGCTTGCGGGAACGGCATGTCCGATCAAAATGCCGGTGATGCTGGAAGTAAACCATCCCACCCATAGCGTGGTGCCGGTACCGAGCAGAAACCAATGCCTGTGCGGCGTTGCCGGCCCATCGCGAAAACGCGGCACGGCGGCGGCGTAAGCTTCGTCGGTGAGTAAAAAGGAAAGCAGCATTTTCCAGCGGCGCGGCAAATGATCGAGATAAGGCGCCACGCTCGCGCTGTATAAAAGATGGCGGAGGTTGACGATACTTGCCGTGGTGGCAATGATCGAATAAGGAGTGGCGACGCCAAAGAGTTGCACAAATATCAGCTGCCCGGAGCCTGCCAGAAAAATCGCCGACATGAATATGATTGCCCATACCGGCAACCCTGCCGCCAGCGCCAGCACGCCATATACCATCCCGAATGGGAAAAGACCGAGCAGCAGCGGTAATTCGGCGCGGACGCCGGCAAAGTATTCAGCTTTGCGGGTAGCGTATTGCGGCATGGTGTCGGCGGGTACGTTATGGTTTGAAAGCGGCATGATGTTTTTTATATACGCTCGGTATTTGGGCGCGGTGCGGATTTTATCGGTAAACTTACGGGCATGATGGATTCTGTAATTGTATCGGTATTCATCGCGCCGGAAAATCATCGATGTTGTTTTGAAACCATAAATGCAGCCATTTACTACGACGATTGAATCGCTTGATCAAGAGGGACGGGGAATTGCCCGCCGCGACGGCAAGGCCGTTTTTGTCGAGGGCGCGCTTGTCGGGGAAACCGTCATTGCGCAAACGATTAAATGCAAGCCGACCTGGGAGCTGGCGCAGACGGTGCGTGTGCTCAAAAGCAGCGCAGACCGCGTTGTGCCGCGTTGCTCGCATTTTGGTGTGTGCGGCGGTTGCTCCATGCAACATGCGGGCATATCGTTGCAAGTTGCCGCCAAACAGCGCGCGCTTGAGGATGCGTTGCAACGTATTGGCAATGTCCGCGCCGACCGGATGTTGACGCCAGTGTACGGCCCGGCCTGGGGTTATCGTTATCGGGCACGGTTGTCGGTGCGCTATGTTGCAAAGAAAGGCGGCGTGTTGGTCGGCTTTCATGAGAAGCGATCAAGTTATGTGGCGGATATGCTGGCTTGCCCGGTGTTACCGCCGCATATTTCCGGTTTGTTGCCGGACTTGCGCGTTTTGGTGGCAAAGTTGTCGATTCGTGATCGCGTTCCGCAAATTGAGCTGGCGGTGGGAGCGGGCGATGAAAGTAGCAAATGCGCGGATAAGCGACCGGTCTATGCGCTGGTATTGCGTATCCTGGAGCCGCTCAGTGATGAGGATCAGGCGTTATTGCGGTCATTTGCAGATCAACATCAGGTGGCGTTTTGGTTGCAAACGGGCGGGCCGGATACGGCAAAACCTTTTTATCCGCACGATAACGCGCTCTGTTATACATTGCCCGAATTCGACGTAACGATACCGTTTGCGCCGACCGATTTTACGCAGGTCAATCATCGGATCAACCGGATATTGGTGCGGCGCGCGCTGTCGTTGTTGGCGCCGCAAGCGCATGAGCGCATTGCCGATTTTTTTTGCGGGCTGGGCAATTTCACTTTACCGATTGCACGTTCCGGCGCACTGGTTACGGGCATTGAAGGAAGTGCTTCATTAGTGGCGCGGGCGGAACAGGCGGCGAAGCTCAATCGGCTTGAAAAACATTGTTCGTTTCAGGCAATCAATTTGTTCAAGGATGTTGCGCCGGTACTCGAACCGTTATTGCCGCTTGATAAAATCCTGATCGATCCGCCTCGTGAGGGCGCGGCGGAGTTGGTCAAAGCGTTGCCCGAAGCAAACCATCCATTTTCATTAAAGCGGATTGTTTACGTATCGTGCAATCCGGCGACGCTGGCGCGCGATGCCGCAATTCTCACGCATGATCGAGGTTATCGCTTGCGGGCAGCGGGCATCGTCAACATGTTCCCGCATACGGCGCATGTCGAGTCAATTGCGATGTTTGAGCCGCCGGAGAAGGAAAGAGCGTGAGCATCGCCAAGCAAGGGATATCGTATTTTATCGTTGGGCTGATTCAGTTGCTTGCAGACTGGCTGGTATTTATATTGCTCAGTTTTTTCGCAGTGCCTGTTATTGTTGCCAATATTGTTGGGCGCATGATCGGCGCGTTGCTCGGTTTCTGGTTGAATGGGAAAGTGACTTTTCGCGCGTCAACGGAAGGGAATCTGGATAAAACATATTTGCTTCGGTTTGTCATGCTTTGGATGGTGACGGCTGCCATCAGCACCTTGGCAGTCGGTGTTGCCGATGCGTTTAAAGGGCTTTATCTGGCATGGCTGGTAAAACCGATGGTCGATGGCGTACTGGCATTATGCGGTTTTCTTGTTTCGCGGCACTGGGTCTATAAAAAAAAGACATAGCCCATGCAATAATAGTTTTCACGATAAGCGTTAAGCATGATCTATTAAAAAATATCATACCGGAGCACAAAAAAACCATAAGGCAATCATGGGATAATGGCATCTTTTCAAAATTTAAGGAATGACCATGAACTTTAGAAGTTTTTTCTCCGTTCTTCTTCTCTTTTCATTGATGGTCGGCAATGCAGCCGCCGCGGACTTACCGAATATCCGTATTCTGGCTACGGGCGGTACGATTGCCGGCGTCAGCCAATCAGCGACGGAAACACAATACCAGTCGGCCAAGGTTGGCGTCGATCTTTTGATTGAAGCCGTGCCCGAAATGAAGAAAGTTGCAAACATTTCCGGCGAGCAAGTTGCAAAAATCGGCTCGCAGGATATGAACGATGAAGTGTGGCTGACGTTGGCCAAACGCGTCAATGAGCTTTTGGCGCAAAAAGATGTGGATGGTATTGTGATTACACACGGTACCGATACGATGGAAGAAACGGCATATTTTCTCAATTTGACAGTAAAAAGCGATAAGCCGGTGGTATTGGTTGGCGCGATGCGTCCTTCCAACGCGATGAGTGCTGACGGCCCGTTCAATCTTTATAACGCGGTGGTGGTGGCGGCAAGCCCGGTATCGAAAGGGCGCGGCGTGTTGGTGTCGATGAACGATGTTGTTCTGGATGCGCGCGATGTCACCAAAACAGTGACTACCGAAGTGCAGACTTTTGTATCGCCGAATTTCGGCCCGTTGGGTTATGTGCATAACGGCAAGGTATCGTATCAGCGCAGCCCGGAAAGAGCGCATACGCTGAAATCCGAATTCGACGTTGCCAAGCTCGATAAACTGCCGACAGTGGGTATTGTTTATAGTTATGCGAACGCATCCGATTTGCCGGTGAAGGCGCTGATTGACGCGAAATATCAGGGTATCGTTTCGGCGGGCGTCGGTAACNNAATCTGTACAAAACAATTTTCACCGCGCTCGAAGGCGCGGCAAAAAGCGGTATTGCTGTAGCGCGCTCATCCCGGGTACCGACCGGCGCGACGACATTGGACGCCGAAGTGGATGACGCCAAGTACGGCTTTGTGGCGGCAGGCACGTTGAATCCGCAGAAAGCGCGCGTTTTATTGCAACTGGCGCTGACCAAGACAAAATCTCCGAAACAGATTCAGGCAATGTTCGAGAAATATTAATCGGCATCAACGGATAAAAAAGCAGGTGCGAATACCTGCTTTTTTATTCATGCTTATCGCCAGGCGAGCAGGCCCACAACTTTTTACGGCGCCAGCGAATGATCAGGAAGATGCCGGTCAATACAAACGGGACAGTGATTGCCGTAGCAAGGTCGATATCAATCGGCACACCGATATTTTTTGCGGCCTTATAGCAGTAGCCCAGCAAGGAGACAATGTAATAACCGAGCACAAAAACGGAAAGCCCTTCAACCATTTCCTGCAAACGCAATTGCCGCTTGGCGCGCTGATCCATTGACGCCAGTAAATCGCGGTTTTGTTGAGCGAGCGCCACTTCGATGTGTGTGCGCAATAATGTGGCGGCGCGGGCGACTCGTTGCGACAGGCGCTCTTGCCTGCCGTAATTGGCTTCGATGGTACGCATGGCCGGCTCAAAACGCCTTTGCAGGAATTCGCTGATAGGCGGTAGCCCTTCAATGCGTATTTCGCGCAGTTCTTCGATGCGGTGTTTGACCAGCGCGTGATAGGCGCGACCCGCGGAAAAGCGATACGCAAACGATGCCACCATACGCTCGGTTTCATCGGCAAGCCGCATCAGGTCATTGAGAATACGATGCTCTTTCTGGTGCTCGTTGTCGCCGGACAGTTTTTCCATGAGATCGCTCAAGCGCAGCTCCATTTGCTCCAGTTCCTCGGTAAGTCCGCGCATATGAGGAAAGCCGAGAATTGCCATGGCGCGATACGTTTCAATATCGAGCAGACGCTGCGCCAGCCGGCCGGCTTGATGCAGGGTCATGCTTTTATCTTGCACGAGAATTTTGGAAAAACCTTCCGAGTCAGCAAGAAAATTGCTGTACACGAGAGCGTTGCCGCCCAGAACTTGTGAGCCGACCAGATAGAACGTATCAAATAACTTGTTGATTTGTTCTTCCGTGCGGTGCGGCGCATCGCGTGTTTCCAGTGCCAATTGGGTGGCAACCAGCAGCTCGCCGGGGATCGAAGACATCCATGATTCGGGGATCAGCTTCTGAAAAATATTTTCAAAAGGATCGGTGAACGCGCCATGATAAAAAAACGTGTATGTGGAAAACTCCAGGTGCTGTTCCCATTTGAGCAAAAGCTGATCGTTGCAGCGCGCGCTGACTTGCTTTGATGAAGTAAGGTTGGAAAGCGTCACGCCAAAATGCGCGCACAGCCGCGCAAAGTGCTCGCCAATCTCGGCGCGCAGTTCCGGGCGAATGACCATGACAAGGTGCATTGCCCGCAGCGGAGGTTGAACGATTTCCGAAGGGCGCGCATGAAACTCACGATTCAACGCTTCGCGTAAAGGATAAGTTTTCAATCCCCATAAGCGGGCGGCTTCGTTGATTATGGATAAAGGCATCGTAAAGGCGTCAGAAATCGTTGAGATGAGGCGCGTTGACCGAGCGCGTTAAGGATTATTTTTTGTCAAATTTTTTTGCTCGTTATCTTGAAAGGCGCGGTTTGCTTCACGTTCCGCTTTTACGGTTTCGGCATCGCGGTTCCACCAGAGTTCCATGCCTTCTTCTTGTTTGCGTGGGGTTTCCGGATGTTGTTTAATGAAATCGCGCAGGAACGTGTCGGCTTCGGAACGATAGTGGCGAGAGGGCAACATGGGCATGACAAAAACTCCATCAGTATTTGAGAATGAGAACAGTATAAACGCAAATGCGGGCAAAGAAATCTGCGCGAAGATCAGGGTTTAGTCGCCGGGGACAAAAGCAATACCGGCGACGGTAATTGCAGCGTCCGCCCAAGCGGCGGGCGGCGGGCGTTTTTTGGTAAGGAGCCACAAAATCGACAGGATCATGACCGGTGTTACCGAAGAAAGTGTTACAACAAAGCCCATTTTTCCGTGAGCAAGCGCAAACATCAGGCAGCTCGACCGATACTCGTGCCAAATAAACCGCTGGCGCAGGTTTGCCGGATAAAGGGCTGGAGCAACGTTCGGTCATTGCCAGTGCGACGTCGGTGATGGCAACCATATTGAGATGTTTGCCAAGGATAAAAAAGCCGAGTACGGCGGTGCATGGCGCATTCACCGAAAAAAGAACGGAATTGCGTCTTGGCCCCAGGCGGCGCGCTGAATGTGTGCCAGCCCTCCGGTCGCCAACACGGCCAGCAACAGCATGGCGGCAATGAATTGCATGCGGGCGTGGAGTTGAACGTCATCGGGCCAAGCGCTTGCACCGGAGATACCGCGAGAAGGCCGCTTGATGCCCGGCGCAAAGCGGTAGTCAGAGTGGCTGCCGACGATTCCCATGATGAATGGTAAGCCAAAGTTTTCGGGAACAACCGTATCGTGTTACGCATGGACACGCGTTTACCGAAAAACACCATATGAACATGGTAAAGTAACAAAATTAATAGAGGAGGCTTGTTATGTCATACGTGATGCTGCCCGAAGCCGAAGAAAAGTCCGCACGGACTTTAACGGCGGTGATTTACGTATTGTATGCCGCACTTTTTATTTCCGGCGGGGTAACGGCAATTATTGCGATCGTTATGAACTATGTCAAAAAAGACGACATGGTGGGGACATTGTACGAAGGGCATTTCCGCTGGCAAATTCGTACTTTCTGGTTTAGCCTGCCGTGGTTCATTATTGGCGGCATTTTGTCTTTCGTGTTGGTTGGTTTTCCGATTTTATTTGTGGTCAGCGTCTGGGTGATTTATCGCCTGATTAAGGGCGGCCTTCGTCTTTATGAAAATAAACCGATGTATGCCGAGGCGACGTATGCTGCCAGCCCGCAAACATCGTCTGAACCTCAGGGCAGAACATTTGACGATTTTGGCGTGTGATGATGAAAAACGCCGCCTTGTTTGTTTGATCTTTTGATGGCTGCCTGATCGCGGCCATTGTCTTGTGGTATTTCTTGTGTTGTTTCGTGCAATACTTCGCGCTTTTTGTTCGGGAAAGCGTTTTTGACGGGTTATGAAAAAATTATATTTGCGCACTTTCGGCTGTCAGATGAACGAATACGATTCGGCGCGTATCGCCGATTTGCTTGCCGGCGATCATGGTACGGAATTGACCGATAATGTCGATGAAGCCGACATCATCCTGTTCAATACCTGTTCGGTACGCGAAAAAGCGCAAGAAAAAGTATTCCATGATTTGGGTCGGGTGCGGGCGCTGAAAAAAGCGAGGCCGGATATTATTATCGGCGTGGGCGGTTGTGTGGCGTCGCAGGAGGGCGATGCGATCATCAAACGCGCGCCGTTCGTCGATGTGGTGTTTGGCCCGCAAACGTTGCACCGCTTGCCGGAGCTGATTCATGCCCGTCGGCAAAGCGGTAAAGCGCAGGTGGATATCCGTTTTCCGGAAATCGAAAAATTTGATCATTTGCCGCCGCCGCGCGTGGATGGCGCTTCGGCTTTTGTGTCGATTATGGAAGGGTGCGGAAAATACTGCACTTATTGTGTGGTGCCTTATACTCGCGGCGAGGAGATTTCACGGCCGTTTGAGAGCATATTGATCGAAGCGGCGGATCTTGCCGATCAAGGCGTAAAAGAAATGACGCTGCTTGGGCAAAATGTCAACGCTTATCGCGGCGTGAAAGAGGGCGGCGCGATAGCCGATCTTGCGGAACTTCTGGCTTATCTTTCGGAAATGCCCGGCATTGAGCGGCTGCGCTTTACCACGTCGCATCCATGCGAAATGTCGGTGCGGCTGATCGACGCGTTCGCGCAATTGCCCAAACTGGTGTCGCAGCTGCATTTGCCGGTGCAATCCGGTTCCGATCGGGTACTGGCAAAGATGAAGCGCGGTTATACCGCGCTTGAATATAAATCGATCATTCGTAAATTGCGTGCGGCACGTTCCGGCCTTTCAATTACTTCGGATTTTATCGTCGGTTTTCCCGGCGAAACCGACGACGATTTCGCGCAAACATTAAAGCTTGTCGAAGAGGTGCGCTTTGACGGCGCGTTCAATTTCATCTACAGCGCGCGCCCGGGCACACCGGCGGCCAACTTTATCGATACGGTGCCGCGCGATATTCAGCAAAAGCGGTTTGAGGCGTTGCAAGCGCTGCTCGATGAGCATTATCGCGATTACAGCGCGGCAATGGTAGATTCCGTGCAGCGCGTGTTGGTTACCGGACAGGCGGCCAAAAACAAAAACGAATTGCAGGCGCGTACGGATAATAACCGGGTCGTGAATTTTACCGGCGATATGTCATTGATCGGGCAATACACGGATGTGCGGATCACGCATGCATTTGCGCACTCTCTGCGCGGCGAGCTTGCGCACGAACGCTGAACGCGCTTCGAATAAAGGAAGATACATGCGGAAAATCGGAATTTTGCTTTTGGCGTTGTTTTCAATAGGGGTATTGGGCTCATGCGCCACGGTTGCCCAATCCGAGCAATCCAACGCTGCTGCTACGCAGGCGCAAAGCGACAATAAAGCCGGGCAGCAGAGTGGCCACCAGGAAAAACAGCCCGCTGTGGCGGCATCTGCGAAAAAACTTCAGCCCTTTGCCCAAATTATTGAGGGCGCGGATCGGCTCGAGGGTTTTATCTCGCTTTATCGTAAAGATGAAAAAGTCTGGCTGGAGTTGGCGCCGGAGGATTTTGGCCGCGGGTTTTATCTGAAATCCAATCTGGATCGCGGTATCGGTGAGAACCGGATTTATGGCGGCATGATGGTTTACCCAATGGGTGTTCATGGCATCGTTCAATTTCGCCGTGTCGGCGATAACGTTCAGATGCTGATGAAAAACGCGCAATACACGGCGCACCCGAATACGCCGGAAGCGCAAGCAGTAGCACGTTCTTTTTCCGACAGCCTTTTAGCGTCGGCGCCGGTGGTGTCGCAACCGCACCCGGAACGAAAAACGGTTTTAGTGGAAGCGAACGCTTTATTATTGGCCGATATTCCGGGCGCTGCCGATATTCTCGGGCGCATATATCGGCAATCGTACGCATTCGATGCGCGCAATTCTTTTATTGCCAAAGCGCGTGCGGATAAGCAATTGGTCGTGATTGACGTCAACGCGCATTACAATCTGGCGCGTATTGCCATGCCGCCGATACCCAAACCCGGCGAGGGGCAGCCGCCGCATCCGGCTCCGGCAACACAACCGACATTGCCGACCGTACTGCCCGATGTGCGCAGCATGTTTTTGGGCTTCAGCTATTCGTTGGCGCCGTTGCCGGAAACTCTGATGACCGCGCGCGTCGCCGATGAGCGTGTCGGTTATTTTATTTCCGAAAAGCTGGACTTTACCGTCGATGAAGCGCGTTTGCCGACGGTGCGTCTGATTAATCGCTGGCGTTTGGAAAAGAAATATCCGGAATTGCCGGTGTCCGAACCGGTGAAACCTGTGACCTATTGGATCGACCCGACAATTCCTGAACGTTATCGTGCGCCGATTATTGCGGGCGTTCTGGAATGGAATAATGCGTTCGAAAGCATCGGTTTTAAAGATGCGCTTCGTGTTGAAATTGCTCAGGATGACGAAACATTTTCTACAAGTGACCTTTATCGTCCGTCTGTCCGCTGGTTGACCGCCGCGAAAAGTTCGTTTGGCGGTATTGGCCCTGCGGTGGTTGACCCGCGCAGCGGTGAAATTCTCGACGCGGATATTGGTTTGGACGCCAACCAGATCCGCGCGATTGCGTCGATTTTCGAAGAAACGATTGATGGTCCTGTCGCAGCGGACGATCAGGCATTGAACCAAAGCGCGGGTACGGCAAGCGCCGTCGCGGCGCAGGAAGCGGATTTTGGGATGTTGTTACTGGCGCTGCGCGGTGATCTGGGGCGCAACGACCCGGTGACGCAGCAATTTGTTTATGATTATCTCAAGCATTTGACGATGCATGAAGTCGGCCATACGCTGGGGCTTCGCCACAACTTTCATGCGTCGACGGCGTACAGCGAAAAGCAGTTGGCGGATCCTGCGTTTACGCGCGATCATGGGTTGGCCGGTTCGGTAATGGAATATCTGCCGTGGAATATCGCGCTCAACGGCGAAAAGCAGGGCGCATATCAGATGACAACGCTTGGTCCGTATGATTATTGGGCGATTGAATACGGTTATCGCGAATGGTCGGAGCGCGAAGAGAAAGAAGCGTTGCAAGCGATTGCCGCACGCGGCATCAGCGATCCGTTATTGGTTTACGCGACGGATGAAGATGCGTCCATATTAGCGCTTGACCCGGAGGTTAGCACACAGGACTTGGGCAGTGATCCTTTGTTGTACGCGGAAAAACGCATCAAACTGGTTCGCGAGTTATGGGCACGCACACAAAAAGCGCAATTGACGCCGGAGCAGACGTACAGCGTGCTGCGTCGTAATTTTCAGCGCGGCATCATTCACCTTGAGCGAAGCGTGGTTTTGGCGGCACGTTATCCGGGT
>DBDN01000062.1 GCA_002293615.1 Betaproteobacteria bacterium UBA931 | reverse complement strand
GTCCGCCGCGAACGCCGCGATCTTCCATATGCGCGACTGGGTGCTCGGCAGCAATGGGCAATGGGTGACCATGGGCATTCCCTCCGACGGCAGCTACGGCATTCCCGAAGACATCATCTTCGGCTTTCCGGTCGTCTGCGACAACGGCGAATATCAGCTCATTAGCGATTTGCCGGTTGACGACGCGTTTTCGAAAGAGCGTATTGCCGCCACGCTCAAAGAGCTTGTCGAAGAGCGCGACGCCGTTTCGGCGATGCTGGGCTGACGATGTTTTCGTGTTACGCGCGCAACGGAGATAAAATGCTTATCTCCGTTGTTTTTTGAAACCTTAAGAACAGTGTGGCCGCGTTTCATTTCAGCTGGATCGGCCATCGCAGATTTCCGCCTTATTTCAAATTTGTTCAGGACTCAAACTTATGAATACTCCGTTTAATGTTGTTCGCCCGCTCGACAAAGGCACGTTTTATTCACTCCCCGCGCTTGAGGAAGCCGGCGTCGGCAAGATTTCCCGCCTGCCGGTATCGATCCGCATCGTACTCGAATCGGTTCTGCGCAATTGCGACGGCAAAAAAATTACCGAGACGCATGTTCGCGAGCTTGCCAACTGGAAGGCCAACGCGCCGCGCCAGGAAGAAATCCCGTTCGTGGTATCGCGCATCGTGTTGCAGGATTTAACCGGCATTCCGCTGCTCGCCGATCTCGCCGCCATGCGCACCGCTGCCGCCGAGCAGAAAAAAGACCCGGCGGTCATTGAGCCGCTGGTACCGGTCGATATGGTCGTTGACCATTCGGTGATGATCGACAATTACGGCACGCCGGACGCGCTCGACCTCAACATGAAGATCGAATTCAAACGCAATATCGAGCGTTACCGCTTCATGAAGTGGGGGATGCAGGCGTTTAAAACTTTCCGTGTCGTGCCGCCGGGCAACGGCATCGTGCATCAGGTCAATCTCGAATATCTGGCGCCGGGCGTTCATGAGAAAAACGGCGTTTTCTACCCCGATTCGCTGGTCGGCACCGACAGCCACACCACGATGATCAACGGCATCGGCGTCGTCGCCTGGGGCGTCGGCGGCATCGAGGCCGAAGCCGGCATGCTGGGGCAACCGATTTACTTTTTAACGCCGGATGTGATCGGCGTTGAATTGTCCGGCCGCCTGCCCGAAGGCGCCACCGCCACCGACCTGGTGCTGACGATCACCGAACTTTTGCGCCGCGAAAAAGTGGTCGGCAAATTCGTCGAGTTTTTCGGCGAGGGCACGGCAACGCTTTCCGTACCGGATCGCGCCACCATCGCCAACATGGCGCCGGAGTACGGCGCAACGATGGGCTTTTTCCCGGTCGACAGCGCCACCGTCGACTACCTGCGCGCCACCGGCCGCAGCGAAGAAGCGCTGAAAAACTTCGAAGCGTATTTCAAAGCGCAAAACATGTTCGGCATCCCCAAGCATGGCGATATCGATTACACCAAAGTATTGAAATTCGACCTGGCGTCGGTCAAGCCGTCGCTGGCGGGCCCCAAACGCCCACAGGACCGCATCGAATTGACGCAGATGAAGAATACCTTCACCAAACTCTTCAGCGCGCCGGTGGCCGAAAACGGCTTCGCGCAAAACCCGGGCGCGCTCGACAAGCGCTTCGCGCTCAAAGAGCACAAAGCCGACATCGGCTCGGGCGATGTATTGATCGCCGCGATCACGTCGTGTACCAATACCTCCAATCCGGGCGTGCTGCTTGCCGCCGGGNNGCCGGCCTGCTTGCGAAAAAAGCCGTCGAGCGCGGGCTGACCGTGAAGCCGCACATTAAAACATCGTTAGCGCCGGGATCGCGCGCCGTCACCGATTACCTGAGCCGCGCCGGTTTGTTGCCTTATCTGGAGAAGCTGGGCTTTTACGTTGCCGGTTACGGTTGCACCACGTGCATCGGTAACGCCGGCGATTTGGCGCCCGATATTCTCGACGCCATCGCCCAAAACGATCTCGTTTGCGCCGCCGTGCTCTCCGGCAACCGCAATTTCGAAGCGCGTATCCATCCGAGCATCCGCGCCAACTTCCTTGCCTCGCCGCCGCTGGTCGTCGCGTGGGCGATTGCCGGTAATGTCAACAAGGATCTGTCGCAAGAGCCGCTCGGTACCGGCAACGACGGCAAGCCGGTATTTTTGAAGGACATCTGGCCAAGCTCGAAAGAAATCGCCGAGGTCATGCCGTATGCGCAAGACCCGGCCGCGTTCCGCAAAGTCTATGAGACGATGCTCGACGCCAGCCCGCTGTGGAAAGACATCGACGGCGCTACCGGCGCCACCTATTCATGGCCGGAATCCACTTACATCGCCAAGCCGCCGTTCTTCGACGGTTTTGCCATGACGCCGACGCCGCGCCAAGGCATCCAGGACGCCCGCGCGCTCGGCCTTTTCGGCGACTCAATCACCACCGACCACATTTCGCCCGCGGGCAGCATCAAGGAGACTGCGCCTGCTGGCCAATGGCTGATCGCGCACGGCGTCCACAAAGCCGACTTCAACAGCTACGGCAGCCGCCGCGGCCATCATGAGGTGATGATGCGCGGCACGTTTGCCAACGTGCGCATCAAAAACCTGATGCTGCCGCCGAAAGCCGACGGTACCCGCGAAGAAGGCGGTTTGACGCTGCATCAACCGGACGGCGAAAAAATGTACATCTTCGACGCCGCAATGCGCTATCAGCAAGACGGCGTGCCGACCGTTATCCTCGGCGGCGAAGAATACGGCACCGGCTCTACGCGCGACTGGGCGGCCAAAGGCACGCAACTGCTCGGCGCGCGCGCGGTCATCGTCAAGAGTTTTGAGCGCATCCATCGCGCCAACCTTGTCGGCATGGGTGTATTGCCGCTGCAATTCATGCCGGGCGACGGTTGGGATGAACTCAATATCCAGGGCAACGAAACCTTCACGCTCAAGGGCATCGACCGGCTGTCTCCGCAGCAGGAAGTGACGCTTGTCATCACCCGCGCCGACGGGTCGAAAAAGGAGGTTACGTTGAAGAGCCGAATCGATACGCCTATCGAGGTAGAATATTATCTGAACGGCGGCATTCTGCCGTATGTGTTGAGAAGTTTGCTGGCGACGGCCTAAAAAACCCCGCCCGCTTTTTAATTATTCCAAGGGTTATGTGCCCGCTTTAAAGCGGGCACTTTTTTTTATGGCCACTCGCCCAATACTGTCGATCTGCGTTTTATTACTGCTTGCCCTGCCAGCGATGGCGCAAGAGGCGCGGAAAACACCGGAAAAAACGGAAGCCCCGCATTGGCGCATCACCGGCAAACACGCCCAGGCCAACCTCACCTGTCGCTCCTGCCATTTTTCGGATAAGCCCACCGCGCCCGCCACGCAGGCGGCCTGTTTGGAGTGCCATGGGGTTTACAAAGGCGCGCCGGAAAGCACGCACGACCTCGCCGTCGGGCGGCGTCGATTCAAAGCGAATGTCCATAATGCCCATCCCGGGCAACTCGACTGCACGCTTTGTCATGCCGTGCATAAAATGCCAACGCTATATTGCAATACTTGCCATATGTTCAAGATCACACCGAAATAAAAACATTTTTCTTACCAAACATTGGACTTTCCCCAAAACATCACGTTATNNAGCGCCCTTATGAAGCTCGCCAAAACCAATGTCTCTTTAATGCTCCGCCAATCGGCATCCGCCGGGGCGGCTTATTGGTGCTTTTACTTTATAACGCACAGATAGGGCGTCGCACTCTTTTGGAAAGCTAAAAAAACATTTTTCTAAAACACATGACCGGACGCCCAANNTTTTTATTGGACATTATCAATGATGAGGAGCAGCAAAATGATTATCGTTATGGAGCCTAACGCCCGTGAGGAGGACATCGCCCGCGTTGAAGCAAAAATCCGTGAAAACGGCCTGAAAGTCCATATTTCGCGCGGTACCGAACGCACGCTGATCGGCGCGGTCGGCGACGAACGCAAGCTGGAGCCCAAGGTATTTGAAATCCTGCCCGGCGTTGAGCGCTCGCTGCATATCCTGAAACNNAGAAACCGTACAAACTGGTCGCGCGCGAATGGCACCAGGCCAACACCACGATTGATATCGGCGGCAACATCATCGGCGGCAAGGAAATACAGGTGATTGCCGGCCCCTGCTCCGTCGAAACCGACGAGCAAATGACAAAAGCCGCGGCCG
>DBDN01000024.1:2598-15465 GCA_002293615.1 Betaproteobacteria bacterium UBA931 | reverse complement strand
AATCGACCACGGCGGTCAACCTCGCGCTGGCGTTGGCCGCAGAAGGCGCGGCGGTCGGCATGCTCGATGCGGACGTATACGGCCCATCGCTACCGACCATGCTTGGTGTTTCCGCCCGCCCCGAATCCAGAGACGGTGAAACGCTGGAGCCTATCGAACAATACGGCATGCAAATTATGTCGATTGGCCTCATGATCGATGTTGACACGCCGATGGTCTGGCGCGGCCCGCTGGCGACACAAGCGCTCGATCAGTTATTGCATCAAACGCAATGGCGTGACCTGGATTATCTGGTCGTCGATATGCCGCCCGGTACCGGCGATATTCAGTTAACGCTGGCGCAAAAAGTCCCCGTTACTGGTGCGGTAATTGTGACAACACCACAGGACATTGCGCTGATTGACGCTCGCAAAGGCTACAAGATGTTTGAAAAAGTCGGTATCCCCGTGGTCGGTATCGTCGAAAACATGAGCGTGCACATTTGTTCGAACTGCGGCCATACGGAACGTATTTTTGGTGAAGGCGGCGCGGAAAAAATGGGCGCAGATTTTGGCGCGCCCGTCCTCGGCGCATTGCCATTGGCGATCANNGCGATTCCGGAAAACCGACAGTCATCGCCGAGCCGGACAGCGCCATTGCCGACATTTATAAAACCATCGCCCGCAAAACAGCAGTGGCAATTTCCAAAAAAGCGGTGGATTTTTCATCAAAGTTTCCCAATATCGTCGTGCAGAATATTTGAGATCGTGCCTGCCATCCTTGAGTTTTGCCATGTCTCGAAAAGCTATCGCGTCGGAAAAAGCGATACCCCGGCACTGAAAAATATTGACCTTTCGGTGAGCGCGGGCGAGGTATTCGGCATCATCGGGCAGTCCGGTGCAGGAAAATCGACGTTAATACGCCTCATCAATCTTCTGGAGCGTCCGACAACAGGAAGCATTCTGCTCGACGGCCAGGATATTACCCGGTTTGATGAAACGCAATTGCGGGCAATGCGCCAGAAAATCGGCATGATCTTCCAACATTTCAATCTGCTTTCCTCGAAAACCGTCGCGCAAAATATCGCTTTCCCGCTGAAAATCGCCAAACAATACGGCGACGATAAAATCAAAAAACGCGTCGCCGAGCTGATTGATCGTGTCGGCCTCAACGATCACACCAATAAATATCCGGCACAGCTCTCCGGTGGGCAAAAACAACGCGTCGGTATCGCTCGGGCGTTGGCAACACAACCGCGTATGCTGCTGTGCGATGAAGCCACTTCGGCCCTTGATCCGCAGACCACGCAGTCGGTGCTGGCGCTGCTTAACGAGATCAATCTTGACCTCAAGCTGACCATTGTATTGATCACCCATGAAATGAATGTGATCCGAACGTTGTGCGATCGCGTTGCTGTTCTCGACCACGGCCGTACCGTCGAATCCGGCGATGTCGCCGATGTGTTTTTGCATCCCCAGCATCCGACCTCGCGCCGCTTTGTTTACGAATCGGAAGATGTTGATGAAGGAATGCTCAACGCGGCGTTTTCCCATATCGAAGGACGCCTGATCCGCCTGACCTTCCGCGGCGACCAGACCTATGAATCGGTGCTCGGCAGCACCATGCGTACTTACAACGTCGATTTCAGCATTTTGTCCGGTCGCATTGACCGTATTAAAAACATTCCTTACGGGCAACTTATATTGGGTTTGAGCGGTGATAACATCGATGACGCGCTGGCGCATTTTCGCAGCAAAGGCTTAACGATTGAGGAATTACGCCGATGATCGACATTCTGCACAATCTGCCTTGGCCCGACATTCTCGAAGCCACGCTCGATACGCTGATCATGCTCGGCGTATCTTCGACGTTTACGCTGATCTTCGGATTGCCGCTTGGGATCCTGCTTTTTCTCACCGGAAAACGGCAACTGCTCGAACAGCCCCGGTTTTACGGCATATTGTCGTTCGTTGTCAACGTGCTGCGTTCGGTTCCGTTCATCATTTTGCTGATCGTAATGATGCCGCTGACAGAAATCATCGTCGGCTCGTCGCTGGGCGTCACCGGTGCGATCCCGCCGCTGGTGGTAGGCGCCGCTCCGTTCTTCGCCCGGTTGGTTGAAACCGCACTGCGTGAAGTCGATCGCGGTATCATCGAAGCCACACAGGCCATGGGCGCGACCACACGCCAAATCGTCACCGGCGCATTGATCCCCGAAGCGCTGCCCGGCATCATTGCCGGTATGACCGTGACGATGATTGCACTGGTGTCTTATACCGCAATGTCAGGTGTCATCGGCGGCGGCGGTTTGGGAGACTTAGCGGTACGCTACGGCTACCAACGCTTTCAAGATGATGTAATGGTGATCACCGTCGTGTTGCTTGTCGTTTTGGTTCAGTTATTGCAAATGTTCGGCGATCGGCTAGTATTACGTTTTTCCCACCGTTAAATAACCGGATCGAATCATGTTGAACATTCATAGAAAATTAATCGCGCTTACGGCTGTTGCCGTAGCGCTGGCAAGCGGCGGCGTTTTCGCTCAGGACCAAATTACCGTTGGCGCCACCGCCGTGCCGCACGCGGAAATTCTGGAATTTGTCAAACCGATGCTTGCCCGGGAAAACGTTACGCTCGACATCAAAGTATTCACCGATTACATACAGCCCAATTTACAGGTTGCCCAGAAAAAGCTCGATGCCAATTATTTCCAGCATAAGCCGTACCTCGACGAATTCAATAAAAGTCGCGGCACCGACCTTGTGACCGTTGCCGGCGTTCATATCGAACCGTTCGGCGCTTATTCAAAAAAAATCAAAACACTTGGCGAACTCAAAGAAGGCGATAGCGTCGCGATCCCGAATGACGCCACCAACGGCGGCCGCGCTTTGCTGTTGCTCGCCGTGCATAAAGTCATTACTCTCAAAGACAGCGCCGGCATCACGGCATTGCCACGCGATATCGCCGATAATCCGAAAAAACTGAAATTCCGCGAATTGGAGGCGGCAACTCTGCCGCGCGTGTTGGGCCAGGTTGAATTGGCGCTGATCAATACCAATTACGCGCTTGAAGCCAAACTCAATCCGTTGAAAGACGCGCTTATCATCGAGGGCAGCGATTCACCGTATGTGAATGTACTCGTCGCCCGCCCGGACAACACCCTGTCGGACGCAATGCAGAAACTCGCCAAAGCGTTAAACTCGGAAGAAACACGCAAATTCATTCAGGAAAAATACCAAGGTGCGGTTGTCCCGGCATTCTGAAAGTAAAAAAACTCCCCTCAACCAAAAACAAAACGTCGCATGATGCGATGTTTTGTTTTTGGTCATGCAAATCGATCAGCTACCAACGCAATAACGTCGCACCCCAAGTGAAGCCGCCGCCCACCGCCGCCAACGCCAGCAACTGGTTGGCTTTAAAAGAATGGTTTCGAGCGCCGGCATCAATCGCCAACGGGATCGACGCAGCGGAAGTATTCGCCTGATCACCGACCATATTAATCATCTTTTGGGAAGGCATTTGAAGTTTTCTGGCAGTCGCATCCATGATGCGCAAATTCGCCTGATGCGGCACCAACCAATCGATATCGCTGACTTTCAAGCCGTTATTGTCAAGCGCTTCCTGTACCGCTTCGGCAAGTACGCGTACGGCAAAGCGGAACACCTGGCTGCCTTCCATTTCAATATAAGGCGTACCATGAATTGTGCCGTTCTGGATGCGCCCATTTGCCTGCAAGATATCGCGATAACGGCCGTCCGCATGCAAATGCGACGATAAAATACCCGGCGTTTCCGAAGCCTCCAGTATCAGCGCACCGGCGCCATCGCCAAACAACACACAAGTTTTGCGGTCTTCCCAATTTAAAATACGCGACATCAGCTCCGCGCCGATCACCAACGCCCGCTTGGCCATACCATTGCGGATCATGCTGTCCGCCGTAGCCAATGCGTAAAGGAAACCGCTGCACACAGCCTGCACGTCAAACGCGGCCGCGCCATTGGTCATCCCCAGTTTTTCCTGAACGATAGTCGCCGTTGACGGAAAAATCATTTCCGGCGTAGTCGTTGCCAACACAATAAGGTCAATCGTATCGACTTGGAGTTGCGCGCTCTCCAGTGCTCGCTGTGCCGCAATCAGCGCCAGATCGGATGTATTCTGATCGGCAGCGGCAATATAACGCTTCCGGATGCCGGTGCGTGATTGAATCCATTCATCACTGGTTTCGACCATCCGGGAAAGATCGTCGTTAGTTAACGCTTTTTCCGGTAAATAACTGCCCGTTCCGACAATACGACTGTAAATCATAGACATACCCGACTACTGTTTGGCCGTTGACTCTTCGAGCTCCGGCAATTGCCTGGAAACCAATTCGATACGTTGAGCGATCCGATCCAGCATGCCATGCGCCACCTCCTGATAGGCTTTGCGTAAAGCAAATGCAAACGCTTCTTCATCCGCCGAGCCATGGCTTTTCACCACCACACCACGCAATCCAATAAGCGTAGCGCCATTATAACGACTGGGATTTAAGCGTTGTTTGAACGCATTGATTACCCCTCGGGAAAGAAACGCAGCAAGCATATTAATGGCATTTCGTTTGTATTCGGCTTTAAGGAAATCGGCAATCATCTTGGCCAACCCTTCCGAAGTCTTCAATGCAATGTTGCCGACGAAACCATCGCACACGACGACATCGGTTGTGCCTTTGAAAATATCGTCACCTTCAATATTGCCGTAAAAATTCAGCCCGGACTGCCGCAACAGTTCCGCTGCTTCTTTTACAACTTCGTTGCCTTTGGTGTCTTCCTCGCCGATATTCAGAAGGCCGACACTTGGGTTTTCGCGCCGCTCAACAGCCGTCACCATTGCACTGCCCATCACCGCAAACTGCAATAACTGCTGTGCCGTACAATTTACATTGGCACCCAAATCAAGCATTGTCGTCACAGCGTTATTGGCATTAGGCAGTTGCGTCGCAATCGCAGGGCGGTCAATGCCGTGAAGCGTTTTCAGGACAAATTTACCGATCATCATCAATGCGCCGGTATTGCCTGCGGAAACACATGCCTGCGCTTCTCCGTTTTTGACAAGATCAATCGCCACGCGCATTGACGAATCTTTTTTGCGACGCAACGCGTCCGCAGGCGGCTCGTCCATGGCGATCACCTCGCTGGCATCGTACAAGCTGATACAAGGATGCGTTGCGGCATTGGCGGCAACCAGCGCTTCTTTAATCGGCGCAGACTGCCCGACCAAAATAATGTGTGCCTCGGAATGCGATGATAAAAATCGAACAGCCGCCGGCACAGTTACCGACAAGCCATGATCGCCGCCCATGGCATCAACGGCTATAGTTACGCGCATAGAAAATAAAGGATGACATTAACCAAACAGCAAAGCGACGCATAATCCCATACGCCGCTTTCACGCTTTTATTTTTTCGGAGCAGAACATATTTTTTCGTGCAGCTCCGTCAATAACGAAGCTCTATACGAAAAGAAATTGCGTTTTATTCGTCCGTTTTAACTTTCATCACTTTTTTGCCTCGGTAAAACCCGGTCGGCGTAATATGATGACGGCGATGCGTTTCGCCGGTAACAGGATCCACCGACAACGGCGGATTGGTCAGAAAATCATGCGCCCGATGCATGCCGCGCTTGGACGGTGACTTCTTGTTTTGTTGAACAGCCATTTTTTCTCCTCAAGAAAGCAACGTATCTGCCATTGCTTCCAGTTAATTATCACTTGAGCCTTCGTCAGGGCAAATATCGTGCAACGGTGAAAATGGCAGCGACAGCAAGAGTTCGTCTTCTACCAGCGTTTGCACATCAAGGCCGTGATCGCACAGCACCACTTCCAGATCGCTCGCTTCATCCAGTGCGATCAGCTCTTCCTGAGTTTTAGCGATCAAAACCGTTGATTGCCGGTCAATCGGCCACAAAAACATCTTCAGGCAGCGTTGACAGGTTACCGGCACCATCCCGCGCACGACAATCTCCAACGCTCTGCGTCCTAAAGAATCGCGAATACCGCGCACCGACCATGTCAGCAGTTCGGCTTGGGCAACATCAAAACCTTCCGGCAAATAATCAGCCAATCGGGGCAACTGCGCCAGCGAAACCTTGCCAGATGCGAACTCGCCACGATTGACAAACTGATCGCTGTTGGCAATTTTGGGTAAAGATGATGACATTGCTCAAACGACTCGCGACATTTGTCGCAATATGCTGTTTTTTGCCGGTTTGTAATCATAAACAAGCACTGTTTTTCTGTAAAGACAAAACCTCGTTTTGCCGTAAAATTCAGTCAATCGCCATGTTTTTAGCGTGAAAAAATTGCTTTTTTATGATTCCGCTGACAACGTGGCCGTGGTTAATCTGCCCACATAACACAGCTCATCTTTCTGATTGAAAATCCGCGTTTCCCACACTTGATGACGACGGCCAATCCTGAGCGGCCGACAAACCCCGCGCACCTCCTGGCCGTTTGTCACCGCCTGCATGTGACTGACGTTTAGCTCCAACCCCACCACTTGTTGTTTTTCATCGGCACACAAATAAGCCGCAACGGAACCCAGCGTTTCGATCAAAGCCGCCGCCGCGCCGCCATGCAACAAACCGAATGGTTGCCGCGTACGGGTATCGACCGGCATTGTCGCCTCGATAAAATCGTCCCCGTGTCGGGTAAGCTTGATATCAAGATGGCCGACCAGCGAACCGGCGCATACTCCATTGAGTTCGTTCAGTAAAATCGGGCGTTTCCAGATCATCGCATCTCTCGTAGCAAAGGTGCCCTGTATTTTATACCCGCTACGGACTTGCGGTACGGCGATAAGCAGACATCTCCTCCTGAATCAGGCGCATCCGTTCATCCGTCCCAGGGTGCGTCGATAAATAGTCCATCCAGCTTTCTCTTCCTGTTTGGCAGCCTTCGCTGCCCTCTGCCTCGCCCTCAACACATAGGCGCGTCTTTTCCATACGCATTAATATCTCGCCCAAAAGCATGGGATTCATGTTGTGCCGCAATAATTGCTGTATGGCAAAACGATCCGCCTCACGTTCAAAATCCCGCGAATAACCGGATCGCACGATCAATGTCGGCGCAGCGGTAACCAATGCAGGCACCGAAGATATGTCCCCGGTTACCGCCACCAAGACCACGGCCAATGCCGAACTTTGCAAAATATTGCGCATGGAGTGACGACGCACAATATGTCCAACTTCATGAGCATAAACACCGATCAGCTCATCATCGCTTTCCGCCAGCCCGACAAGCTGATCGGTAAACACCACCATGCCATCAGGCAATGCAAATGCATTGGCACCAAAACTATCCTTGGCGTCACGAAATTCAACGCGTACCGGAATATTATCCGCGTCACTGATGAGTGAAAAAAACTTTCCGCGCAATTCTTCCTGACGCTTTGTAGGAAGCGCGCTGACATCAACATACCATTTATCAAGCAATTCGAGCGCTCCCTGACCAATCATGCGGTTGCTTTCGGGCGGAATCGCCAGCGCCACGCGCTCGGCCAAAGCGGGGATGCCGTGTTGAATACTTGCCCACACAAAAATAATCGTCGCTAAAAAAGCGATTACGACATAACGCAGTCTGGATTCCAGAATATGAAGCAACGCATGATACGGACGAATTTTTTTTAAGCACGCATCAACCCCATCATTGTCACTTGTTTCAAAGATACCATCGCCCGGAAAACGAACGATGCGCGGCGTATTGCCAAGCCGCGAAGCAATAGATACCTGTTTAAGGCTTTCCGGTCCGGCGAGCTGCCGTCCGTCCCGATGCGTCACCGTCAGAAAACCCTTATCGTCAAAAAGCAAAAAAGCTTCCTGTTTTTTCGAAGTACCGCTAACAAAATAAAAACCAGAAATTTTTTGCATCATTTAAAAACCAATATCGAAATCAAAAAGATCACCAACCTCGCCGCCAACTGCCGAAACATCATCGCGCACATCTTCAACAAATTCATCCAAATTGCCATCGACCATTAAGCTGATATGATCCGCCGCATACTGCGCGGAACGGACCTTGGCAAAAGGATAGAATAAACCCAGCGTACAGACGATCAAAAGCCAGTTCACCAACACCAGAAAAGCATATGACTTGATCTCATAATTCGAATTAAACGCATGACTGCCGATCGTTGTCATTCCATAGCGCAAATTGGTAGTATTAACTCGATAATAGACAAAAACATAAAAAAACAAGCCCCCAATCAACAAAAACGACAACGAGGGAATCATTGCGCTTACAAAACCTACAATAAGGCCGCCAAGAATCACAATACCGACAAGTCGAAGAAATACCGTGTAGAAATCACGGATTTCAGCATGGTTTTGAAAATCTTTCCCGCCAAAGCGTGATTGCCCGATCGCATATTGTGTTTGCCTCTGCAAGACCACCGGAAACAACGCCGATAATGTGAGCGCCGATATCACCGGCCAGATCACATATGCCAATCCCGCACCGCCGGCATCTCCTTCAAAACTGAAACGAATACCGCGCCATGCCGAATTATGATTGCGAAAACGCAGAGCCTTGCTCACAATCCACGGCGTAACCAAAATCAGGACGGCGAAACACACCGCATTCAGCGCCCATGAACTATAGTCCGACCCTATATAAACAATGAGAAAAAATGCCGCAATCAGCCGCCCTTTGAGAATTTTGACCGGGTCGGCCAGATATTCAAAACTGCTGTCATCAAGAAACGTATTGCCGTAAAAATACCGCTGGGTACGCACTTTGGCCCATGCCGAATAAACGCCTAACGTCACAATCGTCAGAAAAACATTGACGATCCAGATTCTGAAATATTCGCCCCCTTTACCGGTAAAAACAAACGGGCGCTCTTCCGTTTTCGCCGCAAGATAAACAGGGCGGTCAAAAGCGCCGGCAAATTCGTTGTTATAAACACCACCGGAACCTGCCGCATTGCCCGCCTCTGACGTCGCCTGCGGCGGCGGTTCGTCTTCGACCAGAGAAAGCGACGATGTAAACGCCGCCTTATCTTGACTCGCCGATGGCTTTCCTTTTGGTTGGGCAGCCGATTCGGACTCTTCTGTTGACTGTGCTGACCTAGAAGTGACCATTCGCTCTTTTTTAGCGGGCGGCGCTCCCCGGCTGAGCGATGGTTGCTTTGGCGGCGTTATGACCACCTGCTTTTCCAATCGATGAAGATCGACCTCCATCCCGATATTACGCAGACTATGCGCGATCCGTTTTGCCTCCTCTTCGGAAGTATCACGCTTTAATACCACTTTGGGTTGCGTGAAAAGGTGTTCGAGTTTTTCTCCCGTCAATCCAAACAATTCGCTGAAAGACGATTTCACCTGTTCCGGCGTAGCTCCAGGTACAAGACGCCCACGAAAAAGTACGGCATAGCGAATATCAGACATTTTTCCCTTTCATAACCATCGACAAAATCGTGGGAAACTGCCCACTCGGCATACATTAACATGGAATAAAAAATATTGAAGCAACTGCCGCCTTTTCATCAGCATCCACGCATATTGAGTGTTGTAAATGGTTAATATTTAATATGGTTATAAGAAGCATCCACAGGATGGGCAGCGCTTTAACTAAAAACCAATATTTTCGCTTGGAGGCGTACGATTTAGCCCAAGCAAGACCCCGAACGCTGCTCGCTTCAGGCCGCTGCAAAACAATACGGACTAACCGAGAAAACTTTGTTGCTTATCGTCGGCACACAAATAAGCCGCGCCCCCTGCGTTTCGATCGAAATCGCCGCCACGCCGCCATACCGCAAACCGAACGGTTGTTGGTTGCGTACAGATATCATCGACAGGCATTGCCGTATCGAGAAAAAGACGAATAATATCAAATCGATTCCACCGTTATTTTTATGACGAACATATAAAAACGCCAGCAAAAAGCCGGCGTTTTTATCAAGACCATTTTGAGCACTTATAATTTCATTCCCATTGCATCAGCCACACCTTTGGCGTAGTTTGCATCGATTTTCTGTAAATGAACAAATACCTTGCGCACAATCGGTTCGGATACCCCCTGTAAATCAGCGGCAAAGTTTTTGAATAGACGCTGTTTTTGCTCTTCGCTTTGTAAACGAAACAGCGCAGCGGGCTGACTGTAGTAATCGTCATCGTCGTTGCGATGATTCCAGCGCCCGGCCTCCATATCGACGACCAACGGCGGCTCGGAAAAATCCGGCTGTTCCTGCCATATGCCATGGCTGTTTGGCTCATAAGTGGCCGCGCTACCGTTATTGCCATCAATACGCATCGCACCATCGCGATGATAGGTATGAAAAGGACAGCGCGGCGCATTGACCGGAATCTGATGACTATTAATACCGAGGCGATAACGATGCGCATCACCGTAGGAAAATAAACGTCCCTGCAGCATCCGGTCGGGTGAAAAACCGATACCCGGCACCACATTGGCCGGATTGAAAGCCGCTTGTTCAACATCAGAAAAATAGTTTTCCGGATTACGATTCAATTCCAACATACCGACTTCAATCAAAGGCGCGTCTTTATGCAACCAAACCTTGGTAAGGTCGAACGGATGATACGGCAGCCTACCGATATCCTTCTCAGCGATAACCTGGACGTAAAATTTCCAACGCGGAAAATCTTTGCGCTCAATGGCATCAAACAAATCACGCTGCGAACTTTCCCGATCATGCGCAATAATCTCGGCCGCCTCTTTGTCGGTCAAACATTCAATGCCCTGCTGCGTTTTCAAATGAAATTTGACCCAGAAACGTTCGTTTTTGGCATTGATAAAACTGAACGTATGGCTACCGAAACCGTGCATGTGGCGGTATGAATAGGGAATACCCCGGTCGCTCATGGTAATGGTTACCTGATGCAATGCTTCGGGCAAAAGCGTCCAGAAATCCCAGTTGTTATTGGCGCTGCGAAGATTGGTGCGCGGGTCGCGCTTCACGGCGTGGTTCAAGTCCGGAAATTTCAGCGGGTCGCGTAAAAAGAATACAGGCGTATTGTTCCCGACCAAATCCCAATTACCTTCATCGGTATAAAATTTCATGGCAAAACCGCGGATATCCCGTTCGGCATCGGCGGCGCCACGTTCACCGGCAACGGTTGAAAAACGGACAAAACAGTCGGTTTTTTTACCGATCTTCGCAAAAATTGAAGCGCGGGTGTACTTTGTAATGTCATGTGTTACGGTGAATGTACCATAAGCTCCGGATCCTTTGGCATGCATACGGCGTTCCGGAATTACTTCACGGTCAAAATGCGCGAGTTTTTCTAAAAACCAAGGATCTTGTATTAACATTGGACCGCGTTGTCCTGCAGTCTGTGAATTCTGATTGTCCGCTACAGGGCGGCCGGATTCTGTTGTCATTTTTTTCTTTTCCATGATAGACTACTTTTTAAATTTATTTTTTGCAAATATTTGAATGGATACTTGTTCAATGTCCGGATCTTTGAATGGTCCGTTCTGTAATCTCATCCACCGGGGCATGACCCAATTCTTCCTGTACCTCGTAGACAAGCAATCTTTGAGGGGTAGCTTTTATTCCTTTCGACCGGATTCTTTCTGCTGTATTCATTGTTGAAACGATTATGTTACAAATTAAATAATAATTTTTATCAATTGTAAATTTTTATCGTTAAAAAATCGGGATTTATTCTGTTTTTAGTGTTAAATAGCTTTCATTTCCTTCAAATACGGCGAATGACAGTCCGCGATTAAAACCGCTTCTTTTTAGTATGGTTTGGAGTTGTATTTTATCCGGTTACACTTCATAACCGGCAAAAGCTTGTTCAAAAGATTTGTAGATCGTATGAAAGTCTGTTTTGTCAAGAGATTTTATTTCCATATTATTTTTTATATCCGGTATTGAGAGTTGATTCAGATAGATATGCCATAGCTGTGTTTTACTTCTGCCATGACGAAGGTGCTTCTTAACGATCCGAGGCTGTCGATTGTACCCAGTACATTCAGTATGAACTCCTGATAATATTTCATATCGGGGGCATGGATTTTCAGCAGGTAATCATATTCGCCTGATATATTGTAGCATTCGGCTACTTCCGGAATATCTTGTATGATACGGGTAAATGCTGCGGCAATATCACGGTTTAGTCTTTTTAATTTGACATTACAGAATACGACGAAGCCGAAGTTTAGTTTTTCGGCGTCCAGTATAGCAACATATTTTTTGATATATCCTCCGGATTCCAGGCGTTTAAGCCGTTCGAATACCGGGGTTGTAGACAGGTTAACCTGTGCTGCAAGCTCTTTGGTTGTCAGTTTGGAATTGTTTTGCAATGTTCGCAATATCTGCAGATCTGTTTTGTCTAAAGTGTCCATAGAATAAAATTCTTTTAGGAGGTTAATTTATTGTTCTGATTGGAAAATATTTGCTGATTTGATTTGCAAATTTAGGTTTCTTTTCCATATTTTCAAATTATATTGTTTGATATTTCCGGAAAACATAACTTTGCCGGAAAATTAGTTGATTATGGAAAAGAGTAAATTACATTTTGAAACATTACAGCTTCATGTCGGACAGGAACAACCTGACCCGGCTACCGGAGCGCGGGCAGTGCCTGTTTATCAGACAACTTCGTACGTATTTCGTGATTCGGCTCATGCGGCTGCCCGCTTCGACCTGACGGATGCGGGGAACATTTACGGCCGGTTGACCAATCCTACGCAGGGTGTTTTTGAAGAACGCGTAGCTGTTTTGGAGGGGGGTGTTGCCGGATTGGCCGTCGCCTCCGGTGCGGCCGCCATCACGTATTCGTTTCAAAATATTGTTCGTGCGGGAGATCATATTGTGTCAGCCGCAACCATTTACGGAGGCACGTATAATCTGCTTGTGAATACTTTGCCGCAATACGGAATAACCAC
>DBDN01000024.1:2256-2486 GCA_002293615.1 Betaproteobacteria bacterium UBA931 | reverse complement strand
GATAATACGTTTGGGACGCCGTACCTGATCCGTCCGATCGAATACGGGGCGGATATTGTAGTTCATTCGGCTACCAAGTTTATTGGGGGGCATGGTTCGTCGTTGGGGGGCGTTATTGTGGATTCCGGTAAATTCGATTGGGTTGCGTCCGGTAAATTTCCGCAGTTGACGGAGCCGGATCCGAGCTATCATGGGGTTCGTTTTACGGATGCGGCCGGCGTTGCCGCATA
>DBDN01000024.1:0-2226 GCA_002293615.1 Betaproteobacteria bacterium UBA931 | reverse complement strand
CTGTTACAGGGGTTGGAAACCCTTTCCCTCCGTGTGGAGCGACATGTGGAAAATGCCTTGAAGGTAGTGGATTTCCTTGATAAACATCCGAAGGTAAAACGGGTTAACCATCCTTCATTACCCGGACATCCCGATCATGCCCTGTATAACAGGTATTTTCCCAATGGAGCCGGTTCTATTTTTACGTTTGAAGTGGAGGGAGGTATTCAGGAAGCTCACCGTTTTATTGACAAGCTGGAAATATTCTCACTGTTGGCAAATGTAGCGGATGTAAAATCCCTGGTGATTCATCCGGCAACGACTACACATTCGCAGCTCAGTGAACATGAGCTTGCCGAACAGGGTGTAACGCCCGGCATGATCCGGTTGTCCGTCGGAACAGAACATATTGACGATCTGTTGGCCGATCTGGAACAGGCGCTTGACGGCGTTACATTTTCTTGATCCGGTGCGGTTTTACATTCGGTAGAAAAATGGCGATAAATCCCAACAGAGGCATATAGGCGCAGCATTTATAAACATACTCAATCCCGTTATGATCGGCTACATTGCCTAACACAGCCGCCGCTACTCCGGCGATACCGAATGCAAGTCCGAAAAATAATCCCGATATGAGTCCGACTTTAGTTGGTAATAATTCCTGTGCGTAAACAAGTATGGCGGAAAAAGCGGAGGATAAAACAAATCCGATGATAATGCTCAATATGCATGTCCAAAGCAGATTGGCATGAGGCATCCATAAAGAGAACGGCGCCGTTCCCAGAATGGAGAACCAGATCACGTATTTTCGTCCGAAACGGTCTCCTATCGGGCCGCCGATCAATGTTCCGGCTGCCGAGGCAAGGAGAAAAGCGAACAGGAACAGTTGTGAATGTTGCATGGTTATATCAAATTTTTCGATCAGGTAAAAGGTATAGTAATTGCTCAGGCTGGCTGTATAAACATATTTGGAAAAGATCAGGATCAGTAATATGACGAGTGAATAATTGATTTGATGTTTCGTCAGGTTTACTTTACGGATCGCTTCTTTCGGGGTATTTTTGTTTTTTAAAACCCTGATTCGTTCGGTATACCATTTTATAATAGAACGTTTGTTCAGGATGGATATGAATGCTATCCCGGCAAATACCACCATGAATTTCTGGCCATACGGGGTAATGATCAGAGCGGCAAGTAAAGGCCCCAGGGAGCCGCCGAAATTACCTCCAACCTGAAAGATAGACTGTGCCAGGCCATGCTTGCCTCCCGAAGCGTAATGTGTTAGGCGGGAGGCTTCCGGATGGATGATCGAAGAACCCAGGCCGATAAAAGCAACAGCTATTGATACTGTATATACGGAATGAGCAAAAGCCAAAATTAGTAAACCGATCAGCGTTGACGATGCCCCCAGGCTCAGGTACCAGGGACTCGGTTTCTTGTCGAAAAGTACGCCAAAAGCCGGTTGAAATACAGATGCGCAGATCTGATAAACAAAAGCGATAAATCCTATTTGTCCGAATGTAAGAGACAGATTCTCCTTAATGACGGGATAACTGGCCGATACGACCGACTGAAGCATATCATTCAGCAGATGAGTCAGGCTCAATGCTAATAAGATACTTATGGAAGTTTTATAGGATGAGGGCGATATATTCTCTATGGCAGTCTTACTTTTCATGCCGCAAAGGTAGTAATTTATCAGCAATGCCGTATACAATAAGGATTTGAATCGGCTATCGGGAAAAGAAAATAGATAAGCTGAAAAACAATGGATTAAATCTGTCCTTTTACAAACTTTTCCATGAAGCTGTCCCTGTAGCGGCTGCCGATAGCCAGTTCGTACGTGTCTATATAAATGTCGTTCACATCGAAAGAATCTATTTTCTCCAGGTTTACGATGTACGATTTGTTGGTACGCAGGAATATTTCCTGTGGAAGCCGTTCCTGAATGGCTTTCATCGTGGTATTGGTAATGATTTTCTGCCCACCGGTCTGGATAACAACATAATCTTTCAAGCCTTCGATAAAAAGAATATCACGGAACATGATTTTGAAATACCGCCGGTCTGCTTTCACGAAAATGTATTCCTGCGTAACGGTTTCAATGCCGCTTTCCTGCGGTTTGTTTTGCAACAGTTGCAAATAGTCCGATACTTTGTTCACCGCTTTTTGGAAACGCGCCGGTTCGATGGGTTTCAGCAGGTAGTCCACCGCATCGAGTTCGTAACTGTCTACCGCATATTCGGG
>DBDN01000043.1 GCA_002293615.1 Betaproteobacteria bacterium UBA931 | reverse complement strand
GAGGTGTTCACCGGATCGCCGGGTAAATATGTATCGCTCAAAGATACGATTCGCGGTTTCAACATGATCGTCAACGGCGAATGCGACACATTGCCCGAACAAGCGTTTTATATGGTCGGAACGATCGAAGAAGCATTCGAAAAAGCCAAAACATTGCAGTAATTTAAGGAACCAGTATGGCTACTTTGCGTGTTGATGTCGTCAGTGCCGAGGAGTTGATTTTCTCCGGTGAAGCTGAATTCGTGGCGTTGCCGGGGATCGCTGGCGAGCTTGGTATCATGCCGCGCCACGCGCCGTTATTGACGCAGATTAAGCCGGGCGCCGTGCGCGTCAAAGTGCCGGGTAAAGAAACGGAAGAAATCATCTTTGTTCAGGGCGGTTTTTTGGAGGTACAGCCAAAATTTGTCACAGTTCTGGCGGATACCGCGATTCGCGCTAAAGATCTGGATGAAAAAGCGGCGCTTGAGGCCAAGCAGCGCGCCGAAGAGGCGATGATCAATCGGCAATCCGCCGAAGCCATTGCCCATGCCGAAGCGGAATTGGCGGCGGCAGTTGCGCAAATAGATATTCTGAGTAAATACAAAAACCGGGCAAAAATACGTTAATCGGCAGCACGGTTTCTTATGGCAAAAAAGGAAGCGCATATGACGCTTCCTTTTTTGATTGGAGGTATCGTATGGATTCAAGAGTTTTTTGATCGTGGTTGCTGGTCATCGTAGAGCAAGTAAGGTAAATTATGCGTTGTTGTCATGATTGCGCGCCGATTGATTTTTTCCATTCCACTAAAGGTAGTATTTTTGAATGAGCGCCTTGTCTTCCTTATCGTTTACTAAAATGCACGGGTTGGGCAATGATTTTGTCTTGCTTGACGGCTTTTCACAACCAATTCACTTGACTCAGGAGATGATTCGCGAATTAGCGCATCGCCGTTTAGGCGTGGGTTGTGATCAATTACTGATCGTGGAAAAACCGTCGCGTGACGATGCCGATTTTTTCTACCGGATTTACAACAGTGACGGCAGCGAGGCCGGACAATGCGGCAATGGTGCGCGTTGTTTCGCAGTTTTTGTTTATACCCAGGGTTTGACCGATAAACGCCATTTGCGTCTGCAAACAACGACATCGCTGATTGAGGCATTTATCGGGGACAGCGGCGAGGTAACCGTGGACATGGGGCAACCCTTATTCGAGCCGGAGCACGTGCCGTTTTCCGGTGGGTTGGGCGCGATTGTTGAGTCGCTTGATTTATTTGGTGAAAGTGTGCCGATCACCGCATTGTCGATGGGTAATCCGCATGCTGTGCAGGTTGTGCCCAATGTTGCCGAAGCGCCTGTATTAACGCAAGGGCCATTCATTGAAACGCATGTTCGTTTCCCGCAGGGGGTGAACGCCGGGTTCATGCAGATTCTTGACCGAAAACATATTCGTATCCGTGTTTGGGAGCGCAGCGCAGGCGAAACGCTGGCTTGCGGAACGGGCGCGTGTGCGGCGGTGGTCACGGGCATCCGCCGTGGTTTGCTTGATCACAGTGTATCGGTTGAAACCAACGGCGGCTTTCTATCGGTGGAGTGGGCTTCCGAACAGGCACCGGTGATGATGCGCGGCCCGGCGGTGATGACTTTTGAGGGCACTTGGCGTCCCTCTGCATCATAAGCAGGTAAGGTATCGCGATGAATCCAAATGTCGTCTTGGAGTTTTTGCAGGAGCACCCCCAGACGNNTTGCAGGAGCACCCCCAGTTTCTTGAGGAAAACGCGCATCTGTTGCTTGGCTCGGGTGAATACGAGAATAATGCGGTTTCATTGACCGAGCGGCATATTAAAAGGTTGCGTGAAGAGAAAACGCAGCTGCAAGCGCAAATCCGTCAATTAATTCGCGCTGGAAACGAGAACGATGCCATCAGCGAGAAAATGCACCGAACGATGTTGGCGCTTTTTATGGCCGATTCATTGTCAGCAACGCTTGAAATATTGAAGAAAATAATCAAGGAAGATTTTCAGGTGCCGCTGGTGGCGGTGCGCGTCTGGGGCGCTAAGAATAATGCGGTTTCGTTGACAGCCGTTTCGCCGGAAGTTCAACGTTACGCCGAAGCGCTTGATGCGCCATATTGCGGGCGTGAAACCACGCAGGAGATACGTGGCTGGTTTCTTGGTGAAGAAAAAACGGACAGAGGTTCATTTGCGTTGCTGCCGTTGCGCGTCGGCAAGGTTTTTGGTTTACTTGCGCTTGCCAGCCCGGATGAAAAACGTTTTCATGATGGCATGGGCACATTGTTTCTGACGCGTCTTTCCGAATTGATCAGCGTCGCGTTGGTACGTTATCTGGTATTTGACGAAAAAACACGAGCGCCGGAAACAGGACACAAATAAACTTTGACGCGGACAGAAGAAACTTGAAATCATGATTCGACCCAAAGGATTAGGACGAGGTCTTGACGCATTGTTGGGGCCGGATGATGGCGCAGCGGGAAATGTATCGGAATTGCAGACGGTTTCGTTAACGCGCTTGCAACCGGGTAAATACCAGCCGCGTTCTCATATGGACGAGACGTCGCTTGACGAGCTGGCGGCGTCAATTCGCGAGCAGGGGTTGATGCAACCGATTATTGTCCGCGACATCGGCGGCAAGCGCTACGAAATCATCGCCGGCGAACGGCGCTGGCGTGCCGCGCAAAAAGCCGGGCTAAAAGAGGTGCCGGTACTGGTCAAGAGCATTCCCGACCAAACGGCATTGGCGTGGTCGCTGATCGAAAATATTCAGCGCGAAGATTTGAATCCACTTGAAGAGGCGCAGGGATTGCAACGCCTTGTTGCCGAGTTTTCATTAACGCACGAAGATGTTGCTAAAGCGGTGGGGCGTTCGCGCAGTACCGTCACCAATCTTTTACGCCTTTTGCAACTGGGCAAAGCGATACAAACACATCTTGCCGAAGGACGCCTGGAAATGGGGCACGCCCGAGCGTTATTAACGTTGCCCGAACCGCAACAGGTATTGGCCGCAACACAAATCATTCAAAAAACGCTTAACGTGCGTGAAACCGAGAAGCTGGTGCAGCGCATGCAAAAGCCGATTGCAACAGTGGCTAAAACATCGGAAAAGAAAAACACCGATACTGTTCGCCTCGAAGAGGATTTGTCGAGCAAGCTTGGTACGAAAGTGCAGATTGACGGTAATGAAAAAGGCAAAGGCAAACTAATCATTCATTATCCCAATCTTGATGTGCTTGAGGGGATTTTGAAGCGGTTGAATTAAATCAAGATTGAAATAACCTATATATAGGCGTTTCCAAAAGGATAGCGCCAACCATATTTTCCGTGATTTTATATCTCTATTGAGAGCTTATGCTTTATGAGTTCTCAAAGTAATTCTTTAATAGGTTCTTTTTGCCCAAATAGATAGTAGATCACGATCCGGCGAAATCGCGACAACAAAGCGGCACCAGGTTTTCATCTTTACCCGGCGCCGCGTTTGCTTAACCCTGATTTTCTCTCTCTTCTTACTTTTTAACCGCTTTGTTTAAACCCGCAAGAACGGTATCGCATTCTCCATATGCGCACACCATAGTTTTTTACCGCCGACACGGTCAATTATATTTTTTTGGATTGTTGTGACAATGAGGAAAAAATAGGGTTTATACTTACCTAAAAAGCTGGAAATGGGTATGAAATAGGTAGGCGTCTACTGGCTTCAAACAGGCATTGAATGAAAATAAAACAGGATATAGCAAGCGCTTGGGCGTTGACGTTTCGATAAAGACGATGAGCGAACGATCATTAACTCATATTTTGACGTACAGCAGATTTTTTGAAAAATGGTTTCGTTACACCAGTGAAACGACGACGACCGTCTTCATCTCAAATCATCCCAAAGCGCTCAAGCACTACGGACAGGCCATTGATTTGTTGGAGCAGGCATTGTTGTTTTGCGGCGATGAAATCAGTACGGCCAGATTGATTGCCCACAGCGAGTTCAGAAAGCAGGCCGATCCGCTGATAAAGGCTCACACCGCCTATGTGGATAGAGATGTTTTTTCTTTCTCCGTAAAGCTTTTCAGGCAAAGCCTCCTGGATGTGGTGGAAGAGTCGGATCTGGAAAACAAGATACGGCTGATATCCGACCTGGGAAAGATTTTTGACGCGGTGGATCTCATTATCGCGGAGGTTTATTATATTGATGGCATGGGTCAACTTAAAAATAAACTCTATGAATTGGTGAATGCCAAAGCGGAAGGCGGCACGGCTTCTCTGCCAAAATCGGTATTTGGTAGGCTCACGCAGGCGGAGCATATCGTTTGCGAATTGATTACATCCGGTTTTTCCACAAAGAAAATCGCAAATAAGCTGAATGTTACGGAAAGCACCATACAAACCCATCGAAAAAATATTCGCAGAAAACTCTCCCTGACGGGAAAACAAAATTTGTACAGTTATCTCAAATACTCTGAAACCGCTTTATAAAACTGTGTTTTGATAATCGGCGACCATACTCCTTATATTGAACGCTTGCGTCAGCATCAAGAGGAAACGGGAGTACAAGGAAGGTAACGGTAAGATGAGTAAATGCGGTTGTCACAACAGGTAAGTGACCGGGGTTCTCAAAACAATCCTTCGATTTGCCCTTCTTGGTTCAAATGAACTCGTTCGGCTGCCGGTTGGCGCGGCAAGCCGGGCATAGTCATGATGTCGGCGCAAATGGCGACGACAAAACCTGCGCCGGCGGCAAGACGCACTTCACGTATCGGGATAATATGCCCCTCCGGCGCGCCGTGCAGCTGCGCGTCGGCAGAAAAGCTGTATTGGGTTTTGGCGATGCATACGGGTTTATTNNTTTATTACCGTGTCCGGTACGCTCCAGTTGCGCGAATTGCTTCGCGGCAGTCGCGCTTAATTCAATATCTGCCGCGCCGTAAATACGGTTGGCAACGGTGCGGACTTTTTCGACAAGCGGCATTGTGTCGGGATAAAGCAGTGTGAACGCTGCATTGCTTTGCTCGGCGAGCGCGATAACTTTTTCCGCGAGATCGACGGCACCTTTGCTGCCGTCGGCCCAATGCGTGCAATGCGCCAGCGGCGTATTGTGTTGCTCGGCAACGGTGCGGATTGCGGCAAACTCTTCCTCATTGTCGCCGTCGAAATGGTTGACGGCGACAGCAATGGGAACACCGAACTGACGAATATTGCCGATATGGCGCGTAAGATTAGCACAACCGCGCCGGACAGCATCAGCATCGGGTTTACCAAGGTTTTCTTTGGCAACACCGCCGTGCATTTTCAACGCGCGAACCGTCGCGACGATGACCGCCGCCGAAGGCGCCAGATTTGCCAGGCGGCATTTGATATCGAAGAATTTTTCCGCGCCTAAATCCGCACCGAATCCGGCCTCGGTAACGACGTAATCAGCGAGCTTAAGTGCGGAGCTTGTTGCCATCACCGAATTGCAGCCATGCGCAATATTGGCAAACGGGCCGCCGTGAATTAGAACAGGATTGTGTTCGAGCGTTTGCACAAGGTTTGGCAAGAGCGCGTCTTTGAGCAACGCCATGATCGCGCCGACGGCTTTGAGGTCGGCAGCGGTTACCGGATCGCCGTTTTTGTTATAGGCGACAACGGTACGGGCAATACGTCTTTCAAGATCTTGCAAGTTTTCGGCGAGACACAAAATGGCCATCAGTTCGGAAGCAACGGTAATGTCAAAATTTTCTTCACGCGGTATGCCGTGGGGCGCGCCACCCAATCCGATGACGGCATGACGCAACGCGCGATCATTGAGATCAAGAACACGCGGCCACTGAATATGACGTGTATCGATGCCAAGCGCGTTGCCCCAATGCAGATGGTTGTCGATCATTGCCGAGAGCAGATTATGCGAAGCAGTGATCGCATGAAAATCGCCGGTAAAATGAAGATTAATGGCGTCCATCGGTGTTACTTGCGCGTAACCACCGCCGGTGGCGCCGCCTTTGACGCCAAAACACGGGCCGAGACTCGGTTCACGCAAGCAGGCCAGCGACCGTTTGCCGATGCGGCATAGCGCGTCGTGCAAGCCGATGGTTGTGGTGGTTTTTCCTTCGCCGGCAGGCGTCGGATTGATGGCGGTAACCAGAATCAGTTTGCCGGGAGCATTGTTTTTCTGCGTGGCGAGAAAGTCAGATGAAAGCTTGGCTTTGTCTTTTCCGTAATAAATCAACGCATGCTCAGGGATGTCGATTTTGGCGGCAATTTTTTGAATCGGTTGCGGCGATACGCGCCGGGAAATAGCCAAATCAGAAAGCACGGATTTTTGCGTCATGAGGTGAATCAGTATTGGTTGGCTGCGTATTCGCTTAATTGGAGATATTCGTCAAAAGAGAGGAGGTCGCTCTCTTCGATTTCTTTCTGCCGGTTTAACGAGATTGCGGCAAGATGCGAAAAATACTGTTTATTTTCTTCGGAGAGCGGTTGATCGCGTAGCCATTGAGTGTGCTGTTGCGCATAACGAAACGCGAACGACTGGAAGGATTCGTGTTGTTCGCGCATTTCCTTGAGCACTTGTGCAGAAGGCGTACACTCGGGATCGCACAACTTTTGCTTCTGGCGCGTAAATGCCCGCTGGTATGGTGCGCCCAAAAGATCGCAAACGATACCGACGTATTCGAATAAAGAGGCAAGCGCTGTGTGAACCGACACACTACCGCCATCAAGGCGAGTCATCATCGTTTGCGCGTTACGTCCATTGGCGGCAATATTTGAAAGATTTTTTTCCAGTAGAGAGCGCTCCTGTTCGTCAAATACGGGCGAGTCGAGTAAAAGACAGGCGGTCATCCATGCCTGGAGAAAGTACAACGTTTCACTGTCAACGCCAAGTGGATGAAAAGGCGAGATATCGAGCAAGCGCATTTCGATATATCCGATACCTCGGTGATGCAATGCTTGGCTTGGTGTTTCGTTTTCATCCTGCGGTGGTTGTTTGGGGCGAACCGACGCATAGTATTCGTTTTCGATCTGAAGAATATTGGTGTTTAATTGTACGCGTTTGCCGTCGACGGTAAGGCCGATCTTGGCAAAATTCGGGCAAGGAGTATGTGTCGCCTGATAAAGATTTCTGCAATATTCGTCGAGGCTGTTGAACGATACGGTAAATGAACATTTACGATTATTATAACCAAGATCAGACAGCCGTAATGATGTCGCCTCGGGGTAATAACGCGTTTGTTCGTCGAACT
This sequence comes from Betaproteobacteria bacterium UBA931, assembly GCA_002293615.1. GTDB lineage: Bacteria > Pseudomonadota > Gammaproteobacteria > Burkholderiales > Casimicrobiaceae > UBA931. Next base: position 18,398 of record DBDN01000043.1, on the reverse strand, counting down.
TCGGCAGGTTGTCGGGCTTATCGATCAAGAAAGATCGGCTCAATGCAGGCGATGCGCCAAACAAATACGGTACGATAAAGCCGGTACGCTGAATATTGCGGGCAAGATCAAGATAACGGCGTGAACGAAAAGCCCAAATAGATTCGTCGCTTTCGTCAATCATGCGCAGAACCGGCCAGACTTCATCAGCAAAAGAGAAATTGTAATGAATACCGGCAATCATTTGCATGGCTTTACCATAGCGGTAGCCAAGCCCGACGCGGTACAAATGCTTTTTGTGTGCACTGTTGGAGGTGCCATATTCGGCGACGCGGATGGCCTCTTCGCGACCCAGGTCGCAAGGCATGCTGGCGCTCCATAAATACTCATCGTCAATATGGCGTGCCGTATATTGCATCATCGCGGCAAGCTTTTTTAACGCGTCGTCTGACGATGGGCACGGCGGCGTAACGAACTCAAGCAGCGACTCAGCGTAGTCGGTGGTAATGGAAGGATGCGTAAGCGCGCTGCCCAATGCAGTCGGGTGCCCGCGGCGGCTGACTAGGCCGGCATGGGTGACACGCAGGCTTTCGCGCTCCAGACCGATCGAAATATTTTTCAATATTTCGATATTGCCGTGTTCGGTGAGTCGGCGTAAACGTTGTTCGAAGCGTCCGGTCATAAAACGGTTGTTTCCTGATGGTCGGCATACGCAAACAGGGTTTGCCGCAAAGCGAGTAATTCTGGATGGTTGCTTAAAATACGCGAAACGTTCCGCGATGTTTTCAGGCTGTTTATCAGCGCATCTTCACGGGCGCGGATAGTACTGAATTGTATCAAATCATTATTGCGAAAAACGGCCATCATCGGAAAATTGTCGATGGTCAATGTGCCGATGAGCGCCTCATCATCTTCGATATCCAGCAAAATGAAAAGCGTGTCCGTGTATTGTTTACGATAGCGGGTAGCTGTTTGCTGACATATCGGCGTAAAATCGCGGCAGACCGCGCACCATTCGGCACAAAAAAACACTGCGGTAAAAAGTACGGCAAACTCTTTGGACAGTAAAGATCTTTGCTGCTCGAGCAAAGTCAATTGTTCGGCGCGGTACAGCGACAGAAAAGGCGTTGTTACCATCAATGCGCGGACGCAATCGGCGGTAGTCCGACGCGGGTGCGAAAAGTATCGGCGGCAACCATCGCTTTTTCAATACTTGGCGCGCAAAAAGTAATATGCCCCATCTTGCGTCCATGCCGTGCTGTTTTTTTCCCGTAGAGATGCAGTGTAGCGTGCTCAATACCTTTCAGTAAAAATTGCCAATCCGGTTCAATGGCATTTTCGCCTTTTGTAAACCATAAGTCGCCAAGCAGGTTGACCATTACCGCTGGTGTTTTTTGTGTGGTGTCGCCAAGTGGTAAGCCGGTTACGATACGCACTTGTTGCTCAAACTGTGACGTGATACACGATTCAATGGTGTGATGCCCCGAATTATGCGGGCGTGGCGCCATTTCATTGACAAAAAGATTACTATTTTCGTCAACAAAAAATTCAACGCAAAGTACGCCTTGATAGCCGAGCGCTTCGACAATTGTTTGTGCGTGTTGACGGGCAAGCGCGACAATTTCGCTGGAAACACGCGCCGGTGCAATAGTGGTATCGAGAATATTATTGCGATGCTGGTTTTCGGCGATCGGCCAAAATGCGATATTGCCTTGTGCGTCACGAGCGATTTGTACGGAAATTTCCATCTTTAAATCGATCAACGCTTCGAAAACGCAGTGAACAGCGCCGGCTTGATCGAACGCGGCGCGGAGCTTACGCGGAATATCAACGAAGTACTGCCCTTTGCCGTCGTAGCCGAAACGCGCCGTTTTCAGAAAGCCCGGGAAAAGATATTCGGGCGCGTTGTTAAGGTCAGCAAGATCGCGGACATATAAAAACGGTACGACCGGCAAACCATGGCGCGCAAAAAAGGCTTTTTCTTCGGCGCGATCCTGCGCGGTTTGGATACTGTCTACTGACGGACGCAAGGGAATGGCACGCGCAACTTCGGCAAGCGCGATATAAGGGATATTTTCGAATTCGATGGTAGCCACTGCCGCCTGCTTGGTTACGGCATCAAGCATCACCGGATCGTTGTAATCGGAAGTCCAGTGCGCATCGGCACGATTGGCAATCGGCGCGTCGGGGGTCGGATCGACCGAAACTACCTTGAAACCAAGTTTTTGCGCGGCATCGCAGAACATGCTGCCAAGCTGGCCACCGCCAAATAATGCAATCCATGCGCCAGACGCCAGCATTTCCGGTGGCTGTGGTTGCGTATCGAACCAGCCTTCTTGTCGGGGCGTGACATCAGGCGGATTGACATGGCTGGAAGGACAGGCGATATGGTTATTATTCATAGCAATAATTACCGTATTGTCAAATTAGTATATTTTACCCTTATCGTTTCGACAATGATGCATCAGTTTGCATGTTTCGATAACTTCGTGTCGCATACCGATGGTTTTAAGTATGATTACTGCTATGATTGATTCGATTTCAGCAAAAATACTGAAAAATGAGATCAGGGACGGGTTTTCACAATGCGCCATTGTTTAATTTTTTTTCTCATATTTATGGCCTGTTTATCGGTCGGCGCACAGCCCATCAAAAAAATAACGGGCGATTCGGCGATTATCGGAGCTAAAAAGGCGTTTGAGAAAAAAGATTTAAGTGCATTTACCCGATTGGATGCCCAAAATCATATTTTGGCGCCGTATGTCACTTATTGGTATTTGCGTACGGCTTTTGAAAAAGACAGCGCGCACTTGGGTCAATATGAAAAAATGATGCGCACGTTTGTCGAATCGGAACAAGACGGGCCGCTGGCGCAGCCGTTATTGTCGGCATGGCTCAAAGCGCTTGGCAAACAGAAAAACTGGATATATTTTGCGATGGATTATCCTATCGCCGGCGAGGATATCGAACTGCGCTGCTACGGGATCAGTTACCGGTATGACCGCGACGGTGTCGGCGCGCTGGCGGCGGGCAAAACACTGTGGCTCACCGGAAAATCGTTGCCTAAATCGTGCGATGATGTGATTTCGGCGATGGTCGATAAGGGGATATTGACGCACGATGATATTGTCGCCCGCTTTCGGCTGGCATCGGAAAACGGCAATACCGCACTGGCAAAATCATTGTGGCGGATGATGGTGGCCAAAGAAAAAACCGATGAGAAAACTTTTACTCAGGCGGAGCGCCAACCTTTGAAATATCTGGCAACCAAACCGACGCCGAAAGATAAGGGTGCAGCGTATTTGTTATTTTACGCGCTGGAAAATGCGGCACGCAAAGATGCNNATGTTGCGACGGCATGGCGCAGTTGGCTTTTGGTGCGCGACGCTTGGCCACAGGCGGAGCAAGCGCACGGCAATGCCCGGCTTGCCTTCCGGGCGGCACGGCAATTACATCCTGACGCGTCGCGTTATTACAAAGATGTGGATAACGCGCTGCTTGACGTGACGCAGCGAATCTGGCGCATTCGTGCCGCGTTGCATGCCGGCAATTATATGGATGCGTTGAATACTATTGCCGTGTTGCCGGAGGATGAACGGGTCCAGGATGTCTGGCGCTATTGGCGTGCCCGCGGTCTGGAAAAGCAGGGGACAGAGGAAGCGGCGGGCGAGAGCAAAAAACTTTACGAAAGTTTGGCTAGAGAAGAAAGCTTTTATGGCATGCTCGCTGCCGAGCGGCTTGGGCAACAGAAACTGGCGTTGGCGCATCAACCGCTGGCCGTTTCTGAGGAAACGATTGATGCGTTTCTGAAAAAGCCGGTGGTGCGGCGTATCGTCAAACTCAACGCACTGGATATGCGTACCGAAATGTTGCGGGAATGGCGGCCATTGGTGCGTTCACTTAACGAAGAGGAATTGCATGTTGCTGCGCAGGCGATGTGGCGCATGCAGATTGTTGATCGCGCGATTGCCGCCGCTGATCGCACCCAGACCCGACACGATTACACACTGCGTTATCCGCGCCCGTTTGAAAAAGCATTTGCCGACGCATCATCGTCGCAAGGCATTGATGTTGATTGGCTGTATGCGGTGGCGCGCCAGGAATCACGTTTCATACCCGAGATCGTTTCCAGTGCAGGCGCGGTCGGCTTGATGCAGCTTATGCCCGGAACAGCGCGTTGGGTGGCCAGGAAGTTATCGGTAGAAAAATTTAAAACCGCAGATCTGAACGACGCGGCAATGAATACCGTTTTCGGAGCGTTTTATTTGCGGCATTGTCTTGACGATCTGGATAATTCGCTGGCGTTGGCTGCCGCTGCTTATAACGCAGGGCCGGGACGCGCCAAACGCTGGCGCGATGCGTTGCTCGACGACGGCGATGTTTGGGTCGAAACAATTCCATTTGAAGAAACACGCGATTACGTGAAAAAAGTGTTGAGTAACACAAAGATCTATGCGCAATTAAACGGGAATTCGTTTTCAATTGTTGCCTCGTTGAATCTGGTCGTTGCGCCGCCTGACACCACGACTAACGATCCGCTGACAGACGGCATTGATGCAATGGCGGGCAGCATTGAGAACGTTGCTGCCGACGAAGTCGCGAAAGTATCGCAATGAAGCAAAATTTCTCTCCTATTTCTCTTCCTGAAAGCGTACGGGTTTACGAAGTCGGCGGCGCGGTGCGCGACGCATTGCTTGGCGCGCCGGTGACCGATCATGATTATGTCGTGGTCGGCGCGACGCCGGAAATGATGCTCCGGGCAGGTTTCTTGCCGGTCGGCAGAGACTTTCCGGTCTTTCTTCATCCGCGTACGCACGAAGAATACGCATTGGCGCGTACCGAGCGCAAATCGGGACGCGGCTACCATGGCTTTATTTTTCACACGGCGCCCGATGTCACGCTCGAAGATGATTTGCGTCGCCGCGATCTGACCGTAAACGCAATGGCGCGTGATGGGAGCGGCAATTTGATCGATCCGTTTCGCGGCCGCGACGATCTTAGCGCAAGAATTTTGCGTCACGTTTCTCCGGCATTTGCCGAAGATCCGTTGCGGGTGTTGCGTGTTGCTCGTTTTGCCGCGCGTTTCGGTTTCGGCGTAGCCGATGAAACGCTGGCGCTGATGCGCGATATCGTTGCGGCGCGTGAGCTGGAAACGTTGGCGGCGGAACGTATTTGGCAGGAAACCGAGCGGGCGCTGATGTGCGCACAACCGTCGCGTTTTTTACAGATATTGCGTGCGTGCGGCGCATTGGCGCATATCATGCCCGAAGTGGACAAGTTGTACGGCGTGCCGCAGAGGCCCGAATATCATCCCGAAATTGACGCGGGGGTTCATACGGAGGAGGCGCTCGACGCTGCGGCGCGTTTTGAGTTTTCGTTGCCGGTACGTTATGCGTTGTTATGCCACGACTTGGGCAAGGCCGAGACGCCAGCCGCGCTTCTACCCGGCCATAAGGGGCATGAGGCGCGCGGTGTGACGCTGGCTCGCGCGTTGTCGATGCGGCTCAAAGCGCCTAGGCAGTGCGCTGATGCCGCGCTGGTAGTAACGCGCTGGCACGGTGATGTATTGCGTGTATTTGATCTTGATGAAAATGCGCTGCTGGCGTTATTGCGCGGCTGCGATGCGATACGTCGCCCCTTTCATTTGCGCTGGCTGGCGGATGCGTCTTATGCCGATCGGCATTCGCGCGTGCCGGGTGGCGTTTTAAAACGCGCTCCCGATCAGCACGGCGATTATCTGAACGCCGCGCTTGACGCATTAAAACAAATTGATATGACAAAAATCGCGCAAATGACAACGGACAAAAAAAATCTGCCGGTAATGATTCAGGAAAAGCAATGTGAAATATTATGCGCTTTTATCGCGCGGTGGCGCGCATCATCGTAGTTCAATCGTATAGGTATTCTCAAGCAGAAAAGCGGCTTGCCAATCGCGCCGGGCTGGTACATAATCAGCCCCTTCTTGCTTCATGACAAACAATCACCATGGGTGATTTTCCCCGGGCGGGGTGGCAGAGTGGTCATGCAGCGGCCTGCAAAGCCGTCTACGCCGGTTCGATTCCGACCTCCGCCTCCAAAAAATCAAAGAGTTATACAAGTAGAGTAAATTACCGACGAAGCGCTCTGCGGCAGAGTCGTTAAAGTCTAAAGTCGCCTGAGGGATGGATCCAATCTCCTGGTTTTTAGGGCTAAGGCAGCCAGCTTTTCAGTAGGGTTTTACTTTATTTCGTGCCAATAAGAAAAGCGATGCATTATCCCGAAGAGATGGCCAATTCGCTTCTGGAAAAAGCTATTGTGGGATTGGTTCGGCAAATCCATACCGGACGCCATACATTTCGGCCAGTTTTTGATTTTGTTGTCGCCGCACCACAGGTTGCCGCGTATTTGATTGCGTCCCCTAAATTTTTGAGGCTATTAAAGCAAGCCTGGTGCCGGGGCAATCATCGGTTGACAACAAGCCCTTTCTTGCGCGACTAAATGAAATTGAAATTGGGCCGGATTTATCGCGGGTAGCCAAGCGGGACATTGTAGTTGGTCGTCTTTCGGTATTGCGGGTCACAATAAAAGAAAGTGTTCTTCTGATCATAATGTGCCACGCGCTCATGTCACGGCATGGTTTGGGCGACAATTCATATCTTCTCGAAGGGGGTAACAGAAACAGAAACGTTTTTCTGCCTCCCAAAAAGACATTTAATTAAAACAGCGGGGATGAGTGGAATCAAGTACAATTCTTCGTTCCTTTCTCCCGCGCCGCATTCCGCGGTTTGTTGTATGTTTGAGCTTTTTAGCGGCCTTGATGTTTGGGTTGGTGCTGGCCTGATACTGGCGCTGACTTTCGTTCTTGCCTTTGAATTCATCAATGGCTTTCATGATACCGCTAACGCCGTTGCCACGGTTATTTACACCAAGGCCATGTCTCCTTATCAGGCGGTGATGCTCTCCGGCATTTTCAATTTTTTGGGTGTTCTGCTTGGTGGGGTCGGTGTTGCTTACGCTATCGTTCATTTGTTACCGGTAGAGTTATTGATGAACGTGAGCACCAGCCATGGGCTGGTGATGGTGTTTTCGTTATTGGCTGCGGCGATCATCTGGAATCTTAGCACTTGGTATCTCGGTTTGCCGGCCTCAAGCTCTCATACACTGATCGGCTCTATCCTCGGTGTGGGCATCGCCAACGCACTGTTGACAGATGTATCGCTGAAACAAGGGGTTAACTGGCAGAAAGCGATCGATATTGCGTTGTCGCTGGTCTTTTCGCCAATCGCCGGTTTTCTGGTTGCGGCTTTAATATTGTTGGCGCTGAAAAAAGTGTGGCCGTTGTCGAAAATGCATAAAACGCCGGAAACGCGTCGCGAACTGGATGAAAAAAAACATCCGCCGTTTTGGAATCGCTTGGTTTTGGTTTTATCCGCGATGACGGTAAGCTTTGTGCATGGCTCCAACGATGGGCAAAAGGGTATTGGCTTGATCATGCTGGTTTTAATCAGTATTGTGCCGGCCAAATTTGTCGTCGATCTGGACAGTACGGCTTATCAGATCGAGCGTACGCGAAGTGCTGTCGCGCAGCTTGATCGGTTTTATCAACAACACGGCGAGCTTCTTGACGGGATGCTTGTATCCGGGGAAAGTCGGCAGGATGAACCGCAACGGCTTCGCTGTGATCCCCGGCAGACCAGGTCGATTATCAAAACCTTACAGGAAAACTTGGGCAGCGTGACGTATTACGGCGACTTGGCCGGGGAAAAACGCATTCAGGTACGTCGCTACATACTTTGCCTGGACGATACGACGAAAAAAGTTGCCAAACTGGCGGCATTATCGGCAGGAGAAAAATCGGATTTAAATCGGCTGCGTCGTGACCTGACGGCAACGACAGAATACGCGCCGTTATGGGTCATTGTTGCGGTGGCGCTGGCGTTAGGGATTGGTACGATGGTTGGCTGGCGGCGGGTGGTGTTTACGGTTGGCGAAAAAATCGGTAAGCAAGGCATGACCTATGCCCAAGGAATGAGCGCCCAGATTACGGCGACTGCCGCTATTGGCGTTGCAAATATTTTCAGCCTGCCTGTTTCGACAACGCATGTATTGTCTTCCGGGGTTGCCGGAACGATGATGGCAAATGGCAGCGGATTGCAACGCGGTACTGTTTTTGGCATTTTGCTTGCGTGGGTGTTGACGTTGCCTGTTTCCATGGCGTTGTCGGCGGGGTTATTCTGGCTGGCTTCGTGGCTCATTTAGTTTTTTGAAGGCGCATTATCAATAACCACTCGATTGGGCAAACGTTTCCTGTTTATTATCAAAGCAGTAAAAATTTTGGTCTCTCCAAACAATAAAGTTATACTCGCCCGATGACAAGCACGACCGAGCAAAACACAGTAAAAAAAACGGAAACACCGGAGCGGATCCATGACGCTCTGGTGGAAGTGACGTCGCTGTTGCGTCGCCAGCGCCTGGTTGAAGGGCTGGCGCGAGAGCAGCTCGAGGAAGAGGGGCTGACCGAACAACAGTCGTCATTGCTGAAAAGCGCCACGATTGAGCAAGGACTGAATAATTTACATAACTATCTGAATCGTTTGCATTCGGCGGATATCGCGTACATCCTTGAAGCGCTGCCGATCGATGAGCGTCTTTATCTTTGGGATCTGGTACATAGCGATCAGGATGGTGAAATTCTTGTCGAGGTATCGGACGCTGTTCGCGAATCGCTGATTTCGACGATGGACACCGAGGAGCTGGTGGCGGCGACGGAATCTCTGCCGACTGATGAAATTGCGGCGTTAGCGCCTGATTTGCCACAGGAGGTTATTGACGACCTCTTTCAAGGGCTGCCGATGGAAGAACGCGAAGAGTTGCGTACGGCGATGTCTTTCGACGAGGATATGGTCGGCGCGCTCATGGATTTCGAGGATATCCAGATTCGTGGCGATGTATCGTTGGAAACGGTATTCCGTTATCTTCGCCGTTTCGACGCGTTGCCCACGCAAACAGACCAGCTTTTCGTGGTTGATCGTGAGGAGGCATTGCTCGGCGTTTTACCGATTCATGTGTTGTTGGTGAACGACGAGAATAAGCGGGTCGGTGATGTCATGCAGCCGCCACCTATTATTTTGCGACAGCACGAAAATGCCCGCGATGCCGCAAACGCGTTTGAACGCTACGATCTGGTTTCGGCGCCGGTAGTTGATACCAACGGAAAATTGGTCGGTCGGGTAACGGTGGACGAAATTCTTGACTTCATCAAAGAACGCGCCGAAGAAGAAGTGTTGGCGCAAGCGGGTTTACGTGAAGAAGAAGATGTTTTTGCGCCGGTATGGAAATCATTTCAAAATCGCTGGGCTTGGTTGGCGGTTAATTTGATGACGGCATTTGTTGCGTCGCGCGTCATTGGGTTGTTTGAGCATACCATCGTGCAATTGGTGGCGTTGGCGGCATTGATGCCGATTGTTGCCGGCATTGGCGGCAATTCTGGAAACCAAACTATTACCATGATCGTGCGTTCCATGGCACTGGGTCAAATCTCATCGGCAAATGCCCGGCAACTATTACGAAAAGAGTTATCAGTCAATCTGATTAACGGCGTTGTCTGGGGAAGCGTCATGGGGCTTATAGCGTATCTGCTTTACCAGGATGCGGCGCTTGGTGTCGTCATGATGATTGCCATGGCGTTGACCTTGCTGCTTGCCGCGTTGATGGGGGTATTGATTCCGTTGATTATGGCGCGTTTGGGGCGGGATCCGGCGCTTGGTTCTTCGGTATTAATTACCGCGGTGACCGATTCCGGCGGTTTCTTTATTTTTCTTGGGCTGGCAACATTGTTTCTGATATAGCGGCGTATGCCTCAATTTCTCGGGATCGGCGGATTCTTGGGCTGCCGGAAGATTGAGGCGAGCGTTCCATTTAAATAAACATGTTATTGCTGATTTGCGGATCGCTACAGTATGAAAAAGAGCGAAGCGAATTGCCCTTATTGCATCAATGGGGTTGTGCCGGGTTGTCAATAAAGTCTATTTTTGGAGACAAAGTGAGNNATATACAATTAAGATAAATATGGTGTAGAGTAAATATTCTGGAGTTCGTTATAAGAGAAAGGCAATATGAGACGACTACCAGTTTTAAAAAGAGCGAACTGTCGGACGCTCTCGTTTAACTTATTTTTATACAAAGGAAACAAAATGAAAAAAGTTTGGATGATGATTGCTGCTTCACTGGCGTTGGGTTTTTCTGGAATTGTTTTTTCCGCCGATGACGTGAAAAAAGCCGATGTAAAAGAAGGCGTAGTTCAAGAAGAAGTGAAAAACGATACGGCTAAAGGCGACGCAGCGAAAGAAGAAGTAAAGAAGGAAGAAGAAAAAAAAGAACCGGCTAAAAAAGACGGTATGTAATGAACAATATTTTGCGCTTCTCTGCGGGCTTTCTAAGAGAAGCGCAAAATTGCGACAAGAAGATTTGTTGTGGACGCCAACATCACGAATACCAAATATAAGACTTACTGAGCGCTATTTCATTTGGCGCCTTTCAAGAATACATGATATTTATCACGTAAACGTTTATTAAGCATTGGTAGCGGTCAGATATTAATTTTAATTTTTGCCGACATTTGATTGGTTCCCGTTGGCTTTCTGTGAGTTTCGATTCATGCAGGCGGATGACGGCGATGCCTGGTGTTGGCATACGAATTTATTAAAACCAGAAAGCCGCGTTAATGCACTGATGATGATTAAAATAAACGAGAGGTCGCGACCAGTGCGCAGGTATGTCGGCAATCGGTCGGTGTCATGTCATGTTGTAACGGATACTTCTTATTCCGAGACTAGTTTTTTGTGCGTTTGAATGCTCATCAGGATACCGATGCAGATCGACAATGAAATGAGCGCGGTGCCGCCATAGGAAATAAAAGGAAGCGGAACACCGACCACCGGTAAAATACCGCTGACCATACCCATATTGACCAGCGTATAAGTGAATAACATCATGGCGACCGCGCCCGCAAGCAGACGCGAAAAGAGAGAAGGCGCGTTATTGGCGATGATTAAAGCACGCAGCAATAAAACAAAATATAAAAATAATAAAACCATATTGCCGACGAAACCAAACTCTTCACCATATACCGCAAAAATAAAATCAGTGTGGTGTTCGGGCAGAAAGTCCAGATGCGTTTGCGTACCGCTTAACCATCCTTTTCCATACAGCCCGCCGGAGCCAATGGCAATGGAAGCTTGCAGGGTGTGGTAGCCGGATGCCAAAGGATCCGCATCGGGGTTGAGAAAGGCAAAGACGCGCTGCTTTTGGTAGTCGTGCGCAAAAAACCAGATTAGTGGAACAGTAGTAATTATGGCCAGCAAAATCACTTTCCATGGCAGTCGCGCCAAATAAAGCACACAGCAGCCGGAAACAGTAACCAACAGCGCCGTACCCAAATCCGGTTGACGCCGGATCAGATACGCCGGTAAAAATATAAGTATCATTGCTACCAGAAAATTGAACCAGTGAATACGACCTTCAAAGCGTTGAAAATACCAGGCAAGCATCAACGGCACGGCCAGTTTAATCAATTCGGAAGGCTGAAAGCGAAAGCCGCCAACACCAAGCCAGCGTTGCGAACCATTAACGGTAATGCCAAAAAATTCAACCGCGACCAGCAAAACCATCCCAATCAGATACAAAGGAACAGCGGCTTGAGCGATGCGTTGCGGGGGAATATTGGCGACGATCCAGATAATCACCAGTGCCAGTCCGATATTTTTTGCTTGTCGGAGAAAACGGTAAGTCTCCGGCGCCAGTGCGGAAAAAAGCGTAACACAACCGACCGCTAAAATCAGCAGAACAATCGCCATCAACGGCGCGTCGATGTGACGAGTGATGCGATTCCAAAGAAAGGGGCCTTTATCTTGGAGCGCTTGCATGGTTATTCATCCCAACCGTTTTCATCATCACGAATCATGGTGTTTAACGCATCATTGTCAACAGGCATTTTGCCTAAAAGATAATAGTCCAGAAGTTTGCGGGCGATTGGCGCGGCCGCGCGTGCGCCGAAACCGCCGTTTTCCACCAGAACGGCAATGGCAATTTTAGGCTTTTCAACAGGCGCGTACACGGTAAACAGCGCATGATCGCGTAGATGTTTCTTCACAAGAGACTCATGGTAGCGGTCTCCACGCAATGAAAATACTTGCGAGGTACCGGTTTTGCCGGCGCTGGTATAAGGCGCATCTTTGAAAATACGCATACCGGTGCCTTTCAGGTTGACATCGACCATTGCGTTGCGTATTGCATCAAGATGGTTTTTAGGAAAGGACAATGAAACAGTTTCTTCGGGCTCGGTATCGCGCGTTTCTCCGCTGGCGCCGTCAATAATGCTTTTGACAAGATGTGGTCGAAACGCTTTGCCGTTGTTGGCTAGAATTGTGGTGGCGTACGCTAATTGCAGCGGTGTAAAGCTATTGTAGCCTTGGCCAATTCCGGCAGAAATGGAGTCGCCCAGATACCAGCGCCGATGCTCTTCACGATAACGCGGCCCGGAGAAACGTTCGCGCTTCCATGCTCGTGATGGCAAGACCCCGCGGCTTTCATTTTCGAGATCGATGCCGGTTTTTTTTCCAAAACCGAACTGTGCCAGAAAACGGGCTGTATCGTCGATATCGGTTTCATTTGCTAAAAGGTAATAATAGGTGTCACATGATTCGACAATGGCTTTATGCATGTCGACGCGGCCATGGCCGCCGATTTTATCGTCACGGAACCGGTATTTTTTCCCGCCGGGGCTCGTGATTTCGAAGTAACCGATATCGTCGATGGCCTGTGTCGCCGTGCGTTTGCCGGAAACGAGCGAACCAAGCGATAAAAAGGGTTTGATCGTTGAGCCGGGCGGATAAAGCCCGCGAATGGCGCGATTTAACAGCGGCTTGTCTTCCGAGTTATTAAGCCGATCCCAGTTGGCGGTGTCGATGCCGTCAACGAATAGCCCGGGGTCAAAGCCGGGTAAAGAAGCCATTGCCAAAATTTCGCCGGTTGTTGGCTCAATCGCCACGACGGCGCCTTTATGTCCGTCAAGCATTTTTTCGGCGAGCTGCTGCAGAGGTAGATCAATCGTCAAACGCAGGCTGTCGCCGACGACCGGCGGTACTCTTGATAAAATACGTACGGCACGCCCAAGCGCATCGACTTCAACTTCCTCAAAACCGATAAGACCGTGCAGACTCGATTCGTATGAAAGTTCAACACCTGTTTTTCCGATATGATCGGTGCCGCGATAATTAAGAATATTGTTGTTTTCGGTCAGACGCTCAATATCGCGATCATTAATGCGCCCGATATAGCCGAGAATATGCGATGCTGATTCCTGGTATGGGTAGTTTCGATACAGACGTGCCTGAATGTCGACTCCGGGAAAACGATACTTATAAACCGCAAAACGCGCGACTTCTTCATCGGTAAGCCTGGTGCGTAGCGGTAGCGTATCAAAGTTGCGCGATTCTTCGCGCATGCGATGAAAGCGGCGAATATCGCGCGGTGTGATTTCAAGGATTTCCTGAAGTTCGTGAATGGTTTTTTCCAGGTCTTCGACTTGCGCCGGTGAAATTTCCAATGTGTATGCAGAAAAATTCTGCACTAATGCCGTACCGTTGCGATCCGTGATTATGCCGCGTGTAGGCGCAATCGGCAGGATGGCGATCCGGTTATTTTCTGCTTGCGTCTGATATTTTTGATGCGAAACGATCTGAAGATAATAAAAGCGCGCTGTCAGCACCACAAAGCCGAGCAGCATACATAACCCGGCAAGCCACAGCCGTCGTTTGAATCCGGCTATTTCCTGCGGTGTATTTTTTACCGCGGAAGAATAGTAATGGCGACGCGATCCGGACAGCATAAACTAATAGGCGGCCGATTCTTTGCGTTGCGGCCATTGCAATATAAACCGTATTACCGGCCATAAGATGGCGCTCAACGGCGGCACAACGAAAAACGTCCATGAAGGGGGCTCGCCGCCGCTCATCATGCGCACGACGAACACCAGTGCCGCACATATGGCCAGAAGCGCGGCAACGTAAATACTTTGCTGCCACAGCGGAAAACTCAACATCCGCCGCCGAAAAGTATCCGCGCCAAAAGCGAGAGCCGTATAGAACAACGCGTGTTGCCCAAGCACCGTGGCGTCAGCGACATCCATCAGCAAGCCGAAAAAGAAACCGACGCCAATACCGACATAGCGCGGCGACCAGGTACACCAGAAAAAAAGTACCAGCGCGACAAAGTCCGGACGCCAAAGGTAAATTTTTTCCGACAGCGGGAGCAGATTCATTAACAGGGAAAATAACAGCGAAATGATAATGAACGACAGTTTGGGCGGACGTAATAATAGATGCGGATTGATCGGTTCGGGCGGCAAGGCCGAAACGGGGCGCTCGTTTATCGTTGTTTTACTCATGGGCCTGCTTTTCTACCGGCTCGTGCAATGGCGGGAGCGGTTCCACCACCAGCAGATAACGGCTGTTGCTGGCGTCTGCAACCGGGTCGGCGACGACGTTCAGGAAGATTTCTTCGGGGTTATGTTCAATGGTGCGAATCGTAGCGACCGATAATCCTTCCGGATAGATATTTTCCAGCCCCGAAGTTACCAGTAAGTCGCCTTCGCGAATATCGCTGTCCGGTGTGACAAAACGCAGCTCCATGGGTGTTCCGGCGCCGGTGCCGTATAAAACATTGCGTACCCCGGTACGGGCATTTTGCACTGGTGTAATGAAGTCTTTTTCAATCAGCAGCGTTACTTCGGCCATGAATGGGAAGGTACGCGTCACTTGCCCGGCGATTCCGTGCGCATCGAGAACGGCAGCACCTTCCTTGATTTCATGGTGCTTGCCTTTATTGATGGTCAATTTTTGCACGAAAGGGTCACGGACGCCGTGGAACACTTCGACAGGGACGACATGACGCTGTGCGACGGCGCGAACATCAAGCAATGCACGCAATTGTTCGTTTTCGCGGCGAATGCTCAGATTGGTTTGCTCGGTGTATTCGTAACCGAGCAGACGTTGTTTCAAATTTTCATTATCTTTGGCAAGCGTATTTTTGCTGCGAAAATAAACGGAAATCTCATGAAAAGTCTGTGCCGGCCAGTGAGCGATGTTTTGCAACGGGTAAAGCACGATAGTCAGGCCGTCACGTACCGTTTCCAGATAACGATAGCGGGAATCAACGAAGATCAGCGCCAGCGCCAGTAACCCAAAGAACACAAAACGCGCCAGAATCGAAGGGCCGTGGTATAAAAACGGTGGAGGTTCTCCGTGGTACATATATTGGCGCGTCAATTAAAAAAACGAAAAGCTCCTTACCAAGAAAGGATCGGAAACATCACAATATCGATACCATACTAATCAGAAGTGAAGATGGTGGTTAGACGATCGATCTCCTCAATGGCGCGACCACAACCGCGGACCACACAGGTCAGCGGGTCTTCGGCAATGATAACGGGTAGGCCGGTTTCTTCCATCAGCAAGCGGTCAAGATCGCGAAGCAGCGCGCCGCCGCCGGTCAGAACCATGCCGTGGTCAGCAATGTCTGCGCCTAACTCCGGCGGGACTCGCTCCAGCCCGCTTTTTACCGCGGAGACAATGCTGTTGAGCGGATCGGTCAACGCTTCGAGGATTTCATTGGATGAAACAGTAAAACTGCGCGGCACGCCTTCGGCGAGATTACGCCCTTTGATTTCCATTTCGCGGACTTCCGAACCCGGAAAGGCCGATCCAATGGTTTTCTTGACCTGCTCCGCCGTCATCTCGCCTATCAGCATGCCATAGTTACGACGGATATAATTAACGATGGCTTCGTCGAAGCGATCACCGCCGACGCGCACACTTCCGGCATACACCATACCGCCAAGCGAAATGACACCGACTTCGGTAGTGCCGCCGCCGATATCGACAACCATGGAACCGGTCGCTTCCGAAATGGGCAGGTTGGCGCCGATTGCCGCAGCCATCGGCTCCTCGATCAGAAACACCTTGGAGGCACCCGCGTCCAGCGCCGATTCCTTGATAGCGCGACGCTCGACCTGGGTCGAACCGCAGGGTACGCAGACAATGATGCGCAAGTTGGGAACAAATTGAAAGCGCGATTGCAATGCTTTTTTGATGAATTCTTTGAGCATCCGCTCGGTGACGCGGAAATCGGCAATAACCCCGTCTTTCATTGGACGCACGGCCTGAATATTGCCGGGCGTTCTGCCCAACATCTGTTTGGCGGCAAGCCCGACTGCCTGAATCGCTGTTTTCCCTTGCGGGCCGCCTTCATGGCGTATGGAGACCACCGAAGGTTCGTCCAATACCACGCCTTTACCGCGCATGTACACCAAGGTGTTGGCTGTGCCCAGATCGATGGCCAGATCACTTGAAAAATATTTCCCTAAAAAACCGAACATGAATAGCCCAACAATTTACGGCACTTGTGACAAGCGCCGGAGATATAAAAAACGGTAATAAACCGTACCCGGATATCGCTTCGTATAATAACCCATCCCTCTTTATTTCGGCACATTGTTTCTGCTGGTCACCAAGGCGTGAAGAAGCCATGCGCAACATCGTACGCGCCGTATTTTCTGAAACGGTATTTCACGTTTGAAAATGTAAAAATTATATTTGGCGGCCAACGGAAAAAAGCAAGATATCATTGGGCAGGTTCCTAAAGAGCGGCGTCGTACCCGATGTTTTTTTCACCCACCGCGACATCGAGAAGACCGTTATGTTTTGTCCACCCTGTGGACAATCCAACACCAATAATGCATTAGACAGTATTTTTTGCAGGCACCCGTTACCTCAGGGGGGAGGCAGCATCGCCGGACCGGATTTATGCGGCATTTTGGTATCGTTTTTTGGCCTTTCGCTGACGGAGAGCTCATCGAACAGGTGACTTTAGACAAGATAGCAGTAGGCATCAAAGCCATCGACGTAATATGTCAACAGATTATTGAGAGGAAGGGAGGGGATGATTGCTGGCTCTCTTTTTTGCACATATCATCATCCATCTCATTAATTGGCTTTGTCATTTGCGTATTCAGCAAACGGCAACAAGCAGTTCACGACCTGATCGCCAAAACGTTGATGGTGCATAAAGAGGTAACGGCGCAGGATTTGGAGAGATACCCTAATATACAGGCGCAGATACTGTGCAAAAATGACAGCGGCTGGTGCGCTGGCGATCATCCGCCTTTTTATATTGTCATGATTGCCTGACTTAGCGTTGTTACGGTATTGGGATTGACGCAGTAACAGCAAAATAATGCCTTACATTCTTACCCATCGTTTGTCGGGTAAGCATTTGATTTTTGCCCGGGAAAAAATGCGGGTGATTTCAGAGAGAGGTTTTTGCACTGGGGCGGGGTATTGAAAAAAGACCTCTTTGAAAACAGCCAGTATATTTTGGAAAGCCGATTACGAAAATTTCCAGCGCGTTCGGGTTGACAATGTAAAGATTTATTCTAACAAGTTGACTGTACATATTTTTTATACAGCGGGATAAAAACAGAATTTACCGTGTCCTGATACAGCATCGTGTGATAATCTATTCCACTTTGTTTTGGCATGCCGATTTTTTCGTTCGATATCAACGCGCAAAAGGTTTGCGCGAATCGCATGCGATAACCAGTGCTGGTGGAAACTTATGGAACTTTCAACTGAAGATGTTCGCCGCATCGCTCATCTTGCCCGTATAGAGCTTGGCGATGCCGAGACGGACGCTTTGCATGAAACCTTGATGTCGATTTTTGGCCTGATCGACGACCTTTCCCGCGTTGATACGGCGCGGATCGTACCGATGGCGCATACCCAGCCGATAACGCTGCCGCTGCGCGAAGATGTCGTGACCGAGCCGGATGACACAGAACATCGCGATTACTATCAAAGCGCCGCGCCCGCCGTCGAAAATGGCTTGTTTCTTGTCCCCAAGGTGATCGAATGAGTACGGCATTGCACGATAACACCGTTGCCAGGTTGGCCGCCGGTCTTGCTGCGGGCAAGTATACGGCGCAGGAGCTGACCGAAAATGCGCTCGCCCGCATTGACGCCGCGCAGGAGAAAATCAACGCATTTGTGACGGTAGATCACGATGGCGCGCGCCTTGCCGCGCAAAAGGCGGATGACGAACGGCGGCAAGGCGCTGCCGGAAAACTTCTGGGTATTCCCATTGCGCACAAAGATCTGTTCATGACCCAGGGACTGCGTACCACCTGCTCATCGAGAATGCTTGCCGATTACATCGCGCCCTATGATGCACACGTTGTATCGTGCCTAAAAAAAGCGGGCGCGAACAGCATCGGTAAAACCGCGATGGACGAATTTGCAATGGGCGGCAGCAGCGAAACATCGTTTTTTGGCGTTGTGCGTAACCCGTGGCATACCGATTATGTGCCGGGCGGCAGCTCCGGCGGA
>DBDN01000004.1:9924-18214 GCA_002293615.1 Betaproteobacteria bacterium UBA931 | reverse complement strand
TCAGTCCAAGGCCGACGCTGAGATTGTCGGAAATCTGGAATGAAACAGCCGGATTGACGTTGAATGATTTGACGTTGGATTCAACGGCAAGATAACGTCCCGCCCAATGGCGATCGTATTTGGAAACCAGGCCGAACGGTGCGCCGTTGCCTAATCCGAACGTCCAACGCTCGTTAATGGGAACCGCGATATAAAGGTTGCCCAGCAGATTGATGGAACCGGCATCGCCGCCGTTGCCGCCGATGTTGCGTTGATTGAAAGCGGCGGCGCTGCCCTGGTTCTTGAATTTCATCGATGGAGTCGCAATGTGCATGGCGCCGACGATTTGGATGGATTTACGTTTTGCCAACGTTGCCGGGTTGGTGTACATCGACGATGCGTCCGCCGCTTCGGCAGGGCCGGCAAAGGCCGTTCCAAGGCCGCTGCCGCTTTGCTCCTGGAGTGCAAAAGCCGCGGCGGACACTTTCGTTGATACCAGCCAAAAAGCGGCCACACCGATCAGAGTATTCGTAAAAACTTTGCAGGAAACGGAAATAATGTGATGGGTATTCATTCAAAATCCTGAGGTTTGGGAAAGTAATGGTTGAAGCGTATTGTCTAGAAAGAGTCTTGCGGAATTTGGCGCGGCTTATGGTTTTCATCGATGGCGACAAAAACCATTTCGCCGTGGGCAACCCGATAAGACTCCATGTTTTCGTTGAGACGTTCGGAGAAGATCTCCAAACCAAGCGTTAGCGATGTTTTGCCGACGCGGATAATGTCAACGTAAATATTGACAATGTCGCCGACAAAAACCGGGGATTCGAAGGTAATGGCGTTGACGGCGACTGTCGTGACTTGTCCGCGCGTTCTTTTTACTGCTTCGGTAAAACAAGCCAAATCCATTTGCGCCATCAGCCAGCCGCCAAAAATAGTGCCGCGATCATTGATTTCCGATGGCATCGGAACCACGCGCAATGCAGGCCTTTTGTCAGGAAGGGGCGCTTTACTCATACCAATTCGGTTTCAGACGATACGCGCGAAGGTACGCGTAATTCACGGCGCAGAATTTTGCCGACGTTGCTTTTGGGAAGTGATTCACGAAACTCGATCTCGCGCGGACGCTTGTATCCGGCAAGGTTGGTGCGGCAGAATTTCATCAGCGTTTCTTCGGTGAGGTCGGAGCTGTTTTTTACGACGAACAATTTTACCTTCTCGCCGGAACGCGCATCGGGAATGCCGACGGCGGCACACTCAAGAACGCCGGGGCACATTGCGGCAACGGCTTCGATTTCATTCGGATAAACGTTATAGCCGGAAACAAGAACCATGTCTTTCTTGCGGTCAACCAGCTTGAGAAAACCTTTTTTGTCCATGACCGCCAGATCGCCGGTCATGAAATAGCCGTCACGCGAAAAGGCGCGGTGTGTTTCGTCATCGCGCTGCCAATACCCCTTTGTTACCTGCGGGCCTTTGACGCCGATTTCGCCGATTTCGCCGATACCGGCATTATTTCCGTGATCGTCGCGCAATACAACATCGGTCGATGGGATCGGTACGCCGATACTGCCGTTATACGCGTCCAGGTTAAGCGGGTTGATCACAATCGCCGGCGATGTTTCGGTCAAACCATACGCCTCGGAAAGCGGTTTGCCGGTAACCTCTTGCCAGCGATCAGCGACGCTTTTTTGAATACTCATACCGCCGCCGAGCGCGATTTTCAGGTTGGAGAAATCGAGCTTCTGGAAATCCTTGTTATTAAGAAGTGCGTTATAAAGCGTGTTGACCCCGGTGATGATTGAAAAACGATAGCGACCGATTTCGGTGACCATTTTCGGGATATTGCGCGGATCGGTAATCAATACGCTTTCCGCGCCGATAGAAGTCATCAGCAGGCAATTGGCCAGCAGTGAAAAAACGTGGTAAAGCGGCAGCGGGGTGATCATGATTTGCCGCTCTTCCAAATTGATATAAGGTTTTGCCCAAGTCAGCACCTGGATCTGGTTGGCGACCATGTTCGAATGCGTCAGAATCGCGCCTTTGGAAATGCCGGTAGTGCCGCCGGTGTATTGTAAGAAAGCAATGTCATTGCCGACGACATCCGTTGGCGTAAATTTTTTCCTGCCGAGTTTCAACGTATGGGAAAGAAGTACCGCATTCGGCAATGAATACGATTGAATTTTTTTCATCAGGTGGCGCAAGGCAAAATCGATGAAAATTCCCTTGAACCCCATTTCTTCGCCGACGGAGGTGACGACGACATGGCGCACTTGTGTTTTATCGAGTATGGTTTCCAGCGTACGCGCAAAGTTTTCCGCGACGACGATCACTTCTGCCGAAGAATCGTTTAATTGGTATTGCAACTCGCGTGCTTTATAAAGCGGGTTAATGTTGACGGCGATACATCCGGCGCGCAATAGCCCAAAAAGACAGATCGGGTATTGCAAGACGTTGGGCATCATCAGCGCGACACGCGCCCCTTTTTTGATGCCCATCGATTGCAGCCATCCGGCGAACGCTTTGGATAACTCATCAAGACGCCGGAAAGTCAAGGTATGTCCCATACAACTGAACGCGGGCCGGTCAGGGTGGCGCGCGACGGTATGCGCCAACATGCCATGGATAGTCATTGCCGGATCGAAAGAAATCTCCGCCGGAACGTCCGCAGGATATTGGTTGAGCCAGGGCTTCGAATTCATGCATTACTCCTGTTTCACCAGTTGCCTGTTTCGAATAAAAAACGAGTTTCCAAAACAGACAACTGTCTGAGCGACGGTGGTGTCATGTAATAGCTACAGTCAACCTGTGAGCCGTTGCATTTCGTTTCGAAGCGCATTGTACATGGAACCGGTTTTTCACCCAATGAAATCATTATAAAAAGTAGGTGTTTTGCTTAGAAAACCCGCTTTTCATTTTTTAAGAGGAGTGAATAAACGCTGGCCTTTGTCTTTAAAAAACGTTTACTGCGGGCAACCAGGCGTGAATTTTCTTTAACTCGCTTTTTTTTTCTTTTAAGTTCTTACGTTTGATAACGATAATAATTTTTTCAATATCGCATTTATCTGTATCGATGCCGGACAACAGCAATACCGCTTGTTTCTGCTAAGCCCGATCTTGGTAGAGGGGGTAGAATTTAAGCATAAACCAAGCAGCATGGCGTTATCTGTTTTATCCGGCCATTTTATTTTTCTTCGTGCTTGATTCGCCGTTTTATTCTCTTTTCAATTGCGGGAACAGCAGAACATCGCGAATCGACGGGCTGTCGGTGAACAACATTACAAGACGGTCGATGCCGATGCCTTCGCCCGCGGTAGGCGGCAAGCCGTATTCAAGCGCATGAATATAATCTTCGTCAAAATACATGGCCTCTTCATCGCCGGCGTCGCGCGCTTCGACTTGCGCCCGAAAGCGGCGCGCCTGATCTTCGGGGTCGTTCAATTCGGAAAAGCCGTTGGCCAACTCGCGTCGGGTAATGAACAGCTCAAAGCGGTCAGTGATTTCCGGGCGTGCATCATTGGCGCGCGCCAACGGCGAAACGTCGGTCGGATGTGCGTGGATGAATGTCGGCTGAACCAAATTTTCTTCGGTGGTCGCTTCAAAGAGCTTTAATTGCAAAACACCCAACCCATCGGTCGGCAACGTTTCTTCCCCGAGCGCTATCAACGCTTTGCGCAGGTAGGCAATGTCGGCGAGCGCCTCCGGCGTATGCTGCGGATGATAATGATGGATCGCTTCTGCCATGGTCATGCGGGCGAACGGCTGGGCAAGATCGATGCTGTCACCTTGATAGGTGATCGTCGTCGTGCCCAGAACTTTTTGCGCAATATCGCGGAAAAAAGTTTCGGTTAAATCCATCAAATAATGAAAATCGCGATACGCCTCATAAAATTCCAGCATCGTGAATTCGGGGTTGTGGCGCGTGGAAATGCCTTCATTACGGAAGCTGCGGTTAATCTCAAACACGCGTTCGAAGCCGCCGACGACAAGTCGTTTCAAATAAAGTTCGGGCGCGATACGCAGGTAGAGCCGGGTATCGAGCGCGTTGTGATGCGTCACGAACGGGCGCGCCGTGGCGCCGCCGGGAATCGGGTGCATCATTGGTGTTTCCACCTCAAGATAGCCGCGCTCCACAAAAAAATCACGGACGGCTTG
The DNA here is from genome assembly GCA_002293615.1 of Betaproteobacteria bacterium UBA931. Lineage (GTDB taxonomy): Bacteria > Pseudomonadota > Gammaproteobacteria > Burkholderiales > Casimicrobiaceae > UBA931. The sequence continues at coordinate 14,083 of DBDN01000004.1, read as the reverse complement.
CAAAATCTTTGAGCGTTTGACAAAGACATCGCGTGAATCCGAATTCATCATCAAATCAACATGGCGCTGCCGGTATTTTTGCTCTTGGTCGGTCAAGCCGTGAAACTTTTCCGGCAGCGGACGCAGCGACTTGGCGAGCAGGCGCAACGATGTCACTTTAAGCGATAACTCGCCCGTTTTGGTTTTGAACAACATGCCGGTAGCGCCGACAATATCGCCGATATCCCAGTGTTTGAAAGCGTCATGCGCTTCTTTACCGAGACCGTCGTCGTTGATGAAAAGCTGGATGCGGCCGGACATGTCTTGCAAAGTGGCGAAGCTTGCCTTGCCCATCACACGCTTTAACATCATGCGCCCGGCGACGGTGAAAGTATCGTCGCGTTTCGCAAGCGCTTCTTTATCCAGCGCGTCAAATTGCGCGTGCAGGTCGGCGGCGAGCGCGTTGCGTTTGAAGTTGTTGGGAAAAGCGATGCCGTCTTTACGCCAAGAAGCGAGCTTGCGGCGGCGTTCGGCGATAATCCGGTTTTCGTCCAGTTCGGCAGTTGCTTTGGCGATCGATGGTTTTTCCGTGTTCATGGCATTCAATCAAATGGTTTTCACGCAGATCAACATTAAACGCCTTGCTTTAAGCTTTCGGCGATGAAGTCATCGAGATCGCCGTCAAGCACGGCCTGCGTATTGCCGGTTTCGTGGCTGGTGCGTAAATCCTTGATCCGCGATTGATCAAGCACATAAGAGCGAATCTGGTGCCCCCAACCAATATCGGTTTTGGAATCCTCCAGCTTCTGTTGCTCGGCCTGGCGCTTGCGTAATTCCGCTTCATAAAGACGCGCTTTCAATACAGCCATGGCCTCGGCGCGATTGCGGTGCTGTGAACGATCATTCTGGCAGACAACGACAATGCCGGTCGGTTCGTGCGTGATGCGTACCGCGGAATCGGTTTTATTGATATGCTGGCCGCCGGCACCGGAAGCGCGGAAAGTGTCAATGCGCAGGTCGGCGGGGTTGATTTCGATTTCGATGGAATCGTCCACTTCCGGATAAACGAAAACGCTGGAAAAGGAAGTGTGGCGGCGGGCATTGGAATCGAACGGGCTTTTGCGCACGAGACGGTGCACGCCGCTTTCGGTACGCAAATAGCCATAAGCATAGTCGCCGCTGACTTTGAACGACGCGCTTTTGATTCCGGCAACATCACCCGGCGATTCTTCGAGAATTTCGGTCTTGAAACCGCGTCGCTCGCAATAACGCAGATACATGCGGAAAAGCATTGCCGCCCAGTCCTGCGCTTCGGTACCGCCGCTGCCCGCCTGAATGTCGATGAAACAGTTGTTCGGATCGAGCGGATGCGAAAACATCCGGCGAAACTCCATCTCAAAAACCGCCCGCTCAAGCTTGTCGGCGTCGGCAAGAATCAGTTGCAGCGCTTCTTCGTCTTCTTCATCGCGCGCCAAGGCAAAAAGTTCGTTGTTGTCCCGAATCTCGGCGGTTAATTCCGATAAAGAGGTAACCACGCCTTCCAACAGTTTTTTTTCGCGACCGAGCTCCTGGGCTTTTTTCGGGTCATTCCAAACCGAGGGATCCTGTATTTCCTGATCGATGGCTTTTAACCGCGTTGCTTTGCCGTCGAAGTCAAAGATACCTCCGTAATGCGGCGGTACGTTCGGCAATATCGTCAAGAGTGTGGGCGAGATGGTTTAATTGTTCCGCTTCCATAATGCCTGAATTTTCTTAAGTGTCTGTTTGAGAGTTTGGGATTATACTCTGTCGATTCTGGAATCCCGCGTTTCTTTCGGAAACTTTTATGACAAACTCTTTTCCTTTTTCTCTTCCGGCGTCGGCGCTTTTTTGCCGCCGGGGCGTCGGGCTTATCGCGTTACTGGTTTTGCTCGGTTTTTACTCAGAGCGGGCAATCGCGCAGGATATTGTGGCCAGTGAAACGCCGGCAGCCGCTTCGTCGGACGAAACGCGGACGCGGGAAAGTGCGGCGCCGTCGCTTCCCGAAGAGTTTAACGAAGAAGCACGCGCTGTTTATGAAGAAAAATTAAAAACACTGCGCGCCCGAATGGACGATCAGAAATGGGAAGAGGCGTTGACGACTGCCGATGAATTGGTCAAAGCCCGTCCGCGTGAGCCACAGGTGCGCTTTATTCGCACCATCGCGTTGACCGAGTTGGGGCGCGATGAGGAAGCCAAGAGCGCGCTGCTTGCGTTGATTTCCGATTTTCCCGAATTGCCGGAGCCGCGAAACAACCTGGCTGCGATGTATGCCAAAGCCGGCGAATTCGCACTGGCGCAACGCGAATTGGAAACCGCGATTGCGGCGGCGCCGGACTATTCCGTGGCGCACGCCAACCTTGCCGATCTTTATGTGCAAATGGCGTTGCGGCATTACCAGAAAGCGGCCGATACCGACAAAGACTCGGCGACGCGACGCGATTTGAACGCCAAGCTGGAAAACCTGCGCACGTTATTGACGCCTCAAGCGGCGGCAGAAGAAATAAAAAACAACGAAGAAACGCAGCCCGATACGGGGCATGCCAAAGCGGCGGAACAGAGAAACTCGGAAGGTGGGCAAAGCGCTTCGCCAGCGGACAAAACCGACTGACACGAAACAATCGATTCATGAACCTGCCGAAAAATCCGATTGTGCCGATTGAGGTTAAAGTGTTCATCGCGACGATGTTCGACGCCAACCCGAGTGGTGCGTCTGCCGAGACTTCCGGCGAGTTTCATTACTGGCGCGAACGCTATTGGCAAAAGGATGTGCAAATATTCCATGTGCGCGGCGCGACCAATCCCGTGTATTGCAATGGCGACGGTGTGTGCGGCGCGGTATTGGGCATGGGCAAAGTACGCTCATCGTCATCGATGCAAGCAATACTGCTCGATCCGCATTTCGATTTTTCCAAAACGTACTTCCTGATCTCCGGTGTTGCCGGCGCGACACCCGAACGCGCAACCATCGGTGCGGTGATCTGGGGCACATGGCTCGTCGATTTCGATCTGACCATGCGTTGGTCGCCCGAAGAGAGCAAGCCCGGCGAGCCGGTTTTTCTGCCGCGCCAAGGCGATGAAGACGTGCGCGTGTTTCAACTCAACACGGCATTGGTCAATCGGGCGCTGGCATGCCGNNATTAAGCCAAGGCACGCCGCTTGCCGATTCCGGCTTTGCCCGCGCGTTCCGCGCCCGTTACCCGCAAGAAGTTGCGCGGCGCGATCCGTTCATCGGCACGGGTACGCACATGACCGGCGATTGTTTTTTTCACGGCCCCGGCCTGTCGAAACAGGCGCAAGAAATCGCTAAAGCCTACGGCGCGGACGATTACATCATCACAGAAATGGAAGGAACGGCGGTTGCTTACGTGATCCGGCAGTTGCACGGGCTTGAGCGCATGATGAGCTTGCGCGTTGTCGTGAACTTCGATCAGGGTACGCCCGACGAAACGACGCTTTACCATCTGGAGCACGCGCTCGAACAGGTTGCCGGTGATTTTGGCGAAAGCGTGCGGAACAAAACCAATGTCGGCTGCCGCGTGGCGGACGACATCGTGGCAAACTGGGCGCGATGGCGGGAAGGCGTGCCGAAAGAATAGCCGTTGTTTGAAAAAACCGTTCAGACGGTTTGATGTTTAGCGGATAACGCTGTGCTTATTTGCCAAACTTGCCGGTCAATGCTGAAGCGTGCAGTGTTTTTTTACGCAGGGATTGTGGCAACGCCTCGTCCACGTTCGAACGCTTCGGCGTTAAGATCGGCAAGTGCCGGTTTGCGAGCGCGAAAGCGGGCGACGATATTTTCTTTCAAACTCTCCGGGTTAAAGGGCAGGCTCTCGGAAATGGCGCCGAGCATGATGGTGCTGACCAGCCGCAAATCGCCTAATTCACGGGCGATTTCGCCGGCATCGAAATCGCGAACTTTGATGCCTTGCCGACGTATGTCGGCGATCGGATCTATCGGATAATCGAAAAGGCCAAGCGAAACAACAGGCGGCTCGAGATTCAGCCGGTTGACCATGGCGGTGCTTTGCGGGCGTAGGTAGTGGCACCAGCGCAATGCTTCGGCCGCTTCAAAGCCGAGCAACACATCGGCCTTGCCGGGCATGATTTCCGGCGAGTAAACGCGGTCGGCAATACGGACATGCGACGATACTACGCCGCC
>DBDN01000004.1:9192-9917 GCA_002293615.1 Betaproteobacteria bacterium UBA931 | reverse complement strand
GCGAAAAGCGATTTGCGAAAGGATTTCGGAAGCGGTCATCACGCCTTGCCCGCCGATGCCGACAATGAGGATGTTCATGGATTTTTTGTCGTTTGCCACAGTCAAACCTTTTTCCTATGCTTTTATCTGCGAAATGGCGATGGGAACAATTTTTGCAACAGGCGTTGCGTGTTGAATGGCTTTCGGCCCACAGGTTTGCACGCACAGGTTGCAGCCGGTACAGGCGACGGTTTCGATTTCAACGAATGCCAGCTCAACTTCTTTGCCCGATGGTTTCACCACTTTTTCACGGCGGATAACGTGAATGGCCGGGCAGCCAACATCGACGCAATTGCCGCAGCCGGTACACAATGAGGTATCAACTTTGTATGGCGCCTGCTTGACGTAATCGCTGACCAGAACGCACGGCTGATTGGTGATGACGACTGAAACACCGGGCTTTTTGGTTTCTTCGCGCAGCGTTTTGAAGACGACCGGCAATTCATAGGCGTTAACGACGTGAATGCGCTCCGGCTCGACGCCAAGCGCTTCGACCAGTTTTGCAAAGTCAATGCGCGGGGCAGTTTCGTTATAAATATCGCGGCCATTGCCGGGATTGTTTTGCCCGCCGGTCATGCCGACAGCACGGTTATCGAGCAGAAGCACGGTGACATTGCCGCGATTGTAGGTGATATCGAGCAGGCCTTGCATGCCCATATGCATGAACGTCGAATCGCCGATGACGG
>DBDN01000004.1:0-9127 GCA_002293615.1 Betaproteobacteria bacterium UBA931 | reverse complement strand
TGTCCTGCGCCGAGTGTATAACAGCCGATGTCGCCGGCAATATTGACATTGCGCATTTGCGATAACGTGTAATAAATGCCCAGATGCGGACAGGCTGCGCACATGGTCGGCGGGCGCGGAAAGAGCGCTTGCGGTTTATGGCTTTCCTTTTCGGCTNNCAGCACGTCGCCGGAAAGTTCTCCGTTTGCAGGCAATAAATCTTTGCCATGTACGGGGATACCGGCGGCGCGGATTTCGTTTTCAACCAAAGGTTCGGTCTCCTCGACCACGACCAGTTTTTTCGCTTGCGCCGTAAATCTTTTTACCAGGTCAAGCGGAAGCGGGCAGGAGAAGCCAAGTTTCAGTATCGGCGCATCGGGGTAAGTTTCACGCACATGCATGTACGCGGGGCCGGAGGCAATGAAGCCGACGCGCTTATCGTTGCCGTCTTCGATTTTATTGAATACGCTGGTTTCAGCGGCTTCGCGCAATGCTTTATCGCGGGCAAACAGTTTCGGCATGTGACGTTTGGCGTTGCTCGGCACCATGACCCAGCGCGCCGGGTCTTTGGTGAAACCTTCGGCAACGCGGCTAACGTTGCGCTCGCCGACGGTGACGATGCATTTGACGTGGCAGATGCGCGAAGTCATACGCAGGATCACCGGCGTCGAAAACTGTTCGGACAATGCAAAGGCCGCTTTGGTCATTTCGTAGGCTTCTTGCGAATCGGAAGGCTCGAAAATCGGCAAGTGCGCAAAGCGTCCCCAAAAGCGGGAATCCTGTTCGTTTTGCGAAGAGGAGAAACCGACATCGTCGGCGATGGCGATGACCAATCCGCCGACAACGCCGGTCAGCGTTAATGTCATCAATGCGTCGGAAGCAACGTTCATACCGACGTGTTTCATCGCGCAAAAAGCGCGCGCGCCGGTCATTGATGCGCCGAGCGCCACTTCCAGCGATACTTTTTCATTGACCGACCACTCGGAATAAATATCCGGATAAAGAGAAATAACCTCCAGCATTTCGGTGGAGGGCGTGCCGGGATAGGCGGCCGCGACGCGCGTGCAGGCATCCCAGACGGCGCGGGCGACGGCTTCATTGCCGGACATCAGTAATCTCGATCCGGCGGGCGGCGGATTAAAAGCTTTATTGTTCAATACGTTTCTCCGAAAATATCAATTCGCTTTTTTCTTGCGGTGATCCAATACACGAACCGCTTTCCCCATCGAACGCTCAATCGCGCCGGTCGGATGAATTTTGACTTCCGCGTTAATGCCGATGAAGTCTTTAATGTCGTTGCGTACTTTCGCCGAAACGCGATCCATATATTCCTGGCCTTTGGCGTAAAGCGGCGGGCTGGCCTCAACGTTAACGCGCAGCGAATCCATGAAGCCTTCGCGGAAGACTTCGATCTGATAAAACGGCGATAACGTTTCCGTGCGCATCAGTACCGCTTCCACTTGTGTCGGGAACACATTAACGCCGCGAATAATCAGCATGTAGTCCGAACGGCCGGTGATGCGGCGAATGCGCGCATGCGTGCGCCCGCATTTGCACGGGGCCTTGTCGATCACCGAGATGTCGCGCGTGCGAAAACGCAACATCGGGAACGCTTCCTTGGTTAACGTCGTGATCACGATTTCGCCTTCTTCGCCCGGCGGCAACGGCTCGCCCGTATCGACGTCGACGCATTCCACCAGGAAATGGTCTTCCCAGACATGCAGCCCTTTTTTGGCTTCAATACATTCAATGCCGACGCCCGGTCCCATGATTTCGGACAATCCGTAAATGTCGATGGCGTCGATGCCCAAGCGTGATTCCAGTTCATAGCGCATTTCTTCGCTCCACGGCTCCGCGCCGAAAATACCGACTCTAAGTGGCATTTTGCGGACATCGATACCGAGGTTTTCCGCTTCTTCGGCAATATTCAACGCATAAGACGGCGTGCAACTCAGCGCGGTGGTGGCGAAATCCTCAAGCAGCATCACTTGTTTTTGCGTCTGCCCGCCCGACATCGGGATCACCATCACGCCAAGCGTTTCCGCGGCGATGTGCAGGCCCATGCCGCCGGTAAAAAGCCCGTAGCCATAAGCATTTTGCAGGCGATCGCTTGGCGTCAAACCGGCGGCGCTCAAACTGCGCGCACCGAGTTCCCCCCAGTTGGCAACATCGCGTTTGGTATAACCGACGACAACCGGTTTGCCCGAGGTGCCCGAAGAGCCATGCAAGCGCACGACCTGATCAGTGGGTACGGCAAACATGCCGAAAGGATAATTGTCGCGTAATTGTTCTTTTTTTGTAAACGGCAGCAGCTTCACATCCGCCAGCGACTGAATGTGGTGTGGTTTAACTTCCAGTTCGTCCATCGCTTCGCGGTAGAACTTTACCGTTTCGTAGCAGCGCTCGACGGTGGTACGTAAACGGCGCAATTGCAGCGCTTCCAGGTCTTCCCGGGGCAGTGTTTCATTGTCGATATCAAAGATCATGATTTTTGGGTTCCGGTTGATCGAACAGGTTTGGATATAGAAAGTTACAGCAATTGGCAAGTTTACCGTGAATCAACGAGTTTTTGAATGGTTTTCCCGAGCATGGTTTTATGTGGCGGCGGAAGTATTTCATATAACGGCAGGCACAAGTACGAAGGGCAAATCCGCTCAAGGTTTCGGGCGAGCGAGGCAGGTAGTTTTCTACCGCGGGATCATTTAGAATCGCGAGCGAATCATCAGGGTTTTGGCAGCAAAGAATTCCCGAAGGTTTTGGGTGGGTTTGGGAATTCCAAAAGCAGGGCGCAAAATTTTTTATTCTTTGTTTTCAACGCGATAGGAAACGGTATGATTTTCGTCAGATTTATCGGCCAGCGGGCTTTTTCGGAATTTCGGCTGGCGCGTATCTTGGCGCAATTACAATCACAACATGTTCCTTTGGCGCGCTTATCGGCGCATTACTGTCATTTTGTCGAACTGAGCGCGCCGCTTGCCGATTCTGATTTGGCACATCTCAAAGAGCTGCTTGAATACGGCTCGCGTCATGTGCAAAAAGACGATAGCGACGCGCAAGAAGACAATATAACGTCGTGGTCGGGGCATTTCATCGTTGTGCCGCGTTTGGGGACGGTGTCGCCGTGGTCGTCAAAGGCCACCGATATTGCGCATCAGTGCGGCTTATCCGCAGTGCGCCGCATTGAACGCGGTGTTGTCTTTCAATATTTGTCGGCTGACAATGAGCCGTTATCGGCAGAAGCGTTGCGGCTTTTGCAGGATTCGCTGCATGACCGGATGGTCGAGTCGGTGCTCAACGATTTCAGCGAGGAAACGCAGGTATTTGCGCATGCCAAGCCGAAACCGATGGCAACAGTGCCGTTATTGAAAGAAGGCCGTGCCGCACTGGAAGCGGCAAACCGATCGTTGGGCTTGGCACTGGCAAATGATGAAATGGATTATCTGGAAGAGCGTTACCGGGAATTGCAACGCGATCCGACCGATGTCGAATTAACGATGTTCGCGCAGGCCAATTCGGAACATTGCCGCCATAAAATTTTTAACGCGCAATGGATTGTTGACGGCAAGCTCCAGGACAAGTCATTGTTCGCGATGATTCGCGATACCCACAAGGCGCACCCGCAAGGTACGGTGGTCGCATATTCCGATAATTCGGCAATCATGACCGGGCGTGAGGCGGCGCGTTTTTATCCGGATGCGCAGCGCCAATATCGGGCGCATCGCCATTTGACGCATACGCTGATGAAAGTGGAAACACACAATCATCCGACGGCGATTGCGCCGTTCCCCGGCGCGGCGACCGGTTCCGGCGGCGAAATTCGCGACGAAGGCGCGACGGGCACAGGCGGCAAGCCGAAAGCGGGATTGGCTGGTTTTAGCGTGTCGCATTTGCGCATTCCGCAATTGCCGCAATCGTGGGAAAAGCCGCCGGCAAAACCCGATCGTATTGTTTCACCGTTAACGATTATGCTTGACGGCCCTTTGGGCGCGGCTGCGTTCAACAACGAATTTGGCCGCCCGAATATCACCGGTTATTTCCGCACGATTGAGATCGACGTCGGCGGCAAAAGTTACGGCTATCACAAGCCGATCATGATCGCAGGTGGTATGGGCATGATCAACGCGACGCAGGTGCGCAAGAAAGCGCTGCCGGAAGGCGCGCTGCTGATTCAACTCGGCGGCCCCGGTTTTCTGATCGGTTTGGGTGGTGGCGCGGCATCGTCGATGGCGAGCGGCGACAACAGCGCCGATCTCGATTTTGACTCGGTGCAGCGCGGCAATCCCGAAGTACAGCGCCGCGCGCAAGAGGTGATCGACCAATGTTGGCAATGGGATGNNGTGAGGAAAATCCGATTTTGTCGATCCACGATGTCGGCGCCGGCGGCGTTTCCAATGCGCTGCCGGAGCTGATTTACGACGCGGGCGTCGGCGGCCTGATCCAGCTGCGGGCGATCCCATCGGAAGAGCCGGGCATGAGCCCGCGGGAGCTGTGGAGCAACGAAGCGCAGGAGCGTTATGTGCTGGCGATTGCGCCCGACGATTTGCCGCGCTTTCAGGCATTGTGCGAACGCGAGCGTTGCCCGTTTTCGGTGGTCGGCACGGCAACGGCGGACGGGCATTTGAAAGTCAACGATGCTTATTTCAACAATGCCCCGGTGGATGTGCCGCTTGATCTTATTTTAGGCAAACCGCCGCGGATGCTGCGCGATGTCAAAACAGAAAATAATGAAAATATATCGTTGCGATGCGGTGATATCGGCATTCGTGATGCGTTAACGAAAGTATTGCAATTTCCGGCGGTGGCCGACAAAACTTTTTTGATCACCATCGGCGATCGTACGGTAGGCGGTTTGGTGGCGCGCGACCCGATGATCGGTCCGTGGCAAGTGCCCGTCGCCGATTGTGGGGTCACATTGGCAGATCATAGCAATTATCACGGCGAAGCGATGGCGATGGGCGAGAAAACGCCATTGGCAATGATTAACGCGCCTGCATCGGGGCGAATGGCAATTGCTGAGGCGTTGACCAATCTCGCGGCGGCGGATGTTGCCGATTGGCGCGATGTCAAACTTTCGGCCAACTGGATGGCGGCTGCCGAGCAACCGGGTGAAGATGCGGCGTTGTACGCGACCGTGAAGGCTGTTTCCGAAACGTCGATCGCGCTGGGCGTTTCCATTCCGGTCGGCAAGGATTCCATGTCGATGCGTACCGCGTGGCGCGGTGCGGATGGGGAAAAGCATAATGTTGTTTCGCCGGTATCGCTGGTTGTTACGGCATTTGCGCAGGTGAATGATGCGCGCCGCAGCCTGACGCCGCAGCTCAATCTGGATATGGGGGAAACCCGATTGATCTGGCTTGATGTTGCCGACGGTAAACGGCGCTTGGGCGCATCGGCATTGGCGCAGGTTTTGGCGCAAGCGGGCGATAAGGTTCCCGATCTGGATAAGCCGGAGCGATTATTGGCTTTCCTCGGTTTTATCGGCAAGCAGCGTACACGGATACTGGCTTATCACGATGTCAGCGATGGCGGTGTTTTGGTCGCATTGCTTGAAATGGCCTTTGCCGCGCATTCGGGCTTGGATATTGTCTTGCCGGATAACGGTGAACCATCGGCGCTCGCCGTTTGTTTTGCCGAAGAGTTGGGCGCGGTGATTCAGGTGCGCGCGGACGACGCGAAGGCTGTGCTGCAAGACGCCGAAGCCGTCGGGCTGGCGGCATACGATATCGGTGCGCCGAATGGCAGCGAAAAAATCAGGTTGCGCATCGGCGAATCGACGCTGCTCGATGAAAACCGCAATGATTGGCATGCGCTTTGGTCGTCCACGTCGCTGGCGATGCAGGCGTTACGCGATCATCCGTCGTGTGCGGAGGAAACGCGCGCGATGTTGTTGGATAACAACGATTCCGGCATGCAGGCGTCGGTTACCTTTGACTTTGATCAAAAGCCGCTTGCGATCTTGGGAAAAGCGCGGGGAAAAAGCAGGCCGAAGGTTGCCGTTTTACGCGAGCAGGGCGTGAACAGCCAGGTTGAAATGGCGGCTGCTTTTGACGCCGCGGCATTTGATGCTTTTGACGTGCACATGAGCGATCTGATCAGCGGACGCGCGCATTTGCGCGATTTTCAAATACTGGCGGTATGCGGCGGTTTTTCTTATGGGGATGTGCTGGGCGCGGGAGGGGGGTGGGCAAAATCGATTCTTTTTAATCCGCGTTTATTCGATCAGTTTTCCGCATTTTTTATGCGTACCGATGTATTGGCATTGGGGGTGTGCAACGGTTGCCAGATGATGAGCCAATTACGCGATATTATCCCGGGGGCGGCGCATTGGCCGAATTTTGTGCGCAATAAGAGCGAGCAGTTTGAGGGGCGTTTGTCGTTGGTGGAAATCGTTGACTCACCGTCATTGTTGTTTCAGGGAATGGGCGGCAGTCGCTTGCCGATTGTGGTATCGCACGGCGAGGGACGTGTCGAATTCATCAGCGAAGAGCAGCGGAAAAACGCTTCCGGTTTAATCGCGCTGCGTTATGTTGACCATAACGGCAAGGCGACGGAACAATACCCATATAACCCGAATGGCTCGGAGCGGGGCGCGACGGCGTTTACCTCAACGGACGGACGCTTCACCATCATGATGCCGCACCCCGAACGCAGTGTTCGCGCCGCGCAACTTTCATGGCATCCGGCGGAATGGGTAGACTATTCACCGTGGTTGCGTTTATTCCAGAATGCGCGAAAGTGGTTTTGAGTAAAGCATAAAACATAAAACATAAAAGCCAAAGAACTTTGGGCGGATGTGGATTTCAAGAAAGTAACAGGAGTATGATTACCGCATCTGCGCAATTTTTCAAATGATTTTTCCCAACCGATGGGCGGTCGGTTGGAAATATCCGTTATGTTTTCAGTGATTTTGTCACCCGCTAAAGTAGAGCAAAGAACAAAAGAATTCATAAAACACAACAACGCAAACATTCTTGATAACCCCTTCCCTTTTTGCTTGACGCCTTTGAGCGCGCTCATGTTTAATACGAGCCTTGGCCTATTTTTACCGAGGGGGAGAGGGACATCATGAAAAAAAATGTGGTTTTGCTGCTCGCGGCGTTTCCTGTCGTGGTGTTGGCGCAATCAAACGTAACGCTTTACGGCGATATCGAACTGGCTATTCTTGGTTCGAAAACTTTTAACAACGCAGGTGAAATGAAAACGGNNGGTTTCCCGCGTGGATGATACCGGTTCATTATTTGGGGTGCGCGGCACCGAGGCACTGGGCAACGGTATGTCGGCGATCTGGCAGATTGAATCTTATTTGACGACAGATGGTACGGATATTAACGGCGGCAGCCGATCGAATCAGCTCGCGTCGCGCGATACGTTTGTCGGCTTGCAGGGCAACTGGGGTAAGGTGCGTCTAGGACGCTTGTCCAGCTATTTGAACTCCGATATGGAAACGCTGGATACTTGGCAATATACCTGGCTTACGGGGACCAATGGCTTGGGTATCATGATTCGCCATGATGGCCGCCACAATAGTTCCGTTCGCTATGATTCGCCTTCACTGGCCGGTTTTGATTTTTCGCTTTTATACAGCGCTGATGAACAGCGGATTAACGGCGATAATAAATTTACATGGGGTGCTGGTCTGGGCTATACGGCGGCGCATTGCTTCATCAAGGGCGGTATTGTGCAGTTTGAGGAGCAAAACGGTAATGGTGACAAGGCTGGAAATTTCTGGCGTGTCGAAGGCGGTTATCAGGACAAATTGTCGGTGATTGGCGCTTATCAACAGACAAAACTATACGGCGAAGCGGCAACGGGTGGCACCGATAATATCTGGATGCGTCCGACCGGAAACGCCAGCGGTTATCTTGGCGCGTCGGGTATCGCTTTTGGCGATAACGATAAGCTGGAAACACGCGAAGCGATATTCACTGTCAGTTATCAATGGGGTAATTTTGTGCCGCGTGCCAGCTTTGCTTGGGGAGATGACGCGGAACTGAATGGCCGCGACCTGAAGGACAGCGGTTATAAGCAATTCATCGTGGGCGTTGACTATAACTTAAGCAAGCGTACGTTGATTTATACCTCATACGGACAAATTGATTACGACGGAACCGCGTTTACGGACGGACAGAATGATAAGGAATATTCAATTGCCGTTGGTATGCGCCATCTTTTTTAAGAAAGATTGATTACGAGAAAAAAGCCGCGCATAGCGCGGCTTTTTTATGTTTGAAACGGGAGCATGTGGTACATACATTAAAATTTTTTCTCCAATGCTTTCATGTCGTCCTGCTCTTGGCGAACTGCGCGAAGGCGGCTTTCGATAATGGATAAATCCTGAAAAGAAGCGTCTTTGTCTTTTAACGCGATTTCAAACTGATCGATTGCTGCGGGATACGTGCCGAGCCACGCGTAGTATTCGCCGAGATGGCGATGCTCTTTATAGCCGATATTAAGTTTTTCATAAATGCGCGCCGCTTTTTCATGAAGCTGCCCGTCATCCGGGAAACGGGCCAATGCCGTTTCCAGATAATTCGCCGCCTCGCGGAAACGGTTGGCCTTGAACAACGCTTCGGGATAGTCGTACACCAATTGCTTTTTGTTGGGGTAACGGTTGAGGCTGTCGTGAAAACGCTTGATGGCCTTGTCGAGCGCGCCGCTTTCCATGAAAATATGCCCGGCGATGGCGTCGATCATCGGGTGGCGCATGGTTTTATCCAGCCAGGTGATTTGCTCTTCGGCTCGATCATATTCCTTGGTGCGCAATAACGATGCCACCAGCCCGTAATGCATCGCAGCCTCATGGTTGAATTTACGCGTACGCAACGCTTCTTCAAAATAAGCGACGGCCTCTTTGCCGGTACCGAGATAACTGCGTAAAAGCGCACGGACAAAATGAAAATCGACGCTGTCCACAATTTGCCGGTAAGGGACACTCTCGGCGCGCGCTTGGGCTTCGGCGATTCGCTCGGTGGTGATTGGGTGCGTACGTAAATAAGAAGGGGCTGTGCCGTCGTTGAAGCGATTGGCGCGCAACATTCTTTCCATAAGCGTTGCCGAGGCGTTGACGTCAAAATTGGCGACGCGTAAACGTTGAAAGCCGATACGGTCCGCTTCGAATTCGTGTTCGCGGGTGTAGTTGATCTGCGAT
>DBDN01000046.1 GCA_002293615.1 Betaproteobacteria bacterium UBA931 | reverse complement strand
TTTTGAACCTCGACGGTGAAATGATCGATCTGCCGCTCAGCGTTTTCGGCCTGCCGCGCAACAACCAGCTCCGGCGGCAGCGACGCCAGCCCCCGCCGATGCAATGCCCGTAACGCCTGCGGAAACAGCAGCGCCAATGGAGGCCGCGACATCCGCCTTACCGCCATCCTGCGAAGCTTATCTGGCTAAAATTAACGAGTGCGTACAAAAAAACGCCAACAATGCGGGAACTGCCAATATGTTGCAAGAGCAGGAAGCGCAATTGCGTGAAATATGGACAAAAGAGGCAAACAAGGAAGCACTGGAGAGTTCGTGTCAACAAGCTACGGATATCTTTACCCAGAACGCCGCCGGAATGGGCTGCTGAAACATTTCTCTGTTGCACACAAAAAAAGCCCGTCATGATACCGGGCTTTTTTTGTGAAAGACATATCATGGAAAATAATAACGCCGAGTATATCCGCCGCACCGTATCCTTTTGACGATATTTCCGAGTCATGAACCATATTTCCGATCAATGCATTTTCTGCCGTGAAGATGGTGGTATCCCCGTTTATCTCGATGAGATGTGCCGTGTGGTACTGACTGCCGAACCTTTCCCCGGCTTTTGCCGCTTGATATGGAATCGCCACGTTGTGGAATTTTCTGATCTGTCCGCAACAGAGCGACAGCACTGTGCCGATATGCTCGTGGCCACAGAGCGGGCGCTGCGTTCACTGCTGTCCCCAGTGAAAATGAATATCGCATCATTGGGTAACATAACGCCACACTTGCATTGGCATGTCATTCCACGTTTTACCGCCGATTCGCACTACCCGCAGCCCATCTGGGCTGAATCGCTGCGCGAATCCCGCACACCAACGTTGCCACCACAGTTTATTGATCGATTAAAAAAACCGATAATGACAAAATTGGATGAAGTCAAAAACGCGGGCAACTAAGGAACCACCGATGACCTCTTCGGAATACCACCAAACGGGCGAAACGCCGCTGCCACACTGGATTATGCAAAAAGGTTGGGCAACGCAATTGTTCGCAGCGCCTTTATCGGAAGCAAGCGCTTTATTGCGCGAAGAGCTTGATAAACTTTTGCGCAAAAAGATCGCTCCGGATGAAGTTATCCGAATCACTGAAATTGCGCGTGTACTGGCTATGGGCATTCATAAAAAATGGATGCCTCTTTACCAAAGCGACAATAAAGCTTTTTCGGAAGATGTTTCATTGTGGCAAAATTTGTGGGCATTGTATTCGGCGGAACTAAAACCGTTATTAGGCGGTGACGAACGATTGGTGCGCCACAAAGCAATGCTTTTACAGCGCGCGCTGTTCGTCGGCAAACAAATCCGTTTGATTCACGCATTGGCATATCAAAGCTTTTCGGAGCGATACTGGCAAGAAATTCACGCGTATTATCGTTTTGCCGAAATGCTTAAATGCGAACAGGAGAATATCGCCGATAAACTTTCCACCACGGAAAACCGCGTCAATTGTCACTCTACCTATGTACATATCCTGCTGCTTGATCTGGCCAATACCTCAATGCTTTCCTCGCAGCAGATCATGTGGATCGACCGCTGGTTGCCGCGCTTGGCGCGCAAGGTTTTCCCGGTAGATGCCAGTGTGCCTCAGATCGGCCTTTTTCTTGAAGTCAATCTGGAAAAACCGCAAGGCGCCGCACTGCGCGCGCGCATAAAAAACGCGGAAACCATGACGCGTTTTGCCACGCTCGAAGAATTGTCGCGAACATTGCGACGCAGAAAACGTCACCTGATCACCGGCGCCCTCCCATCCAACGTGAAGCTCGGCGAAGATGTCGACAGCGATCAGGCATCCATGCTGCTCTCCCACCTTGAAGCCGCCTGGTGCCCACCGGACCTGTCGCATGCGCCCGAAGCACCGGAGTTCAACGAATGGCGCGATGACGATCTTTCCTGATTTTTTCTGATATTTTTTTGTTTTTCCCGTGCGTTGATAAAACAACGCTTATTATTTTATGACTCCCGACAGTATCGCACTTCTGTACCATCTCGATACGCTTCAGGCGCAATCTGCGGCAACGCTCGCCGAAAAGCTCGATACTAGCCCGCAAAAAATACGTGCGCTCATAAAAGACATTGAGGCTGTGGGTATTGACGTCGCGCACAAATCCAAAGCGGGCTACTGCTTATTGCGCCCGTTTGATCGGCTTGATCTTGACGCATGGCAAAAGGCCGCGCAAGCACACGGCGCGCAACTATCCAAAACGCAGAGCAACGCCGGACACCGCACCATCCTTGTCCCGTTATCGAAAAACAAACAGCCGCTTTCACTGATAAATGTTGCCACCATCGACTCAACCTCAAATGAACTGATGCGCCGTCTGCCGCACACGGATATTCACGCGCTGGCGCTGGCGACAGAATGGCAAACCGCCGGACGCGGTCGCCATGGACAGCCATGGTACGCATTCCCCGGCGGCAGCTTGATGTTTTCGCTGGGTTGGCGCTTCACTCAAGACAGCCACTTTTTAAGCGGGCTGCCGATGGCCGTCAGCCTTGCCATTGCCAACACCCTGGAGCGCGAAGGCTTTGCCAACAACATTCGGCTTAAATGGCCGAACGATATTGTGTTTCATTTTCAAAAACTCGGCGGCGTATTGGTCGAACTGAATAACGATATTCCCGACGCCACTTACGCGGTGATCGGCGTCGGGCTGAATCTTTATTTTCCGCGCCAGGCGCGTGAGCCCATTGCACGAGCGGTCACCGATTTATATAACATCAGTAAAACCGTGCCTGACCGCAACGCCTTGCTTGCCGCGATATTGATAGAAATCGTGAGAACCTTGACCATTTACGCCCGGGAAGGCTTCGCCGCATTCTCCGCCCCATGGCAAGAACGTCATGCCTACCATCAGCGCGCTGTTTGTTTGCTGCTGCCCGATCAAAAAATTATTAAAGGTTTTGTTGCCGGTATCGATGACGATGGCGCGTTGATTCTGAGCGATTCGCCCGGAGACAAAGGCAAGGGGGCAAGGTATACTGCCGGAGAAATTTCCCTGTACCCTGCATAACCGTTCCAAACGTAGGAGAAAACCCATTGAGCTCGATCTTGGTGATTGATGCCGGCAATACCCGCTTGAAGTGGGGTATTGCCAAACAGCATGGCTGGTCATCACTCGGCTCAGTGGACAACGATAAAATCGGCGCGCTTCGCATCACGCAATGGAAAAAATTATCGCGTCCGACGCGCGTCATCGGCACCAACGTTACCGGCGAATCCGGTCGCTCGCGTATCGAGGCCCAGATAGCGCACTGGCACATCAAGGCAGAATGGCTTCAGGCCGGCGCCAACGCTTGCGGCGTCAAAAACAGTTACCGCGCCCCGAACTCGTTGGGTGCGGATCGTTGGGCTGCCGTGATCGCAGCGCGCCAGCGTTTGTTGCTCGCCACGCCGCAAACACCTCCGCCCTGCTTGGTGATGACCGTAGGCACAACGATCACCATCAACGCGCTTCNNCGACGGTATTTTTTTGGGCGGCGCAATTATCCCCGGCATCATGAGCATGCGCTCGATTCTGGCGGCAAGCACTTCGGCGCTGACACTGCATCTTTCCGTCGGTCACTACGCCGATTTCCCGCAGTCCACTGCCGATGCTATCTTCTCCGGCGCCGTTGACGCCATACAGGGCGCTGTTCAAAGTTGGCGCAAGCGCCTTGCCGCCAAAGAACAAACCGCAGAAGAAAATATTCACATGATCCTGACCGGCGGCGATTCAGCGTTATTGCGTCCGTATTTATCGGAGCATGCCACCATCGCGAAACATCTCGTTCTCGAAGGCATCATGACGATGACGCTGGGACAACGTCAAAATGACATTCAAAACGACTTGTTCCCGGACGCTATCAACCCTTATATCGTATTTGACTGATTGGCATGTTGCGCTTTTTATTACTTTTCCTGTTGTGCCTGAACGTGATCGCGTTCCTTTCGCGCAATAGCGGCAAAGAAGTTTTTGAACCGTTACCGCCGCCTCTGGCCGAAGACTACATCATGCTGGTGCGCGGCGACGACCGGCCGCCCTCCGGCGCACCGCAAGAAGCACAGGCCGCTAACAATACCATGCCTATTCCCGATACCCTTGCCTGCATCGAATGGGGACCGGTCAGCGAAAGTTTTAACAATAACGCGAAAACCGCGCTTTCCAACCTTGGCATGCATACTTACCGCGAAACGCTACGGGTCATACAAATCACTTCATGGTGGGTCAACATCGACGGTTTTTCATCCCGGCAAAGCGCCGACAATGCCGCCTCGTCATTGAAAGCCAAAGGTATTACCGATATTTCGGTACTCGAAGTGCAAGGAAGCTTCGTTTTATCGCTCGGCATATTCAGCGCCAAGGAAGGAGCACAAACGCGACTTAATGAACTTGGCCGTGTCAATATTGACAATGCCCAGATCACTCCGCGCGGCACTTCCGCCGTATTTTTTGAAATCAACGACGTCGCGCAGGAATTGATCGAATCGCTTACCGAAACCGCGTCGCGTTTCCCCAACAGCCGCGTACAGACTGTCGAGTGCCGCGACAATAACGAAGCCCCATGACCATGCAAAACAATCCTGCCGAATTACTGTCTGCGCTGCTTAAAAAACGCATTCTGATTCTAGACGGCGCAATGGGCACCATGATCCAGCGTTACCGCCTTGATGAAAACGATTTCCGCGGCAAGCATTTTGCCGACCACCATCGCGACATCAAAGGCAACAACGATATCCTGTCGCTGACCTGCCCCGATGTGATTGAAGAAATCCACCGCGCGTACCTTGATGCCGGCGCCGACATTATCGAAACCAATACCTTCGGTGCCACCACTATCGCGCAATCCGATTATGGGCTTGCCGATGCCGCGCGGAAAATCAACGTTGAAGCGGCGCGCATCGCCCGCCGCTGTGCCGACGCTTTGAGCACGCCGGATAAACCGCGCTTTGTCGCCGGATCACTCGGCCCGACCAACCGCACCGCCTCGATTTCCCCCGATGTTTCCGATCCGGCGGCACGCAATATTACCTTCGACGAACTGGTCGCCGCTTATCGCGAAGCGATTGAAGGGTTGGCCGAAGGCGGCGCCGACATGCTGTTGATCGAAACCGTCTTCGATACGTTAAATGCCAAAGCCGCGCTGTTCGCCGCCGAAGCTTTTTTCGACGATGTCGGTCGACGGCTGCCGGTGATGGTGTCCGGCACCATTACCGACGCTTCCGGCCGCACGCTTTCCGGGCAAACGCCGGAAGCCTTTTGGAATTCCGTGCGTCCTTACGCACCGTTTGCCGTCGGGTTGAACTGCGCGCTCGGCGCCGAATTGATGCGGCCGTACATCGAAGCGCTGGCGCAAATCGCCGATACTTTTGTGTTGTGTTACCCGAACGCGGGGTTGCCGAACCCGATGTCCGATACCGGCTACGATGAAACGCCGGAAACCACCGCGCGGCTTGTCCGCGAATTTGCCAAACAAGGCTGGGTGAACATTCTCGGCGGCTGTTGCGGCACGACGCCGGAGCATATCAAAGCGATTACGGAAACGGTAAAAAATATCAAGCCGCGTGCAAGGAAAGAGGCAAACCCATGAATGCGCAACGATAGGCATACAGCTCGTCCGTACATGAAAAAAAGAAATAAATAAGATTATCGAGTACTTCCGAAATGGAAAGTTTAAGCAACATAAAAAATAATCATTTGAAAATGACTGCATCCCTCTCCCGCCCCCTCCGTCTCTCCGGTCTGGAGCCGTTGAACATCGACGACGATTCATTATTCGTCAACGTCGGCGAGCGCACCAATGTCACCGGATCGAAAGCATTCGCGCGGCTGATTCTGGCCGGTGATTTTGCGGCGGCGGTCGAGGTAGCGCGCAACCAGGTTGAAAACGGCGCGCAGATCATCGATGTCAACATGGACGAGGCGATGCTTGATTCGGTGGCCGCGATGACACGCTTTCTGAATATCATCGCCACCGAGCCGGACATTGCCCGCGTGCCGGTGATGATCGATTCGTCGCGCTGGGATGTGATCGAAGCCGGGCTGAAATGCGTGCAGGGGCGCGCGCTGGTCAATTCGCTGTCGTTAAAAGAAGGCGAAAAAGAATTCCTGCGCCGTGCCCGTATCGTCCGGCGTTACGGCGCGGCAACGGTAGTGATGGCGTTCGACGAGCAAGGGCAAGCCGATTCTTTCGAACGCCGTATCGCTATTTGCCAACGCGCTTACGATTTGCTCACGCAAAAAGAGGGATTTGCGCCGGAGGACATCGTTTTCGACCCGAACGTATTCGCCATCGCTACCGGCATCGACGAACACGCCAGCTATGCGCTGGATTTCATCCGGGCGACGCGCTGGATTCGCGAGCACCTGCCGCACGCCAAAGTATCCGGCGGCATTTCCAATGTCAGCTTCAGCTTTCGCGGCAACGATACCGTGCGCGAAGCGATTCATACGGTATTCCTCTACCACGCGATCCGTAATGGTTTGACGATGGGCATCGTCAACGCCGGCCAACTCGGCGATTACGACGCCTTGCCCACCGATTTGCGCGATGCCGTCGAAGACGCCGTTTTGAATCGCGCCCGTACCGACGAGAAAAACACCACCGAAGTTCTAATTGAAATCGCGGAACGCTACCGCAACCAACATACCGCCGGCGCACAGGCAAAAAAAGAAACGTGGCCGGAAATCGCCGAAGAGCGCTTGATCTTTGCCTTGTTAAACGGCAACGTTTCACGGCTCAATACTGATTTGGAGGAAATCCGGCAAACAATCGGCAATCGCGGCGGCAAAGCCATTGAAATTATCGAAGGCCCGTTGATGCGCGGCATGGATATTGTCGGCGACCGCTTTGGCGAAGGAAAAATGTTTTTGCCGCAAGTGGTCAAAAGCGCGCGCGTGATGAAAGAAGCCGTCGCCTATCTGGTACCGTTTATCGAAGCGGAAAAAGATGAAAATAGTAAAAGCAATGGCAAAATCGTGATTGCCACTGTCAAGGGCGATGTTCACGACATCGGAAAAAACATCGTTTCGGTGGTGCTGCAATGCAATAATTATGAAGTGATCGACTTGGGCGTGATGGTGCCCGCGCAAAAAATTGTCGAAACGGCTATCGCGGAAAAGGCCGACGTCGTCGGCCTCTCCGGGCTTATCACGCCGTCGCTTGAGGAAATGGCGCATGTCGCCGCGGAAATGGAACGCGCCGGTTTACGCTGCCCGCTCATGATCGGCGGCGCCACCACGTCGCGCGTACATACCGCGATAAAAATCGCCCCGCACTACCGGGGAACTACCGTATATGTGCCCGACGCTTCGCGCGCGGTCAATGTTGTCGCGCAACTGCTGTCGGAAACGCGCCGCGATGCCTACGCCGCCGAAATCGCCGCGGATTACCGGCGTATCCGCGAACAGCACGCCCAAAAAAAAGGCGCCACGTTAATCCCGCTTGCCGAAGCGCGCGCCAATGCGTTCCGGCCAGACCACGCACGCACGCCGCCTGCGCCCAAAATAACCGGCCGCCAAACTATCGCCAATGTTCCGCTTGAAACCTTGGTGCCTTTTATCGACTGGTCGCCGTTTTTTCAAGCATGGGATTTGCCGGGACGTTACCCCGACATTCTCGACGATGCTGCCTACGGCGAAAGCGCGCACCAGATTTTTTCCGACGCGCAAAACCTGCTGGGGAAAGTCGTAACGAAACAGTGGCTGCGTGCCGCGGCGGTATTCGGCATTTGGCCGGCGTATCGTGAGCGCGATGACATCGTTTTGCATGAAAGCGGGCAAACGTTACGCTGGCCGCTGTTGCGCCAGCAATACCAGCGTCCGGAAGGCAAACCCAATTATTGCTTATCCGACTTCGTCCGCGCGCAAAACGAAGGCAATGATTACGTCGGCGCATTCGCGTTGACCGCCGGGCTTGACTTGGAAAAGCAGGCCGATGTTTTTGCGCAATCGCACGACGACTACTCGATTCTGATGTTAAAGGCGCTGGCGGACCGCTTCACCGAAGCGCTGGCCGAATGGCTGCATTATCAGGTGCGTACCCGTTTCTGGGGCTACGAGCAGGAAAGGGAAGGCGCTTCAA
This sequence comes from Betaproteobacteria bacterium UBA931, assembly GCA_002293615.1. Lineage (GTDB taxonomy): Bacteria > Pseudomonadota > Gammaproteobacteria > Burkholderiales > Casimicrobiaceae > UBA931. The sequence goes on along the minus strand of DBDN01000046.1, from coordinate 5,025 downwards.
TCGATTACACGGCGTTGATTGCCGAACATTATCAAGGCATTCGGCCGGCGCCGGGTTACCCCGCTTGCCCGGAACACAGTATCAAAGCCGCGCTGCTGGATTGGCTGAACGCTAGTGAAATCGGTATGAGCACTACCGAAAGCTTCGTGATGGTGCCTGCGTCGTCGATCTCCGGCTTTTATCTGGCGCATCCCGATGCGCGTTATTTTTCCGTTGGTATTATCGGCGACGACCAGCTTAAGGATTTTGCCGAACGCAACAGGTTGGATGAAGCAACGGCACGCCGCTATCTTGCGCCCAATTTATCGTGATTTCGATGTGCCTTTCTTTTGCCGAAGAAGAATCATCAACAGCAAAAGCAACGCCGCATAAAACACCAACCAGTCGCCCCAGCGCAGATAAGGCGTGTCGCCGTTGCGCCCCTGCACTTCGCTTTCGAGAATACCCTCCTCAAACCATGGCAACCGCGCTACGGTACGCCCTTGATGGTCGATCAGCGAAGTGATGCCCGTATTGGTAGCGCGCAACATCGCCCGCCCGCTTTCCAATGAGCGCAATGCGGCAATACGATGATGCTGCCAAGTCGCGATTGACTTGCCGTACCAAGCGTCGTTGGTGAAATTGACCAGCAAAGTGGAAGCGCGTGTTCGCGCGCGTTGTTCGGCACCAAACGCATCTTCAAAACATATCGACACGCCTGCCTGTTGTCCGGCGACGGCAAACGGCGGCTGGTTTTCGGCACCCGATCCCTGCCCGGCAATCGGAATCGAAATCAGCGCGTGCATGATAGGCGCGATTATATTTTCAAACGGAATTTTTTCGCCGAATAAAACAAGATGGCGCTTGCGATAAAGCTGTGTCGGCGACTCGCCCAGGCTCACGACGCTGTTGAAATAATCGTCGCGCATCTTATCGGGATCAAATCGACGCGTGAACACGCCGATCAGAAAATCGCTATGACGCGCCCGTCCCATTTCCTGATATGCCCTCTCTTCCCCATCGGGGATATTGTCGGCAAAGTCGGGAAAAGCGCTCTCCGGCAACACGACCAACCGTCCCCGACTTTTTTCGGCAAGCCCGCGGTATCGGGCATAGGTTTCCGCATGAAACGCCGGATCAAACTTGATATCTTGGGCAACATTGCCTTGAATCAACGATACCGGCAGAAGCGCCCCGGCCGGGTGCGTCCACGAAACCCACATTAAAACAAAGCCGCCGACCACCACAACCATTATTGATAACGCACTGACGATGTACCGCTTTTGCAATAGATGCGTCAAACAAACGCCAAGCAGCACGGAAAAAAAGCTTGCCAGATAAACACCGCCAAGCGGCACAAACCCGGCCAGTGGGCTGGGAAACGCCTGCGCATAACCAAGCGACAGCCACGGGAAACCGCCAAAAAGCCATGCGCGCAGCAGTTCGGAAAGCGCCCACAACGCGGGCAATGCTAAAAACCAATATTTTCTTTTGAAAAAACGCGCCAGCGTATAGCCGACGAATGCCGGATAAAGCGACAGATAGGCAATCAATATCGCCACCACGACAACGGCCACGGCTATCGCCATGCCGCCGAACGTTGTCAGCGCGATGATGATCCAATACACGCCTGCGCCGAAAAAACCCAAACCGTAAATAAAACCCAGCTTAAATGCCGTCCGTTCTCCTACGGCACGCTGCCAAAGAAACACCATCCCGGCCAGCGACAGTACCGGCAACAGCGACGCCAAAAGTGCCAAGCCGCCATGCCAAACGTCAACCGGCAAAAAGCCGGGGGTTGCCAATACGCCCAGCAATAGCGCGCCAGGATAGTCACGATAGGCGCGACAAGGAGCTTTTGGAAATGTCTCGCTTTGATCAAGTGAAGTCATGAACCGCGCTGTTCGGTATTCATTTTTCCCGCGTCACGGCTGGTCATTTTGTTCCGAAACGTCGCGCGCTTCTTCCAGTGGCCGCATTTTCAAAGTCATGATATGGCGGCTGTCGGCACGTGTGACGCGAAAGCGAAATGCGCCGATGATTATTTCGTTACCGCGTTTGGGCAAGCGCCCGAACGCTTTGAGTACCAGCCCGCCCACCGTATCGACTTCATCATCGGAAAAATGGGCGTGGAAATATTCATTAAAGTCGCTGATCTCAGTATGCGCCTTGATCCGATAACTGCCGTCTTCCTCGGCGATAATATTGGTTTCGTTGTCATCGAAATCGTATTCATCCTCGATGTCGCCGACGATCTGCTCAAGTACATCTTCAATGGTCACCAACCCGGAAACGCCGCCGTATTCATCAACGACTATCGCAATATGGTTGCGGTTGGCGCGAAAATCGCGCAGCAGCACATTCAACGGCTTGCTTTCGGGAACAAATACCGCGGGCCACAAAGTATCGCGCAAATCAAATGTTTCCGGATGCGCGTAATAACTCAGCAATTCCTTGGCAAGAAGAATCCCGATCACATCGTCCTTGCCTTCGCCGATCACCGGAAAACGCGAATGCCGCGTTTCGATCACAAAAGGGATGAACTCCGCCGGGCTGTCGCTGATGCGCAGGCAGTCCATCTGCGCGCGCGGAATCATGATGTCGCGCACGGTGTGCTCGGAAACATCAAGCACGCCTTCGATCATCGACAAGGCGTCGCCGTCAAGCAGATTGCGCTCATAAGCGCCGTGCAACAGTTGCTGCAAATCTTCCTGCAGTTCTTCGCGGTTTTCTGGTTCGGGAGATAAAAACGCGGAAATGCGTTCTCTCAAGCTGGGTCTGTGGTGTTCTGATATTTCGTTTCTAGGCTCAGGATCCATTATGCGATTGACGGAGCTACCCGAAGAAGTCAAAGATAGGGATCAGGATACCCTAAAAGCGCAAGAATTGCAGTCTCCTCCGCTTCCATTCGCTCGGCATCCTTGCCATTTTCGTGATCAAAACCCAGCAAATGCAACACTCCGTGCACAACCAGATGCGCGCAATGCGCGCGCCAGGGTTTTTCTCCGGCTTCCTTGAGTAAAACCGGCATGCACAGCACGATGTCGCCGACACAGTGCTTTTGCTGTTCATACACAAAAGTTAACACATTGGTCGCATAGTTCTTGCCGCGAAAATCGCGGTTCAAGGTTTTGCCTTCCGAGGCATCGACAAAACGCAACGTAATTTCGGCACTCCTCGCTCGATGCGCTGCCGGCACCTTTGCCGACGCCGCTATCAACGCCGCCAATACCCAACGGCGCAATGTCGCGCGCGTCGGGATTGGGTGCTTTGATGCCTGCTGGATGGCTAACGTCAACGGCCAGGCCGAAATCGGTTTCNNGCGAGCCACGCCGCTCTTCGCGTGCGGTTCCGTGCTGCGCATACGCCTCGACGATTCGCTGTACCACCGGATGGCGCACAACATCCACACTGCTGAAATGCACAAAAGCAATACCCGATACATCGCACAACACCGCTTGCGCATCGATCAACCCGGAACGTTGACCGGGCGCCAGATCGATTTGCGTAGTATCGCCGGTTATCACCACGCGCGCGCCGAAACCGACACGCGTCAAAAACATCTTCATCTGTTCCGGCGTGGTATTCTGTGCCTCGTCAAGAATAATGAAGGCGCTGTTCAACGTGCGTCCGCGCATATACGCCAGCGGCGCAATTTCGATCACTTGCCGCTCAATCATTTTCAGCGTTTTATCAAAGCCCAGCAAATCGTATAGTGCGTCGTAAAGCGGCCGCAAATAAGGATCGACTTTCTGCGCCAAATCGCCGGGCAAAAAACCGAGCCGTTCGCCTGCTTCGACCGCCGGACGCACCAATACAATGCGTTGAACCGCGTCACGTTCAAAAGCGTCAACGGCACTCGCCACTGCCAGATAGGTTTTTCCCGTCCCGGCGGGACCGATGCCAAACGTAATATCGTGTGCGGCAATCGCATCCAGGTAATTTTTTTGGTTGGGTGTCCGCGCCGTCAAGCCGGACTGCCTCGTCTGCAAATGCGCCGTCTTATTTCCCGACTTTTCACTTTCCTGCTTCATCAATAACGCCTCCGGCGATGCCATCGCTTCAACCAATGTCAGCTGCACATCTTCCAGCGCAATGTGTTTTTGTGCGACCGCATAAAGCGCCGTCAATACCAGCTTCGCCCGGCGCGCGGCATCCTCCTTGCCCTCAACATGAAACGAATGTCCGCGATGGCGAATCGATACCGAAAGCGCCGTTTCTATTTCGTGCACATGAGCGCCGACCGGCCCGACCAGATTTCGCAATCGCTTACCGTCCACCGGCATCAGGTCAAAATCAAATACGGCCGATTCTTCCGGTTTATGTCTCGCCATAAAAAACTCCTATCGATTTCTTCCGGTTGAAACCACGGTATTCCAACCGTGATCGCATGAAAAACCATTAACAACAGCCGGATCAAACGGCGCATCAATAGCCGGTTCGCACCATGGACGCTGTCAACGCCTCTTTAAGCAAAGCACGAACTTCCTCAAGATGTGCGCGCGCTTCGCGCGAATAACGGGCGCCATCCTGACGCAACGCCATATCAACGCTACGTTGCAATCGTGTCGCCTCCATGCGCAGCAATGCCCGTGCTTCCGCCGGCATCATTTTTGCGGTTACCAACGCCTGCGCCAAAACGCTTGCATGCTCGCGCTGAATATTGCGGCGCAGCAAAGGAATATCTTTGTTCTGCCTTAATTCGCTCCAGATCGCGCGGCGTAAAGTCCCGTATAACTCGCCCAGCGTCAGCACATCATCACCGACATCCGTTCTGGCTTGATTGTTGATCATCCTCTGTGCTGTCATCGCGCCCATAAGCGGTGTCAACGCTTTTTTCTGTACCGCCAATATTTGCTGGTCGATGGCAATATCGACCGGTTGCGGCAATGTCCCCAATATCTTGGCATTCTGCCGGTCAAAAACAGTGACGGCCATGTGGCGCAAGAACTCCGGCGAAAAAGGCAAACTGTCCGCCGAAAAAATATTTTTTTCCAAAAGTTTTAACGCGGCACGCTGCTTGGCGGCGGGCACCGGCGTCATCGG
>DBDN01000049.1 GCA_002293615.1 Betaproteobacteria bacterium UBA931 | reverse complement strand
CTTTTTGTCGCGTAGCTTTTTGAGAAAAAGAAATGCGATAAAAGAAGTAGCTCCGTTACATGGTTTCGTGGCCCCAGCGCTTCAACAATACTTGTTGGAACGAAACCGGTGCATCGTTTGCGCCTGGTTTGACCTTTTCATATTGCCCATCGGGATGCAAAGCCCAAGCGTTGCAGTTGTCCTCAAGATATCCAAGTAAGCCTTCCTCAATAACGCGTGTACGAATTGCCGGATCAAGTATGGGAAAGGCGATTTCAATGCGGCGGAAAAGGTTCCGCCCCATCCAGTCGGCGGAAGATAACCAGACATCAGGATCATTGTCGTTTTCAAAATACCAAACACGATGATGTTCAAGAAAACGCCCGAGGATGGAGCGTACCTTGATGTTGTCGGAAATGCCGGGGATACTGGGACGCAGGGCGCACGCGCCGCGCACGATCAGGTCAATTTTCACGCCTGCTTGCGAAGCCCGATAAAGTGCGCTGATAATGCGCTCTTCAAGTAACGCATTCATTTTGGCGATAATGCGGGCGGGTTTGCCGTTGCGCGCGTTTATCTCTTCGCGGCGAATCATTGCCAATATCTTGCGATGCATAGCGAACGGCGCAAGTATCAGACACCGCATTCTTGCGGCTGGTGACAGGCTGCTGATGTGCATGAATACTTCGTTAACGTCACGCCCGATGTCCTGATTGGCGGTCAACAGACCGAAATCAGAATAAAGCCGCGTGGTTTTCGGATGATAATTTCCGGTACTGATATGGGTGTAGTACGCAAGCCTTTTTTTGCCACTGGTGGGATCGTTTTCACGACGGATCAATAGCGCCATTTTGGCGTGCGTTTTCATACCGAATACGCCGTAAATTACTTGTGCCCCGGCACGCTCCAAACGATCCGCCCAGTTAATATTGGCCTCTTCATCGAAGCGCGCCATCAGCTCAACGACGACGGTAACTTCTTTGCCGCGTTGCGCGGCGGCAATCAACGCTTCCATAATGGCGGAAACGGCGCCGGTACGATAAACAGTCTGTCGAATTGCAACCACATCGGGATCGTTGGCCGCATGTTGCAAAAAATGAATGACTGGCTCGAATGATTGGTAAGGATGGTGCAAAAGAATATCGCCAGCCCGGAGCGCATGATAAATATCCGGCGCATTGGCAATTTCCGGAGGAATGCTTGGGCGAAATGATGGGAATTTCAACGAGTCGTCGTTAACCTGATCGATCAGCCAGTGAAAACGTGTGATATTGACGGGGCCATCGCAACGATATAAATCGTCCTCGGTAAGGTTAAATTGTTTTAACAACAAACGCGCCAGATGATCGGGGCAGCCATCAACCACTTCAAGACGGCGTGGCGTACCGTAAGGCCGTTGTGACAGTTCGCCTTTTAAAGCGTGGCGCAGGTTTTTGACTTCATCTTCATCCATCGCCAGCTCGGCGTCGCGAGTCACGCGAAATTGTGAATATGTCAGTACTTCGCGCCCGGGGAAAAGCGTGTCGAAATGAATATGAATGATTGATGACAACAATAAAAAGCGATAACGTGTGCCGCTGACTTCTTCGGGAATGTTAATAACTCTGGGCAGCACGCGCGGCGCCTTGATGATGGCGATGGAGTTGTCGTGCCCAAACGCATTTCTACCAGAAAGTTCAACGATAAAATGCAATGATTTGGTAGCGACTTGCGGAAAAGGATGAGACGGATCAAGCCCGATTGGCGATAACAATGGGCGAACTTCGTTGTGAAAGTATTCACGGGCCCAATCCAATTCTTTTTTTCTCAGCTCATTGCGAAACAAGACGCGAATATTTTTCTGGGCCAACTCCGGCAATATCTTTTTATTGAGCGTTTCATATTGCTCGCGCACCATTTGATGCGCATTTTCATTAAACTGCCTTAAAGTCTCACGCAATTGCGTCAGTGTTTTCCCGGAGGGCGGCTTACGCAAAAGTGCCGCGTCTTTCAGCCAACCGACACGAAGCTCGAACATTTCATCAAGATTACTGCCGAGAATGCACAAATAACGCAACCGTTCAAGTAACGGCATCGATGGCTCTTGCGCCAGAGCCAGAACGCGGCGGTTGAACTCCAATAAAGAAAGATTGCGGTCGATCGGAAGATTTTTTCTGGGCGGGGAAATGTTGGTCATCAGATAGTAAAAGGTAAATAGGTGTTCGTCCGGCGTAGGCCGTTAATTAACAATACGACGGGAGTTTTTCTAAGATACTTGTTTTTTTTCGGGAAAACAACGGGGAAACGGCAAGTCAATCATGAATGTTACGTGATTGGGAGGTATGAGGAGCCATCCTTTAATAAAAAGGATCAGATATTTGTTCTTTTTTAAGTTTGCTATCTGGTGATAGAGGGTGGCGAAGAGGGTTGCTATTTTGATATACGATGGTCTAGAACGATACCCGCGACAGTACTTTGTCGCGATGCCATAGCTAGAACGCTGATCATGCTGCCGCAAATAATGGCGGCATCAACATCAACAATGCGCTTTCCATGGGCAACGCCATCGTACTGTTATTCGGATAAAGCAATACGAAATTGCCGATAAGCAGCAATAAAAAAGAAAGCGTTTATTTTAAAAACACTTTACGACGGCATCGGAGAAGACGCTCGAATCAAATAATCAAACGCCGAGAGCGTTGCTTTTGCGCCCTCGCCAGAAGCGATAATAATTTGTTTATAAGGTACGCTTGAGCAATCACCTGCAGCGAATATGCCGGGAATGCTGGTTTTGCCATACGCGTCAATGATGATTTCGCCCGTCGGAGTTAAATCCAATGTATCTTTGAGCCAGTCGGTATTGGGCAACAGGCCGATCTGGACGAAAATACCCTCCAATGGCAAAAAATGCATTTCTTCGGTTGCGCGATTCTTATAATTCAGGCCGGTTACTTTGCCGTCTTTCCCGACAACTTCCGTGGTTTGTGCATGGAGAATAATATCGACGTTTGGCAAGCTGCGCAGTTTGTCTTGCAATACCCGGTCGGCACGCATTTCCGGTAAAAACTCGACCAATGTGACGTGGGCGACAACGCCGGCAAGATCAATCGCGGCTTCAACGCCGGAATTACCGCCGCCGATAACCGCCACACGTTTCCTTTTGAATAGTGGGCCGTCGCAGTGCGGGCAGTAAGTTACGCCTTTGGTACGATATTCATTTTCACCGGGAACATTCATCGAACGCCAACGTGCGCCAGTGGCCAGAATAATGGCTTTTGATTTAAGTACAGCACCGTTTTCAAGATGCAGTTCGTGCAGGTTTTCGCCAGGCACTAGTTTTTTTACTTTTTGCAGGCTCATGATATCAACATCATAATGGCGTACATGCCGATCCATATCAGCAGCGAGTCTTGCGCCTTCCGTTTTGGGTACCGAGGTAAAGTTTTCGATATCAACGGTATCGAGCACCTGTCCGCCAAAACGCTCGGCGACCACGCCGGTACGGATGCCTTTACGCGCTGCGTAAATTGCCGCGGTTGCGCCTGCCGGACCACCGCCGACAATCAACACGTCGAACGGCGCTTTTTTATTTAATGCGGCTATTGTTCGCGCATCGTTGTCAGTGTCAAGGCGGTTGACGATCTGCACCAATTCCATGCGTCCCTGGCCAAACGGTTGCCCATTGAGAAAAACGGCGGGAACCCCCATGATTTCACGGGCATCAATTTCACTTTGAAACAACGCGCCGTCAACGGCAGTATGAGAGATATTTGGATTAAGCGTTGCCATCAGATTCAATGCCTGCACGACATCCGGGCAGTTATGGCAAGTGGTCGAATAATAAGTTTCAAAATGAAATTTTCCGGTTAAGCCGCGAATCTGATCCTGGATTTTCTGAGCAGCTTTGGCGGGATGGCCGCCTGTATGCAGAAGCGCCAATACCATTGATGTGAATTCATGGCCGAGCGGGATGCCGGCAAAACGGATACGCGCTTCTTCGCCGGAGCGGGCAATGGCAAAAGACGGTATGCGTACATCGGCATCGGTTTCTGTTGAGACCGAGATTTTATCGCTTAAGGAACTTATTTCCTCAAGCAGCGCCTTCATTTCACTCGCCGCTTTGCCGCCGTCGAGCGCGGCAACCAGTTCAATCGGTTGTGTCAGATATGTCAGGTATTCTTTGAGCTGGTTTTTGAGGTTATTGTCTAGCATAAACGTCTCCGGCTTACCATTGAAAAATGGTTCAAAGGAAGTATCCCCGGATAAAGAACATCCGGGGATACTTTACCAACAAGTAATAGGGTTAAATCTTGCCGACAAGATCCAACGATGGGGCCAATGTTTTGTCGCCTTCTTTCCATTTCGCCGGACAAACCTCGCCGGGATGCGACGCGACATACTGTGCGGCTTTGATTTTTCTTAAAAGTTCGCTTGCGTCGCGACCGATGCCGCCGGCGTTGATTTCAACAATTTGGATTTTCCCGTCCGGGTCGATGACAAACGCGCCGCGATCAGCAATGCCTTCCTCTTCGATCATTACGCCAAAGTTGCGGCTGATCGTGCCGGTCGGATCGCCGATCATCGGATATTTGATCTTGCCGATTGCCGGCGATGTGTCGTGCCACGCTTTATGTGTGAAATGGGTATCGGTAGAAACCGCATAAATTTCTACCCCCAATTTTTGGAAGGTAACGTAGTTGTCGGCCAAGTCTTCGAGTTCTGTCGGACAAACAAAAGTGAAATCTGCCGGATAGAAAAAGACAAGCGACCATTTTCCTTTCAGATCTTGCTCGGTAACAGTGGTGAATTGGTTGTTATGAAAAGCTTGGGCTTTAAATGGTTTAACTTCAGTATTGATTTGGGACATTGTTATTCCTTTATGCTGTTTCAATAATTTTGCCGTGACCGAATTGCAACAATGATCATGACGTCAATCAAAAAATATCATTTCTAAGAATAATCCTGACGATGGTTTAAGGCAAATTGATTGTGAAAATCAATAAGATAATTTTTATTTATCAGGCAAAACGGAGTAGCGCATTCGTGTTTGTACGCGCTGAGCGTGGCGTTCCAAGTAGGGTGAAAAGTTTTTTTCATAATAGCGTGGGTTGGGTAGCATAACGGCGAGCTGCGCGGCCTGGTGGTCGTTTACAGCGGTGGCAGGAATATCGTAATAATGTCGTGCGGCGGCTTCGGCGCCGAATATACCGTCACCCCATTCGGCGACGTTTAGATAAACCTCAAGGATGCGTTTTTTCGACCATATCGTTTCGATCATCAGGGTAATGACGGCCTCTTTGCCTTTGCGGACAAAACTGCGTTCGGGCGACAGAAAAAGGTTTTTTGCCAGCTGCTGCGAAATTGTTGAGCCGCCGGCAACGGTTTCGCCCTTTTGGAGATTTTTTTCAAATGCGTGGCTGATTCCTTCCCAGTCAAAACCGTGATGATTCATGAAACGATCGTCTTCGGCGGCGATTACAGCGCGCTTGAACGATGGTGAAATCTTGTCGTAATCTACCCAGTGTTGCTTCAGCGCCGCATTGGGTTTCTTCTTGCGGATTTCGGCAAGCCGTTGCGCCATAAAGCGGGTTTCATGCGGGTTTTGGTATTTCCACCAAAAAACATGCGCGAAAATCCAGAGAAAATAAATGACGATCAGCAGGCAAACGAGTGTTCCGGCGTACAAAAAATAATGTTTTTTTATTTTTCTTGAGCGGGATTTTGCCATAGGGCACATTGTAACTTGAATATGGTTTTACCCCAACAGGCAAGGCCTTTGACAGTTTGTCGTCCGCCGTTTAACCTTCCGTTTTCCTGGTTGAAAGAGGAACTTGTTTTTTTAAGGTTTCTTGACAGGCGTAGAGAGACTTTTGTATGTTGAAAAAAACTTTTTTAAATGCCGAGCACAATGTGCTTGGCGCGCGGATGGTCGATTTTGGCGGCTGGGAAATGCCCGTCAATTATGGTTCACAGGTCGATGAACATCATGCGGTTCGCCGCGATGCGGGTATGTTTGATGTCTCGCATATGGTCGTATTTGATGTTCGCGGCAAGGATGCGCGTACATTTTTGCGTTATGCGCTGGCCAATAATATCGATAAACTCCAGGATGTAGGACGCGCTTTTTATACGTGCTTTTTGAATGAGCGCGGCGGTGTCATTGACGACATGATCGTTTATTTTCTCGATGACTTTCTTTTTCGTGTCGTGCTTAACGCCGGGACGGCAGATAAAGATATTGCTTTGCTTGAGGCGTTGCGCACGCGACAGGAAAGCGAAGTTACTTTCGAACGTCGCGATGATCTCGGTATTCTTGCCGTGCAGGGGCCGAATGCGGCAACGCTTCTTTGGAAAGTATTGCCGGAAGTAAAAGAAAACGCAGGCGCGCTGGCGCCATTTCATGCGATCATCGACGGTGATTATTTTATTGCGCGTACCGGATACACGGGTGAGGATGGTTTTGAAATTATCGCACCGCACGAAACGATCAAAACGTTATGGCAAGACTTGCTTGAAGCCCGGGTGAAACCGTGCGGGCTGGGCGCACGCGACACGTTGCGCCTGGAGGCGGGGATGGCGCTTTATGGGCAAGAAATGGATGAAGCCGTAACGCCGCTGGAGGCAGGTTTGGGCTGGACTGTCGACCTGAAAAGCAAACGTGATTTTATCGGTAAGGAAGCGCTTTTAGCGCAAAAGCCGATACGGCGTTTTGTCGGGTTATTGCTGCTGGAAGCGGGCGGCGTGCTACGCGCCCATCAGATCGTTCATACGAAATACGGTGATGGCGAAATTACCAGCGGTACGTTCAGCCCGACGCTCAACCAGTCCATTGCCTTGGCGCGCGTCCCGTCCGCAGTTGAAGACGGTGCGACGGTAGAGGTCTCTGTGCGCAACAAGCGGTTGGCTGCACGGGTAGTCAAACCACCGTTTGCCAGACATGGGAAAATTTTAGTTGAACCTGTAAAAAGTTAAGGAAAGAACATGAGCCAAATCCCGAACAATCTGAAGTATACGAAAACCCATGAATGGGTGCGCGTCGAAAAAGACGGCACGATAACCGTGGGAATCACCGATCATGCACAAGAGGCGTTAGGCGATCTGGTGTTTGTCGAATTGCCCGAAACGGGGCGTACGTTGGCACAAGATGAGGCATGTGCCGTTGTGGAGTCGGTGAAAGCAGCGTCGGATATTTATGCGCCGGTTACCGGTACGGTTGTTGAAGCCAACGGCGCGGTAGCGGATGCGCCGGAAACGATCAATCGGGATGCTTATGAAGCGTGGCTTTTTAAAATGAAACCGACAAATGCGGCAAACCTCGATAGCCTTCTTGACGCCGATGCCTATGCTCAGGAATCCGCGTGATGCGACCGCGTTTTGTTTTGTGAAGCCACGGGTTCCGATAAAAAATATTATTTTTGAGGTAACCGGATAAAACGCAACGGTGATCGGCCAACCACGAATTGATCCCGGTCCTCCAGCAGCATGCCGTCGCTAGGTACGATCTGCCCGCGCAATTCGAGCGGCGGTTCGCCTTCCATGGGCAGCAATCGACACTCTTTTTCCGTCACGCGAACCACGGCAAGCTGCAATCCCGGTCGCCCCAGGACATATTCACCGGGACGCAAGGTCAGCCGCCGTTCATTGTTGGGTCCCGAGAAAGCTTCAATGGCGCCTACGGCTTTGGGCATGGGCGAAGAATCCTCTTCTGCCGGTAGGCTGCTGTCAAAATCTATTTCACTTGCCGCGGGCGCGACCAGCGAAGCGTCCAGCGTCGGCAATGGGTTGGGTTCGACTTTGATCGGTGTTTTCCTTTTACCACCAGCCGCTTTGAAAATAGTCGGGAAATGCAAACCGCTTTGCTCGTCATCGTTTATTTCAAATTCGGACGATTGTGTTTGCGTGTCAGCCGCCATCGGCGATCGGGCTTCCTCTTTGGTGCTGAGGTAGGCATATGCGGCAGAAAGGCTTAAATTGGGCGCTTTAGGAAGGTTTTCTTCGGGTACAGAGGAAGAGCGCCCGGCTGAGCGGATGATGGCGTCTTTATTGATCAACGATAGCTCCGGGGTCTTAGGGGGAGTGGCAGAGGCAGAGGCAGAGGCAGAGGCGGTTAAGCGTGCTTTGCTTTCCAGATAGACGAATTTTTGCCCGCCAATATCAATCTGGTCGCGGTCTTTAAGCTGAATACGTTCTTTGACGGGTTTACCATTGAGCATGGTGCCGTTGGTACTTTTCAGGTCCTCAATAAAGCAGCGATCCGGCGGCAGAACGGAAATAACGGCGTGGCGACCGGAAACGGCAGGGTAAGGCAACGGGACATCATTATCGCTACGGCGTCCGATAGTGATGCGGTCCTTGTCAAAAAGGATTTCTTGAGAATTACCGTCTTGCAAGAAAAGAAGTAACTTGGCCATAGGGCAACCTCATCTGGCAAGTGAACGCGGAACCGATTCGAGAATCGGCAGAAGTAAAAAGAACAAAAAAATGCACATAAAATCAACTCTTCGGAATTCTTAATAAGACCACGGAAACATTGTCGCGCCCGCCTTGCTTGTTGGCTTCTTCAACCAGACGAACGGCAGCATTGTCGAGCGAAACGGAGTGTGTTTCGTCAATGATGCCGCTGATTTTGCTCGGCGAAAGCATGTCGGTCAATCCGTCGGAACACAGCAGGAAAACATCATCGGGCAACGCGTCGAATTCAGCGATATCGACTTGGACATGACGGTCAGCGCCAAGAGCTCGAGTTACCAGGTTTTTGCGCGGAAACTCATCGGCGCGCTCAGCCTGCCACTCGGCATGATCAATTTGCTCTTGCAACAAAGAGTGATCGCGCGTCAATTGGCAAAACACGCCGTTGCGCCAACGATAAGCGCGAGAGTCGCCGACATGAGCGACGGTAAAACGATGGGCGCACAAGATCGCGGCGACGACGGTCGTACCCATTCCTTCGCAATCGGGTTCATTGATAGAGGCCTCATAGACTTTGCGGTTGGCAAGAATAACCTGTTTGCGCAAAAGGGTTGTCGCGTACATTAAACCATCTTCGGGATCGGCCGCGCCGTTAAGATAAGGAACTTCCCCTTTTTCAAAAGCGCGTCGTACGCCTTTAGCAATGGTTTGAGCCGCTATTTCGGAAGCGATTTCCCCCGCGTTGTAACCGCCCATACCATCGGCGAGCACAGCAAGGCCGAGGAGCGGGTCGAAAAAAATATAATCTTCATTATGATCGCGGACATGTCCGCGATCAGTTTGTCCTGCCGTTTGCAGCGATATGGCGTTGTTTCGAGGCATCCAATAAGGCATGTAATGTGAAAAAAGAACTTTATCACGTTTTGCTCATGATCTTATTGATACGACGATAACAAAGCGGTTGTTTTAAATCACGGACTTCAGTAATTTCCCGATTTCTGATGGATTTTTTGTGGTTTTAATACGACACTCTTCGAGAACGGCCAGCTTTTCCTGTGCTGTTCCCTGACCGCCGGAGATGATCGCTCCGGCATGTCCCATTCTTTTTCCCGGCGGGGCAGTGACGCCGGCAATAAAACCCACCACGGGCTTGACCATATGGTCTTTTGCCCACCTTGCCGCGGTTTCTTCGTCGTTGCCGCCGATTTCGCCGATCATTACGACCGCATCGGTATCAGCATCGTCGTTGAAAAGCTCCAAAACATCGCGATGCTTCAATCCGTTCACCGGGTCGCCGCCGATGCCTACAGCAGTAGACTGACCAAGCCCCAATTCTGTTAACTGTGCGACGGCTTCGTAGGTCAATGTGCCGGAACGTGACACAACCCCGATGCGCCCTTTTTTATGTATGTGGCCGGGCATGATTCCGATTTTGATTTCGTCAGGGGTAATGACGCCGGGGCAGTTTGGACCGATTAATTTGGTTTTGCGTTTTTCTTTGCGCATCCGGTCACGCACGACCACCATGTCGCGTACGGGAATGCCTTCGGTGATGCAGATGACCAGATCAAGGTCGGCCGCTACAGCCTCCCAGATGGCATCGGCAGCGCCTGCCGGTGGTACATAAATGACGCTGACGGTTGCACCTGTCTGCGCTTTGGCTTCGGCGACTGTGCCGAAGATGGGCACGCCTTCGAAATCCTCACCGGCTTTTTTCGGGTTGACGCCAGCCACAAAGCAAGCCGCGCCATTAGCATATTCGCGGCACATCCGGGTATGAAATTGGCCTGTTTTTCCGGTAATGCCTTGGGTGATAACTCGGGTATTTTTGTTGATCAGAATTGACATATGTTATTTCTCCAATCGCAATTGCTTATGCGCCGGTGACGGCATCGACAATTTTTTGTGCGGCTTCGCCCATGTTGTCCGCAGCGATAATCGGCAGCCCGGATTCTTTCAACAGGCGTTTGCCGATTTCCTCGTTGGTACCTTTCATGCGTACTACCAGCGGGACATTCAGGCTGGTTTCGCGCACTGCGGTAACGATACCTTCGGCGATAACATCGCAACGCATGATGCCGCCGAAAATATTGACGAGGATGCCTTTCACCTGTGAATTGCGCAACATGATTTTGAACGCGGCGGTAACTTTTTCCGTTGTCGCGCCGCCGCCAACGTCCAAGAAGTTGGCGGGCATGCCGCCGAACAGCTTGATGGTGTCCATGGTGGCCATCGCCAAGCCGGCGCCGTTAACGAGACAACCGATATTGCCGTCGAGCGCAATATAAGAAAGGTCGTATTGTGACGCCTCGATTTCGTCCGGGTTTTCTTCATCAAGATCGCGCAGCGCGACAATTTCCGGATGGCGAAAGAGCGCGTTACTGTCGAAATTGAATTTAGCGTCCAAAGCTTTTAACTTGCCGCTTTTTTCCAGAATCAACGGGTTGATTTCCAAAAGTGAGGCGTCGGTATCCCAGAACGCTTTGGCTAATCCCTGCAGAATGGCAACGGCTTGCGGGATCGACGCATCGGGAATGCCAATATTGGTTGCGGCTTCTTTGGCTTGTGCTTCAGTCAATCCTTGCTCGGGATCAATCCAGAATTTGTGGATTTTATCCGGTGTTTTGGCTGCAACCTCCTCGATATCCATACCGCCCTCGGAGGATACCATTAAACACGGCAGCTGTTTTTCGCGGTCAATCACAATACCGGCGTAGAACTCTTTATGAATGTCCGCGCCTTCCTCAATCCATAGACGGCGTACCGTTTGGCCTTCAGGAGAGGTTTGGTGGGTGATTAATTGCATGCCCAGCATTTCATCGGCCAATGTGCGCACTTCGTCAATGGAGCGCGCCAGCTTGACGCCGCCGCCTTTGCCACGCCCGCCAGCGTGAATTTGCGCTTTCACCACTGATACCGGCCTGCCCAGTTTTTCAGCGGCCTGTACCGCTTCGTCTGTAGAAAAAGCGACCTGGCCTTTAGGAACAGGAACGCCAAATTTATTTAGTATTTCCTTGCCTTGATATTCATGAATTTTCATAGGAAACCGCCCCTTTCGAAGTCAAACAACCGCGGCATTCTAGCACTCAAGAGCAGCGGTAATAACCCCAATAAGTATAATATTTGCCCATATTTTGGACGTGGAAAAGAAGAATGAAATAAAGGCTATTACTTTCTTTAATGGTGCTAATTGATTCTGTTGATTTCTTTCTTGAGCGCTTCGATATTGCGCTCATGCAGGGCAACAGTATCTTTTAACTGTTGAATGCGTTGTTGATAACGCGTACTGTCTTTCATTTCGTTGGGCGAAGCCGGCGCCATGCCGATGATCAAGGCATTTTTGGCACCATCCAATAAATTGCTCTCGACAGCCAGTTCTTCTTCAAGGACTTGTCGGCGCATGGTGTCGCGCTGTTTCTGTTGCTCGGGGGTTACTTTCGGCAGCGCGCTATGCGTTACCGTACTTTTGGTATTATTAGTTTTAGTTTTCGGTGGTGGCGGCTCAATCGATTTGAAGCATTCACCGCGCTTGGTCCAGCCCGGCCCGGGCTTAACATTGGTGTACAGCATTTTGCCGTCGATATTCTCGTAGGCGCAGATTTCGGCATGTGCTGTAAATGATGCGCCACCTGCCGTAAGGCAGATGGCGCACGTCATCAGAGAAAACAGCTTTCGCCGAAAATGCTTCATTCTTTTTTAAAGGCTGTAATACATATCAAACTCGGCCGGGTGTACCAATATGCGCATCCGTGTGACCTCTTCGTGTTTTAAGGCGATGAAAGCATCAATAATGTCATTCGAGAAAACGCCGCCGCGTGTTAGGAATTCGCGGTCACGGTCAAGGTGGTCAAGCGCCATGTCAAGCGACGTGCAGATGGTCGGGATCTTGGCGTTTTCCTCCGGTGGCAGATCGTAAAGATTCTTGTCGGCGGGATCGCCCGGGTGAATTTTATTCTGGATACCGTCCAGTCCTGCCATCATTAGCGCCGAAAATGCCAGATATGGGTTCGCAGTCGGATCGGGGAAGCGCGCTTCAATGCGACGGCCTTTCGGGCTGGCGACATACGGAATGCGGATTGATGCCGAGCGATTACGCGACGAATAGGCAAGTTTGACTGGCGCCTCAAAGCCGGGAACCAGGCGACGGTATGAATTGATTGTCGGGTTGGTGATGGCGTTTAACGCACGCGCGTGCTTAATGATGCCGCCGATGTAATAGAGCGCAAGATCGGACAAACCGGCATAGCCGTCGCCCGAAAACAGGTTTTTGCCGTCTTTCCACAGCGACTGATGAACGTGCATGCCCGAGCCGTTATCGCCGACAATCGGTTTGGGCATGAACGTTGCGGTCTTGCCATAGCGATGCGCCGTATTATGGACAACATATTTGAGCAATTGCAGCCAGTCGGCGCGTTGCGTCAGCGTGGAAAAACGGGTGCCGATTTCACATTGTCCGGCGGTAGCGGCTTCATGGTGGTGAATTTCGACAGGGATGCCAAGGCTTTCCAGCGTCAGGCACATCGCCGAGCGCAAGTCTTGAAGCGAATCCACAGGCGGTACCGGAAAATAGCCGCCTTTAACGCGCGGGCGGTGGCCGGTATTGCCGTCACTGTATTTTTCCGCAGATGACCACGCCGCTTCTTCCGAAAAAATTTTGCTGTGGCAACCGGACATATCGATGTTCCATTCGACGGAATCGAACACGAAAAACTCCGGCTCCGGACCGAAGAACGCCTCGTCGGCAATACCGGTGGATTTGAGATAGGCTTCGGCGCGGCGTGCCAGCGAGCGCGGGTCACGCGAATATCCTTTGCCGTCAACCGGATCAATGACGTCGCAGTTCAGGAATAACGTGGTGTCTTCCATGAACGGGTCGATTTTGGCGGTGGTCGGATCGGGCCGCAACAACATATCGGAGGCCTGGATGCCTTTCCATCCGGCAATTGACGAGCCGTCAAACGGGAAGCCCTCTTCGAACAGGTCTTCATGTACCGAGTGTGCCGGGATAGAAGCGTGTTGCTCTTTACCCAGCGTATCGGTGAAGCGAAAATCAACAAATTTGACGTCGTGCTCATTGACCATGGCAAGCACTTTAGCTACGGCAGACATAAGGTTCTCCTTAAAAAACAACACAAAACCTCGCCGATGCGGTCAACCCGGCGAGTTACGGCATGAATTGCATATGGTAGCGTTTTTTTAAGGTCCTGTGGAAGGCGATGACGTCACAGCCTGTTGCTCGATTTCATCCATGCGCTGAATGGTCATCTGATTCATTTCATCGATTTGTTTCCTGGCGTTTTCCAGTTGTAGCTGTGCCTGTTTGGCTTCTTCCGCCTTAAGTTGTGCCGCTGTTGCCGCAGTGGTTGCGGTTTCGACGCCGCAACCGGTCAGTATTAGCAGCAGTGGAACGATTAAAAACAAATGCTTATTCATTTTTTGTCTCTCTTTCTTATTGGGTAATCAGGCGGGGATTCAGTGTATAGTGACCGATAATCCTTGCTTCACTGAGGACGTGTCCCTTGATTGCCTGACGGACTTCCATACCGGTAATTTTTCCGGCGACATTCAGCTGGGCAATGTCGAGCGCATAGAGCGTAAACGCATAATGATGCACAAGGCTGTCATTCCATGGCGGACATGGTCCGTCGTAACCATAGTATTCTCCGCGCATGTCGGGGTCGCTCGAGAACCAGCTGGTGTAGTCGTTAATGCCGTGGCGCATGCCGGACACGCAACCGGGAATTTTCGGGCCGGGTTTGCCGCGAGGCGTAATTTCGCGGCTCATGCTGCCCGCCACAATTTCACGCATATCGGTAGGAATGTCGATCAATAGCCAGTGGAAAAAATCGACGCGCGGCAAATCGTCCGGGATTTCTTTTCCTTCCTGATTGACGTCATCACTCTGGCTGGGAGCGGTTTTGTCGTGGCAGATCAGGGCAAAAGATTTTACACTTTCCGGAACGTCATTCCACGCCAGATGCGGGTTGAGGTTTTTCGATAGTGCAACATGGCGAACTGGGGCAATGGCGGCGAAGGCAAATTCTTCGGGAATAGCGGTAGAATCAATAAAGCTGTCGCTCCATAGTTTCATCGTTTCCTCTCCTCTTTTTTTAAAGCATTGGGTATTAAATCGAATGCCAAGGTTATTTTAGCCTGATTGTGCCAAATACCCAATCGGATGCGCAAGGAAGAGTGTGTAAAATTTTTAATGCGGACGGTTTATCTTTCTTTGTCAGAACAGTACAAACAAAATATTACATATTGACATAACGCGGGCCATTGCCGCCTTCAGGCGGCGTCCAAACGATATTAAGTGTGGGATCTTTGATGTCGCACGCTTTGCATTGCAGGCAGTTTTCAGCGTGGATACGCAACGTGAACGCGGTATCGTTGTTATTGTCGGCGTACACATATTCGTAAACGCCTGCCGGGCAATAACGCGTTTCCGGACCGCCGTAACGCGGTAGATTGAGATGCTCAGGCATACCCGGATCGGAAAGATGCAGATGTGACGGCTGATTTTCAGTGTAAAAAAGATTGCTCAAAAACAGCGATGATGATCGGTCAAACGAGAAAACTTCATCGTAGGGCGGGTATTCAATGGCCTCGACTTCCGCTTGTGGCCGCATCATCTGATGGTCGGGGTATTTCTGTTTAAGCGTGATCGGCAACCAGCGGGTGACGCCTAGTTGTTGCGCCCACGCGCCGATGCCTGTTGCGAGGATATGGTGCCATTTCCCTGTGCCCATCAACGGTTTGCAATTACGGCTTTCGTACAGTTCGCGATATGCCCACGAAGCGCGGAAATTATTTTCGTAGGCCGTCAATAAATCATGATGACGGTTTTGAATGATGGCGTCCACCGCTGCGTCGGCCGCCAGCATGCCGCTTTTCATTGAGGTGTGGATGCCTTGGGTTTTCAGCGAATTGACAATCCCTGCCGCGCAACCGAGCAGAGCGCCGCCCGGAAAAATCAGCTTGGGCAAAAACTGTACACCGCCTTCGCTGATCGTGCGCGCGCCGTAACTGAGGCGCTCGCCACCTTCTAACAATGCCCGAATTTCCGGATGCGTTTTCAGGCATTGAAATTCATCGAACGGTGAAAAAAACGGATTCTCGTAATTCAGGTGCGCAATCAGGCCGACCGCCACCATCGGTTTTTCCAGAAAGTATAAAAAACCACCGCCTGCCGCTCGTCCCATCAGCGGCCAGCCCATGAAGTGCAATATCCGTCCCGGCGTATGTTGCGTTTCGGGTATGCGCCAAAGCTCACGAAAACCCAGCGCGTATTTTTGTGGGCACCTTTGTCGCGCGAGATTAAAACGTTTCATAATTTGCCGTGTTAACGAACCGCGCGTACCTTCTGCAATCAACGTGTAGCGCGCGCGCAGTTCAATACCGGGCTGATAATTGGGCTTGCGCGCGCCATTCTGAGCGACGCCGAAGTCGCCGGTGACAACGCCGAGCAAAGGCGTATTGGGTTGATCGTCGGCAAAAATCGGCGTTACCGCCGAAAAGCCGGGCAAAACGTCGATATTTTCAGCCTCAGCTTTTTCAGCAAGCCAAGCCACCAATTGCCCGAGACTGATCAAATCCTGGCCATGATGGTCGAGCAGCTTCGGTACGCTCCACGACGGCATGCGAAAACCCCGGTGTTTACTGAGGAAAATTAAGGATTCATCAAGAACCTGGCCTTGTAGCGGCGGGTTATGTTGCCGCCAATCCGGCCAGAATTCATTGAGCGTACGTGGGTTGAGAATTGCCCCGGACAGTGTGTGCGCGCCGGGCGTCGGCGCTTTATCGATGACGGCGATACTGAGATCGCGTCCTTTTGCCAGTGCTTGCCGCTTGGCGCGTAAGGCGGCAGTCAGCCCGGCAGGGCCTGCACCGATAATCAGTAAATCATATTCCATCGTTTCGCGCGCCATGAAAGGGATTCCTTGATTGATTCGTATCGGGATTATAATCATGGTTCTAATGCTACAAGTAAACTTTTCCTTGTTATGAAACTTTTGGCTATTCTTATTGCAATCGGCGCAGAACAATGGCGTGTCGTCGGCTGGAGGCGCGGCTTTGAAAATCTCTATGTCCGTTATTTACGTCATCTGGAGATCATGCTGGCAGGCAGCGGCACTTGGGTGGCAACCATGATTGCATTGTTGCCGTTTTTACTCATTTTGCTGGTAGATCGGCTGGTGGCACCGTTTTGGTGGTTGTGGCTGGCGTGGAGCGCTCTCGCGCTGTACCTGACGATGGGTTTTCGTCATTTCAGCCATCATCTGACCGATATTCGTGATGCGCTCAATGAGAGCGATTTACCCAAAGCGCGTCAAGCGCTTCATGAGTGGCAAGGGACGGAAAGCGGCACGCTTTCTTCCGATGAAATCGCGCTGCACGCGATTGAAAACGGCGCGGTGGCCATGTATCGCAGCGTGTTTGGCGTGCTGTTCTGGTTCTTTGTTTTTGGCGCGCCGGGTGCGGCGGTTTATTGGATGTTGGCGGCTATCAGCCGCGAATGGGCGAACGTTCCCGTAGGCGAAGATATTTCGGTGGTGGGTAGCGCGCGGGCGGAATTCGGGCGTGCTGCGCGTTGGCTGCTGTTCATTGTGGACTGGGTTCCAGTGCGTCTTTTGGCCTTTACTTTTGCCATCGTCGGCAGTTTTGAAGACGCCATTTATCAATGGCGAGCCCTTCCGGATGATTTTGGCCTGTTTGACAATGCAGGCAATGAGAATGTCTTATTGGCCACCGGCATGGGCGCGCTTGGCTTAAGTTGGACGCCTCGGGCGACATCATCGATACCGGAAAATGAATCGTTTGCCAAAGACGACGAAACGAACGCATTGCAAACGATGGAGGGCGAAGGCGGGATCGCTTCCGATGACAATGTGCCGACAAGCGGCGAAGAAATCGTCGGCAAGGAATTCGAGGAGCTCGGCGCACCGCCGCCTACGGTCAAAGTGACGCCAACGGCGCTGCCTTCGGCGATTGCGCTTGCTTGGCGTTCGTTGTTGTTTTGGTTGCTGAGCATTTTTGCGGTAACTTTCATCACGTTTATTTCATAACATAAAAGATATGCCGTTACGGCGCATGTGCCATGAGCGATGACCTTTTTTTTGACGCGCCTGTGTCGAAAAAAAAAGAAAAAGAAGTGTTGTCGTCTTCCGTGCCTCTTGCCGAAAAATTGCGGCCGAAAACGCTCGAAGAGGTGATCGGCCAACGGCATTTGATCGGTAACGGGAAGCCTCTTTCCACCGCTNNCGCATTCGCGCTGGGAAAACCGCATTCAATGATTTTATGGGGTCCGCCCGGCGTCGGCAAAACGACATTGGCGCGACTGATGGCGGACGCATTCCACGCCGAATTTATCGCCATTTCCGCGGTACTTTCCGGCGTGAAGGACATTCGCGACGCCGTAACGCGCGCGCAACTTGCGCAGGAGCGGGGGCGCGCCACATTGCTTTTTGTCGATGAAGTGCATCGCTTCAACAAAGCGCAACAGGATGCGTTTTTACCGCATGTTGAGAGCGGTTTGTTCATATTTATCGGCGCGACAACCGAAAATCCGTCATTTGAGGTCAACAGCGCGCTTTTGTCGCGCTCCACGGTTTATGTGCTGCACGCCCTTTCGGAGGGCGAATTGGCGCAGCTGCTTGACCGTACGCTGGCAGTGGCGATGCCCGGGCAAATGGTGCCCGATAACATCCGTTCGATTCTAATCGAGTATGCCGATGGTGACGGGCGACGTTTGATCACATTGGTGGAACATCTTGCCGAAGCGATGACCGAATCCGCACAGCATGGCAAAGACGTGGCGCTCGATACCCGGTTTGTTGAGTCGGCGCTGGCGCGCTCGTTGCGCCGTTTTGATAAAGGCGGCGAAGCGTTCTACGATCAGATTTCCGCGCTGCACAAATCGGTGCGCGGTTCGCATCCCGACGCGGCGTTGTACTGGTTTTGCCGGATGCTCGATGGTGGTGCCGACCCGCGTTACCTGGCTAGGCGCATTGTGCGCATGGCATGGGAGGATATCGGCCTTGCCGATCCGCGCGCGGCGCAGATTGTCAACGACGCAGCGGAAACATATGAGCGGCTGGGCTTGCCGGAAGGTGAGCTGGCTTTGGCGCAAGCGTTGATTTATCTTTCCGTTGCCCCCAAGAGCAATGCCGGTTATGTCGCTTTCGGCGCGGCACGCCGGTTTATTCGCGAAGATATTTCCCGGGAAGTACCGATGCGTTTACGCAACGCGCCGACCAAGCTGATGCAGGAACTTGGTTACAGCGGTGGCTATCGCTATGCGCACGACGAGCCGGATGCCTATGCCGCGGGCGAGACTTACTTGCCGGAAGGTATGGAAGAACCGAATTGGTATCGCCCGACGCCGCGCGGGTTGGAAGCTAAAATTGCCGAAAAACTGGCGGAATTAAGACGGCGGGATCGGGCGGCGAAAAAGAAATGACTGAAAAAATAGCCGCTTCCTGATTGCTGGAGCGCGTATTGTTTTCAAGACAATCAATGGTTTCAGAATCGTTACAGGTACGAAAAGTCGCGCCATCTGCTTTTCCGGGTTCATGCTATGATCAAAAATCTGCATAATTTCGGGACATCAAGGGTCAGGTCATGAGTGAATTTACCCTATCCGCCGACAAAACAGAAAGCGACGCTTCTGCCTCTTTGGGCAGCGTTCTGATTGCGCGCGGTAAGCTGAACCAGTCTTCGCTGGATCGTGCTCAGCGTTTGTTGAAAGATTCTCCGGACGGTAATTTGGCGACGATGCTGACCACGCTTGGCTTGGTGGCGCCCATCGATATTGCCGAGGCACTGTCAGAGTTGTATCAGGTGCCGCTGGTGCGTGCCGACAAGTTTCCGGAATTGCCGGTGCTCGAAGAACGCGTGTCGCCGCGTTTTTTGCGCGAGGCGCGCGCGTTGCCGCTTCAAGAAACCGAAGAGGAATTGTTGCTGGCGATGGCCGATCCCGGCGACGAATACACCATCGATGCGTTTGCGATGGCAACCGGAAAAAAAGTTGTGCCGAGTGTAGCATTGCCGTCGGAGTTGGAGGCGGCGCTTGAACGCCTGTACGGCACCGGGCGTTCGGCGGTCGGGCAGATTCTCGGTGACGAGGCGACTTTCGAAGCGGGCGACGAACTTGGTTTTGACGCCGATGTTCAACAGTTAAAAGACCTGGCGTCGGAAGCGCCGGTTATCCGGCTGGTGTCGTTGATCATTACCAACGCGATGACAATGCGCGCCTCCGACATTCACATTGAGCCGTTTGAAGACCGCCTGATTGTGCGCTACCGGGTTGACGGCGTGCTTCACGAAGTGGAATCGCCGCCGAAGCGCCTGTCAGCAGCGGTGATTTCGCGGGTCAAAATCATTGCCAACCTTGATATTGCCGAACGGCGTTTACCGCAGGATGGCCGTATCCGCTTGCGCACACAGGGCAAGGAAATTGACTTGCGCGTCTCAACCGTGCCTACGATGCATGGCGAATCGGTGGTCATGCGGATTCTCGATAAAGGCGGTGTGGCGCTGGATTTTGAAAAGCTCGGGTTTACCGGTAAGACAATGGAGCGTTTTTTGTCGGCGCTGATGCAGCCGAATGGTATTTTGCTGGTCACCGGGCCTACCGGTTCCGGGAAAACCACCACGCTTTATACGGCGCTGGATCGCGTCAATAAGCCGGATGTAAAAATCTTGACCGTTGAAGATCCGGTCGAATACCAGATGCCGGGCATCAACCAGATTCAGGTTAAGCCGCAGATCGACCTGACGTTCGCCAATGCATTGCGCTCAATTGTGCGCCAGGATCCGGACATCATCATGATCGGCGAAATTCGCGATCTGGAAACCGCGCAAATTGCGGTGCAGTCGGCGCTGACCGGCCATTTGGTGCTGTCAACGGTACACACCAACGACGCCGCATCGACAGTAAACCGTCTGCTTGATATGGGCGTCGAGGATTACCTGCTGACTTCAACCGTTGTCGGCATTCAGGCGCAGCGTTTGGTGCGCACGTTGTGTAACGATTGCAAAGAACCCTATACCGTACTGCCGGAAATGGTCGATGAGCTTGGTTTGCGCCGTTTGACGCCAGGTGACGAAGAAATTCGCCTGTGGCNNCAAAACCTGCGCCGGCACGGGCTATATCGGGCGGGTGTGTATCTTGGAAATGTTGCTGATGACCGATGCCGTGCGTTCGCTGATTATGCGCCACGCTACGTCGGGTGAAATCAAAGCGCAGGCTGTCGCCGATGGCATGATCACGATGTACGAAGACGGGTTGCGTAAATCGCTGGCGGGCATTACGACGATTGAAGAAGTCTTACGCGCCACACGAGAGAATTGATCATGGCGTATTTCAGCTATAAAGCCGTTCGCGCCGGTGGCGAGGTGGTTACCGGCATGATGGATGTGCCGAGTGAGCGCGATGTTGTCGATCGCTTGCGCGATCAGTCGATGATGCCGATTTCGATTACGGCAGGCGCGTCGGTCGCCGCCGCCGGACGATCCGGGAAAAGCGGCGCGGCAAAACAGGGCGGCATCTTTGCATCGAAAAAAGTCAATAACGATCAGGTGATGTCGTTTACGCGCGAGCTGGCGACGTTGCTGCGCGCCGGCTTACCGCTTGATCGGGCATTGGAAACGCTGATCGCCTTGGCAGAAGCGCCGCCGCTGATTGATTTGTTGCAGGGCATTCGCGATAGCGTGCGCGGTGGTAAAGCGTTGTCGCAAGCGCTGGAAAACCGCTCCGATGTTTTTTCGCGTTTTTATATCAATCTGGTGCGTGCCGGAGAGGCGGGCGGCGCGTTGGCGGCGGTGTTGACGCGGTTGGCGGAAACGATGGAGCGCAATAAGGAGCTGCGCGAGTCGGTAAAATCGGCGATGATTTATCCGACGATCTTGATTATGGTGGCGATTGTGTCGGCAGCGGTGATCCTGGTCTGGGTCGTGCCGCAGTTTGAAACAACGTTTGCCCGCTCCGGCAAAGCGTTACCGATGATGACGCAGATCGTTGTGGTTGTCGGTAATTTTGTCAAAGACTGGTGGTGGGCAATTATGGCCGGGCTGGTCGGTGCGGTCATGGTCATTAAAAGGATGCTGGCCAAACCGAATATTCGCGCGCGTTGGGATGCATGGATTTTGCGGCGCGCGCGCCTTGGCGACGTGATTTCCCGCTCGGAAACGGCACGTTTTGCCCGAACCTTATCGACGTTGCTTGCCAATGGCGTCACATTGCTGACGGCGTTGGGAATTACCCGCGATACCATGACCAACATGAAAATGGCGGGCGTGCTTGACGGCGTGATCATGGAGTTGCGCGAAGGGCGCGGCTTCGGACGGCCGCTGGCGAGTACGGGGGTTTATCCGAAACTGGCGACCCAGATGATTGTCGTCGGCGAAGAGAGTGGCCAGCTTGAGGAAATGTTGGGGCGTGTCGCCGATATTTACGACCGTGAGGTGCAGACGGCGATCAAACGTTTTTTGGCGTTTCTTGAGCCGCTGATTATTTTGTCGCTGGCGGGCGTGATTTTTTTCATCGTTCTGGCGATCATGCTCGGCGTGATCGGCATGACCGATGTGGTGGGTTAACGAAAAGCCGCAAGCGGCTTTGTTATGGAGAGCGATATGGAAATGAAGTTGAAAAACCGTAAAACCATGAATGTTTATCAGCGCGGCATGACCCTGATGGAGATCCTGGTGGTACTGGTGTTGATTGCGGTGGTGATGGGGATTGTTGCCGGAAACTTTGGCGAACGCGGCGAGCAAGCGAAAGTGAAAGCGGCGCAAATCGACATTCAGAATATCATCAACACGCTGGATTTATTCAAGCTTGAGGTGGGCCGTTATCCGACGCAGTCGGAGGGCCTGCAGGCGTTGGTGACGAAACCGCAAGGTGTGTCGCGCTGGAACGGCCCGTATTGGAAAGCGAACCATGTTCCGCGCGACCCGTGGGACAACGAGTACCGTTACGTGGTACCGGGCAAAAACAATGCGCCTTATGAAATTATCTCGCTGGGCGCGGACGGCCAGGATGGCGGCGAAGGCGTGAACCGCGATGTTTCCAGCGCCGAGCTGAACTAAAACACGAATGGATTGTGACGGCGCATGATCTGGCGCAATCGCGGCGTTTCGCTGCTGGAGCTTTTGGTCGTGTTAGCGCTTATGGCGGTGGCAGTGGGTATTGCCATCCCCATTCTGGGCGGAGAGGGGCCGTCTGAAACAGAATTAAGGGGGGCTGCCCGACAACTGGCGGCGGCGGCAAGGTTGGCACGTTCGGAAGCGGTATCGCTGCGCGAAGAAACTTTTCTGGTGGTCGATCTCGAACATCGTCGTTTTCAAGTCGAACACATGGGCAAAGAACAGCAATTGCCGGAAGAAGTATTTTTGGAAGTTTTTACGGCGCAGGACGATCTGATTAACGACACGATGGCGAGTATCCGTTTTTTCCCCGATGGCGGGTCAAACGGTGGTCGAATTACCGTCAGTGCGGGAGAGGGCAGCGAGCGCAAATACGAAGTGGATGTTGACTGGCTGACCGGGCGGGCGCGTATTCTCGAATGATGAAAAAAACACGCGGATTTTCACTGCTGGAGGTGTTGGTGGCATTTGTCGTGCTAGCGGTACTCGGCGCGGCGTTATCGCGGCTTTTTGGTGGGGCGTTGAACAATATCGACTCGGCAAATGCCTGGGGGCGGGCGCTGGAAGTTGCGCAAAACCAGTTGGCGCTGGCGTCGATGGCAATGCCCTTGCGGCCGGGGTCAGCGCAAGGCAAAGACGGCGAAGTGAAATGGCAGATAGTGATTGAGCCCTNNTTGAGCCTTATGTGCCGCCGCCGGATTTAAGTGAAACGCTTGGCGTGATGAACCTCGACGCGGTTCAGGCGATGAAAATTTACCGGCTGGTGGCAATTGTCTCATTTCCAGGCGCGGGCATGGAGCGCACGCTGTCTGTTGCGACCACCAAAGTTACCATGGATCCGAACCCATGATGCGGACGACGGGTTTTTCAAAGAGACAGCGCGGCTTTACGATGCTGGAAGTCATCGTCGCGATGACGTTGCTGGCGCTGATCGCGGGAACCCTTGCGGGCGTATTCGGGCTGGCCGGGAAAAGCCGCGATGCGGGCGAGCTGTTGGCGGACGATACTTCGTCGATGCGGCTTGCCCAGGAGTTCCTGCGCAGCCATTTGGGCAACGCGCATCCATTGCGCCTGCGCGAGGAAAGGGAGTTTCCGCTGATTTTTTCGGGCGACGGTAAAGAGATGATGTACGTGTCGGCGTTGCCGACGCGGGTGTTGTCGGGCGGGCTTTGGGCATGGCGGCTACGTATGGTCAAAAGCGGGCAGCTTATTTTGGAGCATACGATTCCCGACGTTAACGAAAAGAAAATGCCGCAGTTCAAAGACGCCAAATTTTCCGTACTGGCGGATCGCGTCAGAAGCATCAATATTGAGTATTACGGCTTGGAAAAAGACGCGACGCTCGAAGACGAGCCGCGTTGGCGGAAAGACTGGGATAACCCGCAACGTTTGCCGGACATGGTGCGCATTGATGTCACGCTGGAAAATGGTGTGGCGTGGCCGACGTTTTTTGTCGAACTGCGTAAAAGCGAAGCGGCCGGTTGCCGCGCCTGGAATGAAAGCAGCGGAAAGTGCGGCGCGGTATGAATGTGGTTCATCGGCAGCAGGGTATCGCGCTCATCATTGTGTTATGGGCAACGGTATTGCTGGCGTTGATCGCGGGCGGGTTTTCCCTGGCGATGCGTGACGAAGCGCTGGCGGCACAAAACTCCGTCTCGGCCGCACAGGCGCGCTGGATTGCCGACGGTGCGGTGGAGCGGGCGATTTTTGAGCTGGTGGTGCCGCGCACCGAACAAGATGCGGCGTGGCGCGCCGATGGCCGTACGTACAGTTGGGAAGAGGACGGTGCCACGGTGCATGTGACGGCTGTTGACGAAGGCGCGTTCATTGATTTGAATACCGCCAACGACTTTTTATTGCAGCGGTTGTTTGAAATCGTCGGCGGCCTGGATGAAATCGACGCTGCCCGTATGGTGGATGCGATTGTTGACTGGCGCGACGCCGATGATTTGCGTCGCCCGAACGGCGCGGAAGAGCGCGATTATCGCGCCGCAAAGCTGGCGTATAAGCCGCCCAACGCCGCATTTCAGTCCGTTGAAGAGCTGGGGATGGTATTGGGCATGACGCCTTCGCTGTATGCGGCGGTGGCACCGCATCTTACGGTGTATTCACAACAGCAAAACGTCAATACCGAGACCGCGTCGCGCGAAGTGCTGCTGTGTATTCCAGGCGCGACGGATGTGGCGGTGGACGATTTTTTGGCGCGTCGCGCCGAAGCGCTGGCGAATCGGCAGCCGTCGCCGGGCTTTATAGGCGGCGGCGGGCGCAGTTCGGTATGGCGTTTTATTGCTGAAGTGGAAATGACGGATGGCGTTCGTTTTACCCGGATCGCGGTGCTGCGCTATACCGGGCAAATCAAAAAACCGCTGATGATCATGCTGTGGGGTGAAGGTTAATGGAATGTGACGTGGAAACGCGGGGGGATGTCGAAAAGACACAAATCCCCAAGTAATACGATAAAAAATCAATGAATTGCGTTTTTATCGGTGCTTACGGTATAAAATTCCACGGATATTTGGCTTAGGGATTGGTTTTGGATTTTTCAGAAACGGCTTTATTCATCAGGAAAAAGACGGCAACGTTCTGGCGCTGGTGGCGGTTTGAGTTCATCCAACTGTTGCCGACGCGTTTTCGTTCGCGCATGCAACAGCGTAAACTGTTGCCGGCTGTCGAAGTGACCGAAAAAACATTGTCGATCTGGATGCCGACGATGGAGTACGGGCAAGTCGCGCGGGTTTTGCATGAAACCGTTGATTTGGCCGGTTCTCCGGAAACGCGCTTTCAGATTGCGCAAGCGGCGTTTGCCCGGCTTGCGTCGCCGGTGGCGCTGTCGTTGCCGGCGATCAAGGTGTTGCGGCGGACGCTGAATCTGCCTGATGCACTCGAAGAGAATCTCAAGCAAGCGCTTACTTACGATTTGGATCGCCATACGCCTTTCCGTGCTGAGGACCTTTATTTCGATGTGCACATCACCGGCCATCATCGTGAGAAAAATGAAATCAGCGTGGAATTCACGGCATTGCCGCGCAAACCGGTCGATAAGGCGATGCAAACAGTGCGTGACTTGGGCGGCAATGTGGCAGCGCTGCTTGCCGATCCGCCTCAGGATGCCGAAAGCCCGTTCAACCTGTTGCCCGGCGAAGAAAAATCGGTTGTGTCCATGCGACAGTACGGCGCGATTGCCGTTCTTTCTTTCCTTTTACTGCTGCTTTTGGCGGCGGCCATTGCCCTGCCGATTTGGCAGAAGCGCGATTACGCGAAAAAACTGGATCGTTTGGTCGATAATGTGCGGACCCAAGCGCAAGATGTTGAAAACCTGCGCAACACGCTTGACCGAATTGTCGCCGATTACGATTTCGTCCTGGAGCGAAAAGATGCTTACCCGACGAATATCGAGGTGCTTGAGCAAGTGACACAGATCATGCCCGATGATACCTGGCTGAACCAGATGGAAATCAAAACCGTCATGGGCAATCATGAGACACAACGCAATCTTGCCGTGCGCGGCGAGTCGGAAAACGCCAGCCATTTGGTGGCGCGGCTTGAAGAGTCGGCGCTTTTTACCAAAGCGGAGCCGCTGTCCCAGATCGTTCGCATCCAGCAGACCGACAGCNNCGAAAGCTTCAACATCGGTGCGCAGATCAAGCCGAAAGAAAAAGGAGAGCGCGTTTCGGTGTTGGCTCCAGAACCCGAGCCTCCGATGCCGGAAGCAAAACCCGAGCCGATCGCTTCTCCCGCGGCGGCGGTAACGCCCACCATTGAGCCCGCACCTGTGACGCCGCCGACATCACCGCAGGCGCAGTTGCCGGTGGCCGTACCGATGACGCCGCCGCAGGTTCAGACGCCTCAGACGCCGCTTCCCGCGTCGAAAGCGAATGCGTAAGAAGCGCGTCCCCGTTCTTCGGTGTCTTCCGGGGTCGGTCCACTTGCTCCATCGCCCGCTGTCGATGAAGAGGCGGCTGAGGAAGATGCAATTGAGGAAGACGCGGGCGAGGTTGTCGTTGAGGAGGAGCTTGTCGAGGAGAATGGGCAATGAGCGCGCGTTTGACGCCGCAACAATCCCGGCTTTTGGCGGTGCTGCTGTTGGCGGCGGTGCTGTTGGCTGTTCTCGTGGTGCTGATTGCGCCGGCGTGGTCCTTGCATGATCGTTACAACACAAAAATTGCACAGCAGAAAGATTTTCTTGAGCGCTATGAACGGCTGGTCGCGCAAAAACCGCAGGTCGAGGCGGTGCTTGAAGCGGTACAACGCCGTGACGCACGCCGTTTCTTTCTGAAAAATACGGCGGCAAATCTGGCCGGCGCGGAATTGCAGGATATTGTCCGTTCGGCGATTCAGGGCAATGGTGCGCGGATTACCACCAGCCAGACAGTAGCGCCCAAGGAAGATGGTGCCTTTAACCGCATCAGCGTCAATGTACAGTTTTTTGCCACAACGGCCAATCTTCAGAGGGTACTCAACAAATTGGAATCGCAGGTGCCGTATCTGGTAATCGACACGATCACGGTCAGGCCGGTAAACGTCAACCGCAACTATAAGCCGGTGCCGGGCAAGGAGCCTGAAGTCAATGTGCAAATGGAAGTTGTTGCCTGGGCGTATCGCGGCGCAGAGGAAAGCGAAGGCGGTGAATCATGAGTCTGGAAACCCTCGGAAAAATCGGTGTGACGCTGGCGGCGATCCTGCTTTTGATCATCGGCTGGGAGACGAGTTTTGGCGCTGCCGTGCGTAAGGAAGCGCCGAAAATGATATTGCCTGCCGCGCAGCCGCTGGAAGTAACCTTAATGCCGGAATTTCGGCCGATTGATCTGGCGACAATGAAAGCCACAGCCGAGCGGCCATTGTTTACGCCGACCCGCGAACCGGTGCCGCCGGCAGAGGAAACGGCGCAGGATACGCCGATTCAGCGGATGGATTATATTTTGACCGGTGTTGCGATTGTCGGTGATGCAAGGCTGGCGTTTTTGAAAGCCGTTAAAGACGGCAAGCCGTTAACGGCGCGTGTTGATGATGCCATCAACGGTATAAAAATCACCGAAGTGGCGGAAGACAGGATTAAACTGGCGAACGGAGAAGAAATTTTGCTGAAAGTGGTTACCGGCCCGCAAGGTGCGGTGACGCCGGCCGCGCCGCCGCAACAACAAG
>DBDN01000047.1:13018-23152 GCA_002293615.1 Betaproteobacteria bacterium UBA931 | reverse complement strand
GGCCACCGGCTCGGATTCCGGCGGCTCGATTCGCCAGCCTGCGGCTTTTAACGGCATTTGCGGTATTAAGCCGACGTATGGCATCTGTTCGCGTTATGGCATGGTGGCATTTGCATCCAGCCTGGATCAGGCTGGCGTGTTTGCCCGCAGTGCCGAGGATTGCGCGCTGGTGCTCTCCGCCATGGCCGGACATGATCCGCGCGACTCCACCTCGCTTGATCGTCCATGTGAAGACTACACGTGTGATTTGTCGAAACCGTTAAACGGGTTACGCATTGGGCTGCCGAAAGAATATTTTGGCGATGGCATTGACGCGAATGTTGCCAAAGCGACAGAAGAGGCGCTTGGCGAGCTGCGCACATTGGGGGCAGTTACGGTACCGCTCTCATTACCCAATATTGCTTTTTCAGTACCGGTGTATTACGTGTTAGCGCCTGCCGAGGCGTCGTCGAACTTATCGCGTTTTGACGGTGTCCGTTACGGTTACCGCGCCGAAGAATATACTGATTTGCTTGACATGTATAAAAAAACACGGGCGCAGGGATTTGGTGCGGAAGTAAAACGCCGTATTTTGATCGGCGCCTATGTGCTCTCTCATGGTTATTACGACGCTTATTATTTAAAAGCGCAAAAAGTACGACGGCTGATCGCCGACGATTTTGCCGCCGCGTTCAAAGAATGTGATGTCATTGCCGGGCCGACTGTTCCCAACACCGCGCCGCGCATCGGCGAGCAAACCAATGATCCGATCAAAATGTATCTGAACGATATTTTCACTATTGGTGCCAACCTTGCCGGGATACCGGCCATATCGATTCCGTGCGGTTTTGATACGCGCGGATTGCCGATTGGCCTACAACTGCAGGGTAATTATTTCTCCGAAGCGCGCTTGCTTAATGTCGCGCATCAGTTCCAGCAAGCGACAAATTGGCATCAGCAAGCGCCGAAGGTGGCATCATGACTTGGGAAATCGTTATCGGGCTGGAAACGCATGCGCAGTTATCTACCGCGTCGAAAATGTTTTCCGGTGCGTCCACCGCGTTCGGCGCTGCGCCGAATACGCTGGCGCCGGCAATTGATCTGGCGTTGCCCGGCGTATTGCCGGTTGCCAATAAAGGCGCCGTTGAGCGGGCAATTCGTTTCGGCTTGGCGGTCGGCGCGACGATCAGCAAAACAAGTATTTTTGCGCGCAAAAACTATTTCTATCCGGATTTGCCGAAGGGTTACCAGATCAGCCAGTTCGAAACCCCGGTGGTGCAAGGCGGCAGCTTAACGATTCAAACGAGCAAAGGCGAGAAAACGGTACGATTGACGCGCGCGCATCTCGAAGAGGATGCCGGCAAAAGTTTGCACGAAGATTTCAGCGGAATGACCGGCATTGACTTAAATCGTGCGGGCACGCCGCTGCTCGAAATTGTTACCGAGCCGGATATGGCAAGTGCGGAGGAAGCTGTTGCCTACGCGCGGGCGTTGCATGCGCTGGTGCGCTGGATCGGCATTTGCGACGGCAATATGCAAGAAGGCAGCTTTCGCTGCGATGCCAATGTTTCGGTACGCCGCCCGGGGGCGCCATTGGGCACACGCTGCGAAATCAAAAATCTGAATAGCTTTCGCTTTCTCGAAAAAGCGATTGATTTTGAAGTGCGGCGGCAGATTGAGCTGATTGAGGATGGCGGTAAAGTTGTGCAGGAAACGCGTCTGTTTGATCCTGATCGCGGCGAGACGCGGTCGATGCGCAGTAAAGAAGACGCACACGATTACCGCTATTTTCCGGATCCCGATTTACCGCCATTGGCAATTGACGATGCCTGGATCGCGCGTGTTCAAGAAGAAATGCCGGAGTTGCCCGCAAAGGTGAAGCAACGTTTCGTCAATGATTACGCATTGACCGAATACGATGCTGCGCAGTTGACGCACAGTCTTGACTTTGCGCGTTACTTTGAAGAGGTGGTCGCGAAAGCGGGCAAAGACGGCGCAAAGGCAGTGGCGAACTGGTTGCTTGGCGACGTTTCTGCCGCGTTGAATCGAGAGAACATCGAAATTAATCAGATTCCGGTTTTGCCAGAACGATTGGCCGAGTTGGTGATAAATATTAAAAATGGCACGCTTTCCGGTAAAGGCGCAAAAGAGGTTTTCCAAAAATTATGGGATAGTGCTGTCCCACAAAAGAATACTTCACAAGCACAACATATCGGCCCACAAGGTATTGCTCCACCGGATAGCTTCGGTCAAAGAACTGTTGATGAAATAATTAAAGAGCTTGGTTTGCAGCAAATTTCCGACAGTGGTGAACTGAAAAAAATCGTTGCGGATGTCTTGGCGCAATACCCCGATGTTGTTGAAGAATATCGCACTGGAAAAGAAAAGGCGTTTAACTCGTTGGTCGGGCAGGTGATGAAAGCAACGCGCGGCAAAGCCAATCCGGCACAGGTAAACGCGCTATTAAAAGATGTGTTGAATTCATAAACTCTTAAGTAAATTTCTTTCAATAAGAAGGCCGCTGTTTCATGATGAAACAGCGGCCTTTTCGAAGGAAATGCCAAAAAAAGAATAAAAAATTATGTT
The DNA here is from genome assembly GCA_002293615.1 of Betaproteobacteria bacterium UBA931. GTDB lineage: Bacteria > Pseudomonadota > Gammaproteobacteria > Burkholderiales > Casimicrobiaceae > UBA931. The sequence continues at coordinate 20,587 of DBDN01000047.1, read as the reverse complement.
GTTTTTGTTTCGTGCCATTGGGGATTTTTCTTGGCAAAGCGTGTGTACATCACACCGATGAACAGAGCGAAAATCAGGCCAACGATGAGCACAATTTTACCGCCGGCGGTTGGACCGGCGGCGCTGGAGGCCAATGAAAAGTTATGCGCAAAAGCCGCGCCGACCAGTAAACCCAAGACGGTCATGGTAGCGTCTGAATTACCTTGCCCGGCTTGTACAAGTTGGCGCAACGGACAGCCGCTGATGAATGCACCGCATAATCCGACCAGCGCCAGCGACAAGAAATTCCATAAACCATCCGTATGGGCAATTGGCTGATTTTCAAAACCAAGATGAAATTTTCCGAGCATCAAATTGCCGACGAGCATTACCAGTGTGAGAGCAATTACCCCGATCAGCATGGAAAAACGGCGGAACAGGAAAACATGGCTGAACATGCCGATGAAGCAAAAGCGTGTGCGTTGCACGATCGCGCCGATCACCAGACCGGCCAGCAGTGACATCCAGATCGGTGCGTGTTGTGCTCCCGGACCTTTTTCGCTGGAAGCAAAAAGCCCGCCTTGCGCCAATACCAGAAGCAAAAGGACCAAGCAGAGAAGTGGAAACAAGATGCCTTCGCTTTTTTGCTGCTGTGCGCTTGGTGTCAGCGAAAAATTGTTTTTCAGGAAAAGTGCGCCGATGCCGATGCCGGTGACAAATCCGGCCAGCCCGATAATCGCATTTAAATCGCCGCCGGCGATACGCAACATCATGCGCAATGGGCAACCGAGGAAAACCAGGCAGCCAATCATCATGAAAAAGCCGAGCGAAAAGCGTAGAAAGGGCGCGGAACCGGCCGTTGGCTTGAATTCCCGAGCGAATAATACTGCGGCGAACGCGCCCAGGATAAAACCAAATATTTCTGGACGCATATACTGCACCGGCGCTGCTGAATGTAACCTCATCCCGCCCGCGACATCGCGCATAAAGCAAGCGACGCAAACGCCCATATTGGGCGGATTTCCATAATATCCCAGAGCCAGCGCCAATGCGCCGATCACGCTGCCGACGACAACGAATAACATGGTTTTCGACATAAAAACTCCTTTAATTTGCTCGCAATGCGCGCAGACGCCGCGGCAATTTATCGCGGCCAATTTAATTGGGTGGTATTAAATTTTCATCGCCTACTTGCCACGAAAGCTCGGGCAACAAACGGCAATTGGAAAAAGAAGACGAAACCAAGCAAGCGCACCGACTCTGATACTATAAGCCGTACAACCGTACGCCACTTTATCCGATAATGGATTGTATCATATAAAGACTTGTAGCATTGCGGCTTCAAGGCGAACGAAGCCGCAATGGATCCGTGTGTTTTTAGCGGATAACTGGTTTATTGCAAATATTATTTGATCTCGGTAACTTCGAAGCCCGCGTCGATGACGGCTTGTGTTAACGCGCTGTCGGTAGCATGATCATCAACCTCGACGGTTGCCGATTGGGCGGCCAGATCAACATGGACATCTCTGACGCCATGAACAGAGCGTAAAGCTTTTTCAACAGAATTGGTGCAGTGTCCGCAATTCATGCCATTGATACGGATATTTTTCTTCATGGTGATGTTCCTTATCGTAGTCTTTATTGTTGGTGTGGCAGGAAAAATCCTGGTTTCGGTATATGTTTTAACGTCGCTCATGGAGGAAGTATTTTGCACACCGTCTGTTTTGAAAAAGCGTAAACGCAATGCGTTGGTGACGACGCTGATTGAGCTTAAGCTCATCGCAGCGGCGGCAAGCATTGGGTTTAAGGTCAATCCCCAGGAAAGATAAAAAACACCGGCGGCGACGGGAATGCCGATGCTGTTATAGAAGAACGCCCAGAAAAGGTTTTGCCGGATATTGCGCATAACCGCCCGGCTGAGTTTAATGGCGGTCACGGTATCCATAAGATCGTTTTTCATCAACACAATATCGGCGGATTCAATGGCAATATCGGTACCCGCGCCGATCGCAATACCGACGTCGGCGCGCGCCAAAGCCGGCGCATCGTTAATACCGTCGCCGACCATCGCCACTTTTTTATCGCGCGCCTGCAAGGAACGGATTTCATGCTCCTTATCCTGAGGCAATACTTCGGCAAAGACTTTTTCAACGCCGATTTGACGACGGATGGCCTCTGCGGTTTGCGCATGGTCACCCGTGATCATCATCACATCGATGCCCATATGTTGCAACGCGTTGACGGCGTGACGGCTGTTTTTCTTGATTGTGTCGCCGACGGCGATGACGCCGAGCAAAATGTGATCACGGACGACATACAGCGGGGTTTTGCCGTCTTTGGCTAGGGCTTCGCCATATACGGCAAACGTGTTTGCCACTTTTTCGGTATTGAGCAAGGATGTATTGCCGACCGAGCAACGAACACCATCGATGACCCCGGTAATGCCCTGCCCGGGTATTTGCATGAAATGTTGTGCTCTTTGATAAGCCACACCACGTATTTCCGCTTCCTGCACAATGGCGGCACCCAAAGGATGTTCGGAGAGCTTTTCCAGCGATGCCGCCAATGAGAGCAATTCTTTTTCATTGCTGTTATGGGCAGGGATGATATCGGTCACTACCGGTCGGCCTTCCGTGACAGTGCCGGTTTTGTCGAGCACAACAGTATCGATCGCGCCCGTTGTTTCAATGGCTTCTGCGGATTTGAATAAAATGCCCGCAGCCGCGCCGCGACCAGTGCCGACCATAATGGATGTGGGTGTGGCCAATCCCAGCGCGCATGGGCAGGAAATTACCAGTACCGAAATGCCGATGGATAAAGCAAATTCCATGTCGTAACCGAGCGCCAACCAGAAAACTATTGCCGTCAGCGCGATAATGATCACGATCGGCACAAAGATGCCGCTGATTTTGTCCGCCAAACGGGCGATGGGCGCTTTCGATGACGTGGCGTCATCCACCAGCCGGATAATCTGCGCTAATGTGGTGTCGTCGCCGATACGGGTAGCGCGCATTGTAAAATGACCGGATCGATTGATGGAAGCACCTGTTACCGAATCGCCTGCCCGCTTTTCCAGCGGCAGGTTTTCACCGGTCAACATGGATTCGTCGAGGAAACCGACACCTTCGCCGATCACGCCATCCACAGGAACGCTTTCGCCCGCTTTGATTACAAGAATATCGCCGACGCACACCTCTTCGCGCGGTACGACATATTCATTGTCGTCGCGAAGAATCGTTGCCGTTTTTGGTGCCAGCGTCATGAGCTTGGCGATGGCATCGGTGGTTTTTCCTTTGGCGCGTGCCTCAAAATATTTTCCCAGTGTGATCAGCGTCAGAATCATCGCGGCCGATTCAAAATACAGATTTTCAGAAAAATGCTGCACGGTTTCCATATCGGCAGTGCCTAGCGCAAAAGCCATCCGGTAAATCGCATAAGTGCCAAACCCCACCGCAGCGCCAGAACCGAGCGCAATCAACGAGTCCATATTGGGCGCGCCGGAAAACAATGCCTTGAAACCAACCTGATAATATTTACGGTTGATAAAAATAACCGGCACGGCCAATAAAAATTGTGTGAACGCATTTGCTACAGCGTTTTTCGTGCCCAGTAAAAAGCCGGGCAAAGGCAATCCGATCATGTGCCCCATCGCCAGATAAAAAAGAGGGATGGTGCATAAAAAAGAAACTACCAAACGACGCCTTAATGCGCGGCTTTCCATGGTGTCTCTGGCCGGAATGGTGTTGTGTACGCTTCTTGTTTGTGCATCGTGAGGTAAAGCGCCATAACCCGTTTTTTCGACAGCGGCAATGATGTCTTTTTCTGTTAAAGCGGTTTCATCAAACGAAACTTTCATACTGTTTTTCAGCAGATTCACGCTGACTTCACGCACGCCTGTCAAAGCGGATACGGCTTTATCCACCCGACCGGCACAGGCCGAGCAAGTCATACCGACGATATCAAAGGTTGCTTTTCGCATGAGTGCTTATCTTGACAGAAAGCGGGAGCAGACACATTGTAGCTGTATATATTTTAGGTGCAAGAATGCACTTTTTTGATACCCGGTTTCCTGAAAGATACCAGTTGATGATGTTGGAAGTGTTTACCACTGGCCATGGGATGAGGAGCCAGATATTGAGACGTGCTCTTATAAATACATGAGAAAGGTTACGGATAATTTTAATGATTTTCTTGCCGAATTATGCTCTTAAGGATTATCTGAATATTAACCCGGCAATTCAATAGATTCATTTTATTGAATATCAAGTTGTTCATTAACCCCCTTCCCAATCCCAAGCCTGTCTATTTTTTAACCAATGGCCTGGTTTTTTCTCCCGCCCCACCGTTTTCGCAGCAATGTCCGGAGAGTGGGACTAGCGCCGACAGGGTACGATGGGAAACCGATTGATATACATCATATTAACCAAACAAATAATGGCTCTGTTATGGAGATTTCGGGCACATCGCATACTAAAAACCATGGAAACCTGCATCAAAACACGTCAATTACCATCCCAAATTGACAGGCAGAGCCCTAGAGCGCCCGAATGGCGCGGAACACATAAAGACCTGCTGTTATACGCCGTACTCTATTATTTTTCAAAATATTTATCAATTTCCTCTTTTGTCACAATAAGATCATTGTGATAATAATTATTTTTAAAATAATTAGCTTCCATCAATAAAATCATAGTTATTATCAATCAGCATTTTTAAATAGTCTTCAAAGCTATCTGCAATTACAGCAAACTCATCTGGGTCATGCAAAAATCTTACTATTTGACCAACTTTACCTTTTTTTGAANNGTCTATAAATAGTTGTGATGTTCCGCCATTATTCATACAATCTGAGAAATGAAGCCATTTGAGATTATCTGCTTTGTTGGTAATTCTATCATCTATTGATACACCTATAGTTTTTTCATATTCGCTTAGAGTATTAATTTTATCGTAAAAAAATACTTCATCACAATAAAAGATGTCGATCTTTTTATGTTCAATAATTGCTTTAGATGATAAAAGATNNCTCTTCAATATCTGAACCAAGAAAGTAAAAAGTAATCTTTTCACCTTCATACTCTCTATAATATGTTCCATCCACATATTCAAGTAAGTTAATCAATGCTTTTGGGGTGTCTGGATAAATCTCTTTAAGTTTTGCAATGTCTTCTTTATTTGCGCCATATTTGATTTTTTCAAAATGTTCCCAAGCTTCTTTATCTCCATTATCAAAATATGCTTTTTTAAGTCCTACTATATAGTTTTCAACGATATTCATATTTTTTCCTTTTATGTTTCCTTTGAGTTATTTTTAGTTTGTTCGTTACTATACATTTTAATTTCTCTTAGCTTGTTTTCTTTCTGCCATAAACGCTGTATATATCTTTCATTTTAACTACATTCCCATTTGGAACAAAAGTGATTGATGTACTGTTGCTATTCCCTTATCTATGTGCTTGATATCCTCGCTGCCGCCTATCGCTAGTGCAGGTATAAAGTAATAAATTTCATCATAATTTATACTGCCTTTTTCCTTTGATGCTCTTTCAAACAATTTTTTCTTCAAGTATTCTTCTATAGCGTCCTTATCGACAATAAAAGAATTGAAAAAGTCATTCAAACTCCATATGCACACGTCTATTTGTCTATGGTGAATGTCGAGAAAACTAACGTCTTCATCGGTGTCGGTCAATTTCCGATAATAGAAAATGTCTCCAAATGCTGTCATAGCAATCGGCAATTTCGATTCGTCTTCTCCGCCGAGCCATTCATATAATGAATCCGCATAATCTGCTGGATTTATTACTTTTATTAGTCCATCGGCGTAATTTCCGAATCCATATTCTTTCCAGAATTCAATAAGTTTTTTGGGCAATATTTTTTCAAATTGCTTGATCGTTGCATTTTTAGGTTTTATTAAATCTTCCGAAGGTTTAAATGTTTTTATAAAAAGTTCGTATTGGTTAGACATTCTCGATTTTCTTAATAAAGTTAAAGATGCTTTAATTTTATTATATTACACATTGCTGTGTCAGGCCGTTCTTTGAGGAAAGATATTTGCGGGCGTCGTGAAAGAAAATTTATCAGAAGCCGGCAAGGCCAAGGGCAAGGGTAAGAATGGGGGGAAGAGTAAGGCGAAGAAGAAGCTCAAGTGCGGCGAGTACGGTAAGTACGGGGACTTGAAGAAGAAGACGGGAGGCGGTAAGTTCGACCGGGATCATATTCCGTCCAAGGCGGCGCTGAAGGAACGGGCGAGATCCCTGAATGATGGCGCGGAACTTAGCCCGGCCCAGCAAAAAGCAATTGATAACTGGGGCAGTTCGATTGCAATTCCAAGGCAGGCTCACATCGACGTAAGCCCAACCTATGGGACCAAAAATGTGGCGCTGGCACCTCAAGATGCAAAGGATTTGGCGGGAGCTGCACGTCGGGATGTTGAATCGATGTTGAAACAGATTGACGAATACGATGCTGACGGTGGCTGCAAGAAGGCGTATCAAAAAGCCTCCGCCAAGATCATGCGTATGGACAACAAGGCGTTTGACGAGGCATTATCCGGGATTCTGAATAACGTGAAGTGAGTGGTTTTATGACTGATATGAATGATTTAGTGAACTTACTTGGACGCTATTTTGGCGAACCTGAGATTGCTCAATTCCTGTCGGATTTTAATATTACCGCAGTTCCGAAGCTGAAACGAGGCGATATTACCGTGACCGTTTCAAATAAGGAGTCCGGCATCGAGGCAACATTTCGGGATGCCGACGCCTTGGATGTCCAGACGAGAGAGTATCCCGAAGGGGCGCTTGTGCTGTCCAATGTTCGCTTTTACGGCGTTGAAACAGATGATTTCGCCCCTTACACAGGCCCGCTGCCGTTAGGTGTAACATTTGGCGCATCTAAACAAAAGCTGATCGACCGGCTTGGAGCACCTGCACGGGATAATCTCAGATTGCGGCAAGTACGTTGGGATTTCGAAACCTATTGTGTGTTTGCAAGATTTGGTGACACGGATGACATGATTATCTTCGGCATACAATTGCCCGTCGAGTGATGTGGATGCAAAACAGCGCCTGCCATTCAGTATTCATAGGCCGAAGTTCGAGTGGGTCGTACCCCTGGATAGCGAGGGATATTTATTGTTGCAGTCAATGTTCAGGGGGCTGCCAATGCTCGCAACACGAGAGAATTCGTAGATATGCTAGCTGACGACATCATCACACTTTTTGGCACGCCTGCCGACACCGGGCAAGTGACTGTGCTTTTTTCGGCTCTGAATACATTGCGTCGCCCACGACTTCCGGATGATGGCCAGGCCAGTTACTACGACTGGGTTCTCGTTCGTCGGAAAGGTATTGAACTGGGATTCGTCGATTCCGAATACCAAGCCGCCAACAACCGTTTTAGATGGGGGCGCGGCGAACTACTGCTCTGTCAAGCATATTTCTACTCGGGTTTCGACGACGTTCAACCGTTTACGGGAGAATTGCCGTTCGGATTGACATTTGCCGACAGCCGCGAGCTTGCCCGCGTAAAACTTGCCGCCTATGAGACGACGCGGCATGCCTACCGAAGCGATACCTGGGATGT
>DBDN01000047.1:6431-13003 GCA_002293615.1 Betaproteobacteria bacterium UBA931 | reverse complement strand
GCCTGCCGTATGCTCGCCGCGCCGATTCCACGACAAGAAGCAGTGACATGTCCAGAAATCGGCCAACTGGCAAAAGCCTTTGGCTTTACGACCGGATCGCCCGAGTTTCTGGCGCTGTGGCCGGAACCGCTTGCCGACGATGACTATCAAGCAGCTCGGGAGGACGGAGAAATCGATCTGACTCAAACTCATGGTGCGACGTTGTACTTTGCCAAGAGTCGCAGTGGCCCGATATTTCGATCCATGACGCTGCACCGCAACCGCGACATGGAGTCGACTGGTTGGGCTGGTGAATTGCCACAGGGACTCGATTTTGAGGACAGCCCGGAAATCCTGTTTCAGAAAATTTCCGTTGCTCCGGTTCAGCAAGCCGACTCCGCGTTGACCGGCCACGCTGTCTGGCATTTTGACGACTACACACTACATGTGTTGTACAGCAATATCGACAACCGGCTGCTGCGCGTGAAGATGCGTGAGCGAAGATGAATTGGCACCTCAAATCGGCCCGAATTGCCTTGTTGCTCGGCGGCGGAGCGGTTGTGCTCGGTCGAAACCACCATCCATTTAATCGGTGGCAAATATAAGTCGTTAATTTTATGGAAGCTCATGAGCGGCGCGTTGCGGTTTTCGCAGTTGTGTCAGGGAGTTTTTTGCGCGACCGCAAAAACGTTGACGCAACAATTGCGCGAATTGGAAGCAGGTGGCATGATGCGTTGGGAAGTGCTTCCGGTGGTACCGCCCAAAGTTGAATCTTCGCTGACGGGCTTTGGCAGAAGTATCGCGCCGGTTTTTGCCGCGATGTGTCAATAGGGGGGCCGGTTGCCTGAGCAGTTAAGGCTTGGAAGCGAATTGTTCCATGAGGTCTTTTGAAAAATAATTTTATCGTTAGTGACTAAAAGAACGGATACCAGGAGATATGGATGACAGAAATCGTTCCGGATAACAAGACGTTAGAAAAACTGCTTGGTAAAAAAGCCTTCGCCGCATGGCAAGATATTACTGCGCACATCCGACAACATTACGAGATGGATGAGCTTTGGGGCAAAGCCGGTAAAGCAGGGTTACATGAACTTAAGTTTCGGCGCGGCGGCAAAACGCTGTGCGCGCTTTATGTTCGAGAAGGAAGCTTCGGCTTCATGGTGATTTACGGGAAGGCCGAGCGTGAAGCGTTTGAGCAACAACGCGCGCAGTTTCCCGAAAGCATTTGCCGCAAATACGATGAGAGCACCACGTACCACGACGGCAAGTGGATCATGATCGATGTCGAAGCGCCGGGTTTGGGCGATGCGCTTGAGCAAATGTTGCGGGTCAAGCGCAGGCCAAATCGGCGGGAAAAGCAGGCGTGATTGTTATGATCTTGGCGCGTCTTTGATATGCACCGTGACGACTGTGCCTAACCCGTCATTACGCTTCTCCATATAAGCTTTGCCGTTGTGAAATTCGGCAATCAGGCGTACCACGTATAAGCCCAAGCCCAAATGCGGCGTTTCGCTTCGTTTGCCGGAGCGTCTTGACACCATCGGTTCAAAAAGTTGCGCGGTGTCGCTTTCCGGAGGCAACGAACCTTCATTGCCTACATGTAAAATGGCTTCGTTACCGGAAAATTGTAAAGAAACACTCACCGTCGTGTCGGGTAGCCCGAAGTCATTGGCGTTGGCAATCAGCTTGTCGAGCATTTGCACGAGCAAATCGGGCGCGACATATTTTTCGTATAACGTAGGCTCGGCATTCTCAGGCAAACGTAAATCAAAACGGCGCCCCGGATAGGCTTGTCGATAGCCCTCAATACTGCTGGTCAGCAACATGGCTAAATTGACATGGGCACGATCGGCATCGATGATGCTTTGCTCCAGCCGCGAGGCTTCGGTCATCCGTGCCAGAATATGCGACAAGCGCGCCAACCCGCCTTGTGCGCGTTCGAGATAAGTTTGCTGTTCTTTTTCGGACAGCGGTGCGCGCAGATTTTCCAGCGATGAACGAACTACGGCAATCGGCGTACGTAATTCATGCGATAGCCGCCCGGCAATCTGTTCGCGATAGACAGCGGCTTCTTCAAGGCGCGACAGCACTTCGGTAAAACTGCGCGATAAATCACCGATTTCGTCACCGACATTGGCGCTGGTTTCGATCTGTTTGATTCGTCCGCGGGCGTCCACAGCGTGCTCGACTTCATTGCGTAGCAAGCGAATGCGGCTGGATAACCAAGTCGCATAGGCGACAATCACGGTGGCAATCAAAAGTACGACGGCAATCAGCAACGGAAACAGTCGCTCGAAGGCTGCGTTTTTCGCCGCAAGAATGCCGTTGGTGGTTTCTTCGGCAATCACAACACCGACGACGACGTTATCGCTCCAGATCGGCATTGCCGCCATGGTCACCACTGCTATCCCGTCTTCAGTAGGGCGACGGCTTAGCGAGGAAATACCGGTAAGCGCGGTGTCGACATCTCTGACCATGGCGTGATATGCCTCCGACGGGTCATCAAGAAAATCCTCGGTCGGCTGTTGCGTCAAGCGCATATAAAGCGGCGCGAATATGTGCTCGTTCATCCATGGCCATGGTTGTTGCCAGAAAAATCGGGGCGGCGGCGTTTCATCAATCATGCGATGCAGTGAACCGATGCGCACCAGCACGTGATGGTGGCGATTGACCACCCATAGGCGGACATTGGCGGGTACGATGGGCGCCAATGTTTTTTCCAGTTGTTCACGGGTACTTGGTATGGCGACGCTTTGCCGTGAGGAAGTTCCTGAAAGCGGGGGGATGGTCACCAGAGGTTGCGTTGGAAGTTGTGTTGGTTCATCGACGTAAAAAAGGTTGTGGGTATTTTCATGGTCGGGCTGTTGTTGTGCCTGAGGCAACGGCAATAAACCTTCTTCGCTGGCGAAAACATCGGGGCGTTGATAAAGCGCCGTAGCGACAGCCTGGGCGGTGATGCGTAATGCCCGCTCCTGCCCGTTGCGCAAAAAGCGGTCGGTTTCGCTTAAGTATTTATAACCGAGCCATGGCAGCGCCAATAATATTGATAGGACCAGCAGCACCTGCGCGCGGATACCAAAACGGCGTGGCCTGCGTTTTAACTTTCCCGAGGGTTCCATCGGTAGCCCATGCCGTAAACGGTCACGATATGGTCGAATTTTTCATCCGCCGCAAGAAACTTTCGTCGGATCCGTTTGATGTGTGAAGTAATAGTGGCCTCATCAACATAAATACGCGCATCCTTCATCAAACTGGCACGGTCTTTGACATGGCCGGGATGGCGCGCCAAAGTATGTACCATCCAGAATTCGGTAATGGTGAGCGGTACGGGTTGATCGTTCCAGTGTGCGGTCAAACGCGGCAAGTCAAGACGCAGTGCGCCACGCGCCAAAACATCATCGACCTCGGGCGGAGATGACGCCAGATCAGCACGTCGAAACAAAGTGGCAATACGGGCAATGAGATGTGGCAGACTGACATCCTTGGTTACATAATCATCGGCACCCATACGCAACCCGGCGACGATATCGAAATCGCTGTCACGCGCCGAGAGAAAAATGATGGGAAGCCGTTCGGAACGCGCCCGTAACTCGCGGCACAAAGTAAACCCTCCATCAACATCGTCTCCCAACCCGATGTCAATCAGCGCCAGGTCGGGCAAACGCGTGGCAAAAGCGGCCAGCGCGTCGGCACGGCTGCTGTGTGTGGAAACCTTATATCCCTGGCGGCGCAGCGCATCAGCACAATTATCGCGCAATGCGGGTTCGTCTTCGATCAATGCAATGTGTCGGCTCATGGGATTTTTCTCAGGTGCGATGTTGGCACTATAACGCAGGCGTTTCATTTCCGATAGCGGGGAAATATGCGGTCATCAGTTTGCCATAATTCATCACGAAATGAGCAGAAGCATGTATCGAACAGCCTGTTTCTTTTGCGCTAATGGGTAAGAGCCCTATTTATCAAGGAGAACGCTTATGTCTGCTCATCAAAATACCATGTTTGAATCATCGGCCCGTTCCCGTGATTTATTGCGGTTTATCGCAATGGCGACGGGCGTCGGAATTATTACCGGCATCATTTTAATTTTGTTGGTTATTTTACTTAGCACACCGGCGCAAGCATCATCATACGACGGCCGCGATGTTTTTCACGGCGAGTTATTGTTTTCATCCGAAGGCAATGCTTATACCCGTATTGCCGCATCGTTGGAATTGGCTCATATCAAAGCATAGCTCATGGGACGATTGAGCGGATGATGGTCATACAAGCTTTCAAAAAACCGACGTCAACCGTGCATGAGGCTGCCTGGTTTTCCATTGCCGGAGAACGTTGCCGTATGTTTATGGGGTGATACAAACGCGTATTATTGGGGCACAAGCCATGGATTGAAAAAATATCGAAGCCCGCGGGCAGCTTTCCCCAAATAATTGCATGGAGCGGTTTTGTTAAAAGGGATCGGATTGTCAGTTTGAAGCGAAGTATATTTCAGGCCGGCGGTTGTTGTATGATTTAATAAATTTTTTGTCAGCGCACGATAATATCACCAATAAGACTACGCAGCCGGCTAAGCAGTGGTTCATTGAGTATCGAATTCCCCATTGACAATATCAGGTCGTTATTATCGCAACCGTTGCCACGGAACGATTGCAACGTCCATTTTTGGACACCGGCATCTTTAAGCTCCTGAGCTAACCGCAGCAGTTCTTTTTCCGGTGTTAATGCGTTGTGTACCGTAGTACGAATTTCAAAGCAGATATTTGCTTCTTGAAGCAGCGCCAAAGATTCAAACGCCGGATCGCCGCTTTCGGCCGTGTAAGTAATCGCCGGATAATGTTGGCGGGTGGCTTTGATGTCAAGCCCAACCCAGTCAAGGTAGGGCAACAGTTTTTGCAGGCGACGCGGGTAAGCGCCGCCTGTATGCAGCCCGATTTTGAAGCCCAATTGCTTGACTTGCTGTACCGCCGCCAACAACGCAGCCTGCGCCGTTGGCTCTCCGCCGGAAAAGACGACGCCGTCCAGCAATTCTTGCCGGGTTGCCAGCCACTGATGGATATCTGGCCACGGTAACGACGATTCGCCGTGCGCCGGAATGAGATGCGGGTTATGGCAATAGGCGCAGCGCCACGGGCAACCTTGGCAAAAGATAACGGCGGAAAGCAAATCAGGATAGTCGGTTGCCGTGAACGGTACCAGGCCGCCGATACGCAGTGCATTGGCGCTGGGAGAGGATTCTGAACAAGATTGCGCCATTTTCTCGTTTTATATATAACACACAGAACACCAGCTCCTCCGCTTACGCATTACTACAAGCAGAAAAGCTGGCTACTAACTTGCTGGTGAATTATTTTATGCGCGACTCACGGAAAAAACAGCGTTCGCGATGCTCGCTTTTTTTACCAATATTGAATGATGATACCGGGCGATGATAACCCATCACGCGTGTCCATACTTCACAACGTTGGCGCTCATCAGCACTCAGCGCGATGGCGGTAGTTGCCGAAATATCAGTTTTACGTGCATTCATTTTTATATCTCCTTATAAAAAATATTCCTGTCTGGTATTGCTTGGGTACTTTCGTGATCAAGCGGACGTCAGATCTTTGATGGTGAGTGAAGGGCCATTGGCTCGCCNNAATGCCTTTATCGCGTGCCTGTTCGGTGGTGTACATTTGAGAGACGCCGATAATCTGATGATTGGCCGCTTTCAGGTTGAAACGGAATTTGCCGTTACTGGCTTCTTTACGCTCATAGCGCTCTTCAAGCGGACTGTTTTCCTGTACCGAGCGAATGCCATTTTCCGCGGAAGCGCGTGATTCATACATTTCACTGGTCAGAATAACTTCAGCGTTTCCTGATTTTAAATCAAAATAATATTGATCGTTTTTACTTTTCTTGAGTTCATACCAGCCTGCCATAACACCCTCCTTCTTTTTAAAAGGTTAAGCCATATTAAAGCTTTCCGCTTCAAGTTTTTTCTGCGTTAGTAGAATTTCATCACACTTCGGACAGAACTCATGTTCGCCGGCGATATAGCCGTGTATCGGGCAAATCGAGAAAGTTGGTGTTACCGTGATGTACGGGAGACGGAAACGCTCAAGCGAACGGCGTACCAGTTCTCGGCAAGCGTTTGCACTGGAAATGCGCTCAGTCATGTACAGGTGCAATACGGTGCCACCGGTATATTTGGTTTGCAATGCTTCCTGGCGGATAAGCGCTTCGAATGGATCGTCGGTGAATCCGGCAGGTAGTTGCGTTGAATTGGTATAGTATGGCGCTTCCGGCGTTCCCGACTGAAGAATATTCGGGAAGCGTTTTTTATCTTCTTTGGCAAAGCGATATGTCGTGCCTTCCGCCGGTGTCGCCTCAAGGTTGTACAAATGGCCGGTTTCTTCCTGAAACTCAATCATCCGGGCGCGCAGATGGTTGAGCAGATCTTCGGCAAATTGGTGGCCAAATTCGGTGGTGATATTTTCCTTGTCATTGGTGAAGTTACGGATCATTTCGTTGACGCCGTTGATACCCAATGTTGAGAAATGGTTGCGCAGCGTACCCAGATAACGTTTGGTATAGGGAAATAAACCCTGATCAATCAG
>DBDN01000047.1:0-6415 GCA_002293615.1 Betaproteobacteria bacterium UBA931 | reverse complement strand
TCGAGACGAGCATATAAGCCTTCTTTATCGCCGGCAAATAAATAGCCTAACCGCGCGCAATTGACCGTAACCACGCCGACCGAACCGGTTTGCTCGGCGCTGCCGAAAAGACCGTTGCCGCGCTTCAGCAATTCACGCAGGTCAAGCTGCAAACGGCAGCACATTGAGCGGATCATGTTTGGTTTTAATTCGGAGTTTAGAAAATTCTGAAAATACGGCAAACCGTATTTTGCAGTCATTTCAAAAAGCAGATCGCAATTTGGATGTTCCCAGTCAAAATCGGGCGTGATGTTGTATGTCGGAATGGGAAATGTAAATACACGGCCTTTTGCGTCGCCCTCGGTCATCACTTCGATATAAGCGCGATTAATCATATCCATTTCGCGCTGCAATTCGCCGTAAGTAAAATCTTGCTCTACACCTGCGATCACCGGCACTTGTTCGCGCAAATCTTCCGGACATATCCAGTCGAAAGTGAGGTTGGTAAACGGCGTCTGCGTTCCCCAGCGCGAAGGTACGTTCAAGTTGTAAATTAACTCTTGGATGCACTGTTTCACCTGGTCGTACGGCATATTGTCCGCGCGAATGAATGGTGCCATGTATGTGTCGAAAGAAGAAAATGCTTGGGCGCCCGCCCATTCGTTTTGCAGCGTACCCAGGAAATTGACAATCTGACCGACCGCGCTGCTCATGTGTTTTGGCGGTGCGGCCTCCACTTTTCCGGGCACACCGTTCAAGCCCTCGTATAAAAGCGTGCGCAACGACCAACCGGCGCAATAACCGGCGAGCATATCGAGGTCGTGAATATGTACATCGCCTTCACGATGCGCCAAACCGATTTCCGGTTCATAAACATGATCAAGCCAATAATTGGCGACTACTTTTCCAGAAACATTGAGAATCAGGCCGCCCAGCGAATAACCTTGGTTGGCATTCGCGTTTACGCGCCAATCACGCTGATCAAGGTATTCTTCGATGGCATTTTCAACATTGATCAATGTTCGGCGCTGGTCACGCAATTGTTTGTGTTTTTCCCGGTAAACAATATAAGCACGCGCCGTGACATAATAGCCGGCGGCGATCAGCGCTTCTTCTACGCGGTCTTGGATCAGTTCAATGGAAGGGACGCCATCAATGGCTTTGTACGCCAGCACACGGCCGACCTGTGAGGCGAGAATCGCCGCTTCTTTGCTGTCAAACTCCCCGGTGGCACGCCCGGCCTGGGCAATGGCGACGGTAATCTTCTGAAGGTCGAACGGAACTCGGCTGCCGTCTCGTTTAATCACCTGCCGCGGTAACAATACGGACTCTCCTAGAATACCGGTTGGCGATACAGGCGACGCATTCGACACAGCAGACATGGCTTTCCCTTTCTTCTATTTAACAAAGAATTCATCATCAGGAGCACGATTAAGAAGTAAAGCGCGTTCCATACGGATTACATTTCTTTTTTATAGTCGTGAACTACAATATCTAGTGATGAAGTGGGATTCTACATCAATTTATTGTAGGAGGGAGGGCAACAGAATAAAATCTTTCCAAAGCAGACGTATTGCAAATAACCGATTGCTTTTGTTGCTGTTTTTCGGTTTTCAATTGCTTTGAAGGTATATTTTACAATGTGTCGGCATTTGGCAACGGTTTTATTTTGCGTAAATAAGCGTCTCCCCGTTATACTTTTGGAAATGAATGAAGATCCAACGATAGGGATCTGGTTATAAAAGAACAGATAACAACAAATATGGATGCGGTGAAAGTGTAAAAGTTGATACCCTCTAATTCTTGGAGTAAGAAAATGCGAGTTTTAATTTTAGAAGATGACGCCGTTCAAGGCGATGCTCTTGTTTCTCTTTTGGAGCAGGCCGGGCATGAACCGGTTCTTTTTGTCCGTGGGGATGATGCCATTAGTGCGTTGCGCGCAAGATCGTTTGACCTGGCGCTCCTTGATTGGCAGGCGCCGGGCGCTTCGGGACGCGAAGTATTGAATTGGATTCGTGAACAACTGTTGCAACCGATACCGGCGATTTTTATTTCACAACGTGATGACGAAACATCCGTCGTCGATGCGTTGATGGCCGGTGCCGATGACTATTTGACCAAACCGGTTCGTTCTGCAGAATTATTAGCTAGGATTGCGGCGGTTACGCGTCGTCAGCCGAGCGCGTCTCCCAATGCCGTGCAACCTGTTTTGCGTGCGGGAGAGCTGATGCTTGATCGTTTTGAGCACGTGGCCACGATGGACGGTGAAATAATCGATCTTACCCAGAAAGAATTCGAGTTGGCATGGTTTTTGTTGCGTAATTTGGGCAGGCTGGTGCCGCGCGCTCAGGTGTTGCATGAAGTCTGGGGTATTGATGATTCGCACAGTTCGCGCACGCTGGACACTCATGTCAGCCGGTTACGCCGTAAGCTCAAGCTGGTGCCGGAAAAAGGTTTTCGCTTGATTTCGATCTACAATTACGGTTACCGGTTGGAATTGGTCGATTCTTCTGAAATGTGATGATATGAAACACTTCCTTGTTTCGCTGGCATTTACTGTTATTGCCGTATTCTTTTCGGCCAGCAATGCGTATGCGCAAACGATTGATTATGTTGTGCAACCGGGCGATACCATCAGTAGTATTTCCGAGCGCTTTTTGGGTGGTTATGCGCGTTGGGGAGCGATTGAAAAACTAAATCCTGGCCTTGATATTCACAAGTTACGCCCCGGCCTGGTATTGCATTTGCCGGAAAACCGCGTGAGTTCAGTCATGGCTTCGGTCAAAGTTCTGAAAATTAACGGTTATGCTGAGAGCGATGGCGCGGTGTTGAAAGAAGGGCAGCGGCTCGGTACGGACGCAGTGGTTATTGTCGGTGAAGACAGCTTTATGACGCTTGCGCTTGATGATGGTTCAATCGTTATCGTTGAACCGGGTTCCACCGTTCACGTTCATGACTTGCGCAAATTTGCCACGGGCGCCCAGCGGGTTATCTTTGAGGTTGAAGACGGCCGTGTTGAAGTTGAGGCCGTGCCGCAAAAGCCGGGGGCACGTTTCGAGATCAGTACGCCGACCGCAACGACAGCGGTGCGCGGTACCCGCTTCCGGACGGCGTATGGTAAAGGCGAAGCGGCAACAACGGAGGTTGTCGATGGCCACGTTGACGTTTTTTCTTCGGATAAAAAACGGCATCGTGTCAAAAATGGCGAAGGTATCGTGATCACACCGGCAGGGTCGGCAGCACAGGAGATTCTTTTGCCGGAGCCGGATTTATCCGGTGTTGCCGAAAGGTTTACGCGTACAACAGTCGAACTTTCTTTTCCAAAAATTGATCAGGCCGGAGCGTATCGGGTTTCCGTTGCGCGCGATGCTGAATTTCGTGATGTTATCGCTACGGTTATTCACGAATCGCCCGATATCCGTATCGCCTCCCTTGATGATGGACGTTATTACATGCGTGCTCGGGCGATTTCTCAATCGGGCTTAAATGGCCGTGATGCGCAAAGAAGTTTTGAATTAGACGCGCGCCCCGAACCGCCGTTTATACTGGAGCCTCCTCCTGGGAAGCATTTGACAGCGAATATGCCGGTACAGCTTTCCTGGTCGGTTCCACAATCCGCGCAGTCGTATGTGGTCGATATCGAGAAGGACGGTATGGCGTTTTCACGTATCAATGACCTTCAGCCCAACCAATATTCGTTTACGGCGGCGTCTGGAAATTATCGTTGGCGCCTTGCGACGCACAACGAAAACGAGACAGGACCGTTTGGCGACTGGTCGTCTTTTATTGTCGTTACACCACCGCAAGGTCCTGAAGCGGAAGTTAATCTTGGCGATGAGACAACGTTGACGCTGGTGTGGCCAGGGAATCCCGGCGATGTTTACCACTGGCAATTGGCGAGCGACGCCGAGTTTCATGACAATACGTTGATTGATGAAGGTACGGCGACAACGCCGGAAATTGTTTTACCAAAACCGGAAGGCGGTACGTATTATGTTCGTGTGCGCACCATCAACAGCAAAGGCATTGAAGGAACTTACGGCAATATCCAGAAATTCGATATTCCAAAAAAAGAGCCTTCGCCGCTGTGGATGTTGTTGCTGGCATTGCCTTTTGCGTTTCTGTAGAGCGTTTCGGGTTGCTTGGTATCGGCTTGGCGGTTTGTTGATACAGCAGAGAAGCCGTTGTTATGTCTGAGCCGCACAAGTTACCGCGTATTCCGGAACCTTCTGCGCTGTATTTCGAATGGCTGGCACTTCTCTTGGCGGCGATCGTTTTCTGTTTTCTGGCAGTTTTTAATCAATGGTTCTGGCGTCTTAACAATATTATTTATGATACGACGCTGCGCGCGTTTTCCCGTCCGGCGCCTAACGATATGGTGTTGCTTGCCATCGACGACGAAAGTATTTCCCGGATCGGCCAATGGCCTTGGCCGCGGGAAATTCATGCGCGTGCTATCAACCGCCTTACCGAAGCCGGTACACAAGCAGTATTATTTGACATTCTCTTCAATGAACCCAGCTTTCGCGACAGAGTTGCCGATCTGTCGTTGGCAGACGCGATTCGTCAAAACGGCCGTATTATTTTGCCGTTGATTCATGAAAGTACCGCTGTTGGGCCGCGTGAACGCGGCCCAACAGCGCGTTTGCTTGAGGCCGCGGCTGGAATCGGTCACGTTCATTCCGAACTGGATCTTGATGGAATGATCCGTTCGACCTATCTCTATGAAGGATTGGGGTCGCCGCGCTGGCCGCATGCATCATTATCGCTGTTACAGCTATTAAAGAATGACAAAACCTTCGCCATGGATATGGGCGAAACGGCGCCGGGCGGATTCAAGCGCGACGAGAAACATTGGCAACGCCAAAACTGGTTTCATATCCCGTTTTTCGGCGCGCCTGGGCATTACCGAACGTATTCGTACGCGCGCTGGGTAACCGGCGAAATTCCCGATGAAGTCGTGGCGGGAAAAATTGTTTTTGTCGGTATTACGGCAACTGGTTTGGGCGATGATTATCCGACACCGGTTTCCGGTTTTTCGCGACCTATGCCCGGTGTTGAAATCTCCATGCATATTTTTGAAAGCTTGCGCTCAGGGATCAATATTAAAACCGTACCCCCGTTTATCTTGCTCTGCGTTATAACGTTTTCTCTGGTATTACTGTTTCTTTCGTTTTTACGCTTCCGCCCCGGAACGGTCATATTACTGGTAGCGCTAATGATTCTGATGGGTCTTTATGGCGCATATTTCCTGCTTCTTCATTTTCACTTGCTGATGATTTCTTCAGTGTTTCTGATTTGCGTGATCATAGCGTACCCGCTGTGGAACTGGCGCCGTCTTGCTAGTGCGCTGCGTTTTCTCGAGCAGGAAAACGAGGCGTTGCTCAAACAGGCCAAGAAACTGTCGTTAAAACCGATTGAAGGACATGCATTATCATTTGAGCCCGTATCGCGCAGTATCGAAATGCTGCGCGATACCCGTCAACAATTGGAACACGGTCGTCAAGAGCGGGAAGTGTTTTTAAACTTCTTGTCGCACGACATGCGCTCGCCGCAATCATCGATCTTAACGATGATCGAGATGCGCCGCCGCCATTTATCCATGTTAAACGATGAGGAAATTTTCCAGAAAATTGCACAATATGCCCGAAAAACATCATCGCTTGCGGACGATTTTGTTCAGCTTGCCAAGGCCGAGCAATTAACATCGGAGGCGTTTAAAGAGGTGGAATTAACCGCCGTAATCGACGAAGCGCTGGATGCTTTATGGCCGATCGCCAGCGAGCGAAAAATTACCTTTCAGCGCGATTACGAAAAAGAGGCGTATACCCGTGGGCACGCAGCTTTGCTTGGCCGTGTCGTTTCCAACCTTATCCATAACGCGATCAAGTTCAGTCATGAGCAAGGTGTGGTGACCACCAGTATTTTTGACCAGGATGAACATTGGCAAGTGTCGATTAAAGATGAAGGTGTCGGGCTTAGTGAAGAAGCGCAAAAAAGATTGATGGGTTTGCCGGATTCGGCACAGGGAACTCATGAAGTAGGGTTAGTGATGGGGCTGACGCTGGTGCGTGTTATTCTTGAACAACATGGCAGTGCGTTGAGAGTTGAGAGTACGCTCGGTCAGGGCGCTCGATTTTATTTTAACCTGCCGAAGATTGTGCCGCACGATTGATTGTATTGAGTATCAGTGATGGTGATCGGATGTGGGCAGTGATACGGCGGCGGTTGCTGTAAAGGGAAAATCAGCATATGGCTTAAGCGAAATTGTTTGGGCTTTGGCATCCCAGAGGAAATCTTCGCGAATATCGCCACTCTCCGACGCATCGAACCCTGCCATGATAGTACGTTATTTTGGTCTCGTAAGGCGCTTCTGTTAGACTTCTTACATTTTTAGGTGGCGGTGTTTTCATCATGTCCGGCAATACTTTTGGCA